>JAYRMX010000259.1:0-16026 GCA_041912475.1 Myxococcota bacterium
CGCCACGGATCGAGGCCGTCGCCCGCCGTCGCGAGGAAATCCCGCAGGTGCGACGCCGCGTCGTCGAAGTGACCGCGCGCCTGCTCGAGGAGCGCGAGGTACCAGTGCGCCTCGGCGAGGTTCGGCGCCAGCGCGAGGGCCGCCTCGAGCGCCGCCGCGGCGCGCGCCGTCTCACCGCGGCCGAGGTCGTCGAGCGCGCCCCGAGCGAGCCGGCGCGCGCGGTCGGCCTCGGCGTGCGTGCCGTCGTGGGCGTCCGGCGCCGGCGGGCCTTCGAGACCCTCCCGCCACAGGCCCGCGCGCGCGTCGCCCTCGGGAACGAGGCGCCCGCGGGCGGCCGGAGGCACGGCCGCGGGGTCCGAGGTGGCGTGCGTCACGCCCGCATCGTCGATCCACAGGTACGTGTGCCCCCGGGCCGGCGCGGCGGCGGCCGCGAGCCCGAGGGCGAGGAGAGCGGTGGAGAGCGCGCGAGGCCGCACCCGGTGCGGATCGAACGGCCGCTACCGCGTCTTGACCGCCTCGGCGGCCAGATGCCCGATCTCGGGCAGGACGAGCCGCTCGAGGGCGAGGCGGACCGCCCCCCGCGATCCGGGAACGACGAAGACCACGCGACCGCGCGCGAGGCCCGCGAGCGCGCGCGAAAGGAGCGCCGCGCTCCCGATCTCGGTGAACGAGAGCGCGCGAAACAGCTCGCCGAAGCCGGGGACGATCCGCTCGAGCAGCGGCTCGACACTCTCGGGTGTCACGTCGCGCGGCGCGACGCCGGTTCCGCCGGTCACGACGAGCGCGCGCACGCCGTCGTCGGCGAGGGCGCCCGCGACCGCAGCGCGGATCTCGTCCGGCTCGTCGCGAACGATCCGGCGCCAGGCGACGGGATGCCCGGCGCCCGCGAGCAGCTCCGCCGCGAGCGCGCCGCCGGTGTCGGTCTCGAGCGTTCGCGTGTCGCTCACGGTGAGGACCGCCGTCGGCACGGCGGTCGCTGCGGCCGCGCGGTGCGCGCCGAGCCCTTCGCTTCCGTGCGCCCCGTGCGCGGATCCGCTCATCGCCCGCCCGCCTCGTGCGCTGCGCGGCGAACGTGGACGCGCGCGACTCGCCCGCTCACGCGTGCTCCTCGACCAGGCCCGTCCGCCGGCCCGCTCACGCGTGCTCCTCGACCAGACCCGTCCGCCGGCCCGCTCACGCGTGCTCCTCGACCAGCCCCGTCCGCCGGCCCGCTCACGCGTGCTCCTCAACCCAGTAGGCGCCGTCGGTCGCAACCTCCTTCTTCCAGATCGGAACGCGCTCCTTCAGCGTGTCGATGGTGAAGCGGCACGCCTCGAAGGCCTCGCCGCGGTGCGCCGACGCCGCGGCGACGACCACGGCGAGATCTCCGATCGCGAGCACGCCCGTGCGGTGCGCGACGGCGACGCGAACACCCGGCCAGCGCTCGGCCGCCTCGGCGGCGATGCGATCGAGCTCGCGCTCGGCCATCCCGGCGTACGCCTCGTACTCGAGGTGATCGATCGTGCGCCCGCGCGATCGGTCGCGCACCTGCCCGAGGAACGTGACGACGCCGCCCGCGTCGGGGCCCGACACGCGGCGAACGACCTCGCCGACGTCGAGGGGCCGGTCCGAGAGCGTGCAGCGCCCGGCCCCGCCCGAGACCGGAGGGAGCAGCGCCACTTCGTCCCCTTCGGCGAGCGCAGTGCCCGCAGACGCGAGCTCCTGGTTGACCGCCACGGCGACGCGCGGCCCGAGCTTCGCGGCCGACGGGAGGCGATGGGCGACGGCCTCGCGCAGGTCGTCGACCTTCGCTCCCGCCGGCAGCTCGAGGTCGAGCGTTCGCGACCCCGCCGCTTCGCGGAGCGATCCGAAGAGCTTGACGGTGACTCGCATCGACCCTCCCGCGACGGCAGGCCGGCCCGCCGTCAGACAGGGCAGGCTATCCCGCGCGCGCCGAGCCCTCAACGCGGCGCCGCTCAACGGCGGGCGGCGTCGAGCCGATCCGCACGGCATGCTCGGCCGGCCGCCGCATCCGCTCCACGCACGGGTCGAGGCCGCGCTCGACCGCTTGCGGCCGGCCCTCGTGGCCGACGGCGGCAACGTCGAGCTCGTCGCGGTCGACGACGACGGGACCGTTCGACTCGCCCTCGACGGCGCGTGCGCGAGCTGTCCGGCCCGGCTCGCGACGCTGCGCCTCGCGCTCGAGCCGGCCCTGCGCGCGGCCGTTCCCGGCGTGACGGCGATCGTCGCGGTCTAGACCGCGGGGCGACGCGTTCGGCGTCCTCGCCTCGGTGCGGGTCTCGGGGCGCTCTCCTAGACTCGGGCCGCCGTGAACGACGCCGCGCGCTCGCCCGACGCCCTGCTCGACCGGAGCCTCGCGAGCGGCCGCATCCACTCGGCGTATCTGCTCTCGGGCCCCGGCGCCGCTGCCGCGACCGCGGCGCTCCGCTTCGTCCGCGCACTCGTGTGCAGCGCGGGCGGCACGCAGCCCTGCGAGCGCTGCGCCGACTGCCGCCGCTCGGCCGCGCCGAACGACGTGGCGATCGACGGGTCCGGCAAGGCCGGCCCCCTCTACCGTCACGTCGGCGACCACCCCGACCTGCTCTGGGTGACGCGCGGCGCCGACGACACGCGCGTTCGCATCGGGCAGATCCGCGCGGTGCAGTCGCAGCTCCGGCTCCGAACGTCCGAGGGCGCGCGCCGCGCCGCCGTGATCGAGGGGGCCGAGTGGCTGAATGCCGAGGCGCAGAACGCGCTGCTGCGCCTTCTCGAGGAGCCTCCGCCGCGCACGACGCTCGTGCTCGTCGCCGCGGCCGCGGCGGGCCTGCTCGCGACGCTGCGCTCGCGATGCCAGCGCGTCGCGTTTCCGGCGGCGCCCGCGGGCGCGCTGATCGGCGACGACGCGCCCGAGTCGGTCCGCGAGCTGGTCGAGCGGCTCGGCGGCATCGGCCGCATGGACGTGCCGGCGCTCCTCGACTGGGCCGAGGAGTACCGCGGCGTACGCGCCGACGCGGCGGCCGCCGTCGAGGAGCTGCTCGAGACCGCCACCGCGTGGCTGCACCGCGAGGTGACGCGCCGCGCGCGCGCCGGCGACGCCGACCTCGCTCCCGCGCTCGCCGCCTTCTCCGCCGTCCGCGCCGCGCGCCGCGGCCTCGTCCAGCGCAACGCGAACCCCCAGATGGCGGCCGAGCGCGCGCTGCTCGCGCTGCGCGAGGCCGTGTCGTGACGCGCGCCTACTACGTCACGACGCCGATCTACTACGTGAACGCCGAGCCCCACATCGGCCACGCGTACACCTACTGCGTCGCCGATGCGCTCACTCGCTTCCACCGCCTGCGCGGCTGCGAGACCTGGCTCGTCACCGGCACCGACGAGCACGGCGAGAAGATCGTCGAGGCCGCCGCGGCGCGCGGCATCGCCCCCCGCGCGTTCGCCGACGAGATCTCGGGGCAGTTCCGCGCGGTCTGGGACGAAGTGGGACTGCGCGCCGACCGCTTCGTTCGCACCACCGACGCCGATCACGCGCGCAACGTGCAGGCGATCCTGCAGAAGGTCCACGACGCCGGATGGATCGAGCTGCGCACCTACGAGGGCCTGTACTGCGTCGGGTGCGAGCGCTTCCTCACCGACCGCGACATGGACGGCGGCCGCTGCCGCGATCACGAGCGCGCGCCCGAGGCGAGGCGCGAGTCGAACTACTTCTTCCTGATGAGCCGCGCGTTCGGCTGGCTGCGCGAGCACATCGAGCGCAACCCCGACTTCATCCGGCCGGCGCGCTACCGCAACGAGGCGCTCGCCATGCTGCGCGACGAGAGCGGGCTCGGCGACCTCTCGATCTCGCGGCCGAAGGCGCGCCTCGCCTGGGGGATCGAGCTTCCCTTCGACCGCGACCACGTCTGCTACGTCTGGTTCGACGCGCTGATCTCGTATCTGACGGGCGCGGGCTACCCCGACGATCCGGCGTTTGCCGCGCGCTGGGCCGCCGCCGAGCACCTGATCGCGAAGGACATCTTGAAGCCCCATGCGATCTTCTGGCCGATCATGCTGAAGGCCGCCGGGCTCGCTCCGCCGCGCCATCTCTCGGTCCACGGCTACTGGAACGTCGAAGGCCGGAAGATGTCGAAGAGCCTCGGAAACGTGCTCTCGCCGCTCGCGATGCGCGACCGCTACGGCTTCGAGGCCTTCCGCTACGCGGTGCTGCGCGAGATGAGCTTCGGCCTCGACGCCGATCTTCGCGACGCCGCGCTCGTCGAGCGCATCAACGCCGACCTCGCGAACAACCTCGGCAACCTCGTCTCGCGCACGCTGAACCTCACCGAGCGATTCACGGGCGGGTGCGTTCCCGCGCCGGATCCGGCGGCGACCGGCGAGCCCGAGCGCGACCTCGCCGCGCTCGCGGCGCAGACGGCGCGGAGCGTCGACGCCCTCGTCGCCGGCCTCGAGATCCACCGCGCGCTCGAAGAGATCTTCCGCCTCGTCGACGCAGCGAACCGCCTCATGGACCTGCGCGCGCCGTGGAAGGCGGCGAAGGACCCGGGCGGCGGCCCCGTCGTGCGAACGACGCTGAACGCCGCGTGCGAGACGCTGCGCGTGGTGGCGCTCCTGCTCGCGCCGTTTCTGCCGGCTGCGTGCGCGGAGATCCTCGCCCGAATCGGCCTTCCCGGCGCGCTCGAGACGGCGCAGCTTCCGGGCGACGCGCTGCGCTGGGGAGCCCTGCCCGCCGGCTCGCCGACGCGGCGCGGGGACCCGCTGTTCCCGCGGCTCGAGGCCCGAGAGCCCTGATGTGGCTCGACAGTCACGCGCATCTCACGGCGAGCGAGTTCGACGCCGATCGCGACGCGGTGCTCGCGCGCGCGTCGGCGGCGGGCGTCGACACGATGCTCGCGATCGGCGCCGGCTACGGCACCGAGCACAACGTGCGCGCCGCACGGCTCGCCGCGCGCGATCCGCGCGTGTTCGCGACCGCCGGCGTCCACCCGCACGACGCCGCGCTGCTCGACGACGCGGGACGCGCGTCGCTCGACGCCTGTCTCGGGCTTCCGCGCGTGGTCGCGGTCGGCGAGTGCGGGCTCGACTACCACTACGACCACGCGCCGCGCGAGGTGCAGCGCGGCGTCTTCGCCGAGCAGGTCGCGCTCGCGCGCCGCCACGGCCTGCCGGTCACGATCCACGTGCGCGACGACGGTCCGCAGGCGTACGACGACCTGCTCGCGATCTGGCGCGCCGAGGGCGGCGGCGCCCTAACGGGCGTCCTCCACTGCTACACGGGAACGCTCGACTTCGCGCGCCGGGCGCTCGACGCCGGCTTCTACGTCTCGTTCTCGGGCATCCTCACCTTCCGGCGCGACCGCGGCCTGCGCGACGTGGCGGCCGCGCTGCCGCTCGACCGGCTCCTCGTCGAGACCGACGCACCGCTGCTCGCACCCGAGGGCTTTCGCGGGCGGCGAAACGAGCCCGCGCACGTTGCGCTCGTCGGCGAGACGCTGGCGCGGCTGCACGATCGTGCGCCCGAGGACGTGGCGCGCATCACGACCGAGAACGCTCGGGCGGTCTTCCGGCTCGACGCCGCGCCGGCTGCTGGAGTCTTCGATGTCTGAGATCGACGAGACGCTCGCACTCGCCGTCCGGCTCGCCCGCGCGGCGGGCGCCGTGCAGCGGGAGCGCTACGAGACCGAGCTCCGCATCGGAACCAAGAGCGCGCCGGGCGATCTCGTCACCGAGGTCGACCGGCGCTGCGAAGACCTGATCGTGAGCGCGCTCGAGCGCGAGCGTCCGGCGGACGCGATCCTCGCCGAGGAGGGCAGCAGCCGGCCCGGGTCGGGATCGGCCTGGCGCTGGGTGATCGACCCGCTCGACGGCACGGTCAACTACGCGCACGGCTACCCGCGCTTCTGCGTCTCGATCGGCGCCGAGCACGGCGGCGTCCGCACCGCCGGCGTCGTGTACGACCCGCTGCTCGACGAGCTCTACCACGCGGTCCGCGGCGGCGGCGCGTTCCGCAACGGAGCGCCGATCCGCGTCTCGCGCGAACCGGACCTCGCGCGCGGCCTGTTCGCGACCGGCTTCGCGTACGACGTCCATCACAGCGCCGACGACAACCTCGATCACTTCGGCCGTTTCGTGAAGCGTGCGCGCGCAGTGCGCCGCGATGGCAGCGCGGCGCTCGACCTGTGCTACGTCGCGAGCGGCCGTCTCGACGGCTACTGGGAGCGCAAGCTCCACGCCTGGGACGTCTCGGCCGGCGCGCTCCTCGTCGAGGAGGCCGGCGGGCGCGTCACGGACCTTCGCGGCGGCTCGCTTCCCGCCGACGGCAGCAGCATCGTGTCGAGCAACGGACTCGTCCACGACGCGATGCTCGCGCTGCTCGCCGCGCGGTAGCCTCGCGCCCGGCGCGCCGGCGGCGGCGAGGCCGCCGCCGTCACTGGCAGGACGCGTACTTCGCGAGCAGCCGCCGCGGCTTTCGCAGCGCGTCGCGCCGGAACGGGTCGCCGAGCTCCTGCGTCACCATCATCTCGAGGATCGTCGTTCGCCCGTCGGCCTGCGCCGCGCACGCCGCGCGCAGGGCCGGCCCGACGTCGCCGAGCGTCTCGATCGTCTGTCCCTCGGCGCCCATCGCGCGCGCGACGGCGGCGAAGCTCGGGTTCTCGAGGTTCACGCCGAGGAAGCGGTTGGCGTAGAAGTCGACGTGGTTCTTCTTCTCGGCGCCCCACTGCCCGTTGTTGAAGACGACGGCCGTCACCGGAATCCGCTCGCGAACGCAGGTGAGGATCTCGCCGAAGCTCATTCCCCACGCGCCGTCGCCGACGTACGCGACGGCCGGCCGGTCCGGCGAAGCCGCCTTGCAGCCGATGATCGCCGGGAACGCGTAGCCGCAGTTGCCGAACATCATGGCGCCGAACATGCTGCGCGGGCGGTCGAAGCGCAGATAGCTGTTGGCGATCTGACAGATGTTGCCGATGTCGGTCGAGACCATCACGCCTTCGGGCAGCGCCTTCTCGAGCTCGCGCAGCATCTGCCGCGGGTGCATCCGCTTCGAGCCGCGAGACACCTCGAGGCTCCACGCGTCGCGCTCGAAGTCCCAGCCGGCGAGCTCGCGCTCCCAGGCGCCGCGCGCCTCGTCGATTCGTGCGCGCCGCGCCTCTCGCGTCTGCGACGCGGCGACGGGCCTGCCCGCGAGCAGCGCGGAGAGCGCGAGCGCCGCCTCGCGCGCGTCGCCACAGACGGTGACGGCCGGCTTCTTCACGAGCCCGAGCACGCGCGGGTCGGCGTCGACCTGGATCAGCTTCGCGTCGCGCGGCCAGTAGTCGAACTCGTACTGCGGAAGCGTTCCGAAGGGGCCGAGCCGCGAGCCGAGGGCGAGCACGACGTCGGCTTCGGCGATGATCCGCATCGCGGCCTTCGACCCGTGGTAGCCGAGCGGGCCGCACCCGAGCGGGTGGCTCGCCGGGAAGGCGTCGTTGTGCAGGTAGCTCGTCGCAACGGGAGCGCCGAGCGCCTCGGCCAGCGCCACGGCCGCTCCGACTCCGTCCGACATCACGACGCCGCCGCCGGAGAGGATCACGGGGAAGCGGGCGCCGGCCAGCAGCGCCGCCGCGCGCTCGAGGCTCTCCGCTCCGCCCGGCCCGCGCTCGATGCGGATCGGCTCGCCGATCTCGCACTCGATCTCGCCGTAGAAGTGGTCGCGCGGGATGTTGAGCTGGACCGGGCCCATCTCGAGGACGGCGCGATCGAACGCGCGCGCGGCGAGCTCGGCCATTCGCGCGGGGTGGCTCACGTGCGCCTGGTACTTCGTGATCTTCGAGAAGATCGGGAGCTGGTCGGTCTCCTGGAAGCCGCCGAGCCCCATCGTGAGGCTCCCCGTCTCGGGCGTGATCGCGACGACCGGGCTGTGCGCCCAGAACGCCGCGGCGATCGCCGTGACGAAGTTCGTGATCCCCGGCCCGTTCTGTCCGACGCACACGCCGTGCCGCCCGGACGCGCGGGCGTAGCCGTCGGCCATGTGCGCTGCGCCCTGCTCGTGGACGGTCGGAATGAAGCGGATCCCCGCGGCGGGAAAGAGATCGAGCGCGTCCATGTACGCCGACCCGACGATGCCGAAGACGTCGGTCACGCCCTGCGCGACCAGAGTCTCGACGAGCGCCTCGCTCGGCGTCATTCGCTGGCGGCCCGGCACGACGATGCGGCGGGCGTCCCGGGAGTCGGTCACTGCGCAGTCCCTTCTGCGGCCCGTGCGCGCGCGCGCGGCCGCGACTTCCTCATCACCTTGCGGAAGCAATCGTCGCACAGCCCGTGGGTGGTGAGGAAGAGCTTCCCGCTCCAGGGCCAGAGCGCGAGGCCGAGGGTGCGGCCGCACTTGCCGCAGCGGCGGCGGGCGACGGTGGGAACGATCGACTCCATGGCTCTCCCCGGCGCACGGCGCCGACATCCGCGAAACCGACCGCAGCAAGAACCGGACCCGCGGCCGGCGGCACCGGCGCTCGCTGCGCGCCCGCGCCGTGCCGCTTTGCCCCGGCGGGGTGCGTCTATTCGTCGAGGCGTCCTTCGGGCAGCGGGTTCGCGGGCTCCTCGCCGGGAGGCGCCGCGTCCGTGGCGGCCGCGCCCTGCTGCGCAGGCTTCGCGGCAAAGAGCGTTCGGAAGCTCTCGAGGCCGACCGGGAGCCACTCCTTCACCGTCGGAGCGAGCCGGTAGACGGTCTTCGACGCCGGGTCGCGTGCGACGGGGCCCTTGCCGTCGGAGTCGGCGCCGACGTCGACCGTCGCGAGCGGCGGCGTGCCGGCGGACGCGCCGACGACGCGGATGCGAACGCGCGGCGGATCGAGCCCGAGCCTGGCGAGATCGGCGTCGCTCGCGTTCTCGGTGACGATGTCGGCGGCGCGCAGGCGCGCGAGCTCGGCGGCGAGCCGAGCGGCCTTTCCGGGATCGACGGCCTCGGGGCTCCCGGTCCAGCCCGCGTCGGCGTGCTCGAGCTTCTCGTCGAGCGTTGCGCCGCCCTCGCCGCGCAGCGCGAGCTCGACCGTGTGCGCATCGGTCGCGACGAAGTGCGAGACCTCCTTGAATCGGTACGCGACGACGGTCCGTGCGAAGTCGTCGAGGCGCTGCGCGGCCACGCGGTAGAGCGACGGCTGCGCAGCGCGAACCAGCCGCTTGCCGTTCTGCTCGGCGCCGAACGCGACGTGGAAGACGGGCGACGGCTGGCCGTCGGCCCCCGCCTGGCCGGCGAGCGTCACCTCGAGCGCCGGCCGGTCCATCCCGGTCGCCGCGTCCGGGCCGGGAGCGTCCTCGAACGAATCCGCGCGCAGGTAGCCGAGGTTCGAGAGCAGCGCGTCGACCGTCGCGTCGTCGGCCGGCCCCGCGATCGGCTCGGTCATCTTCCAGCCCGAGCCGCTGCGCTCGAGGCGAACGTGGCCGCCCGGCCAGCGCACGTCGGCGCTCTCGATCGACGCCCGGTCGAAGTTCATGACGCGCCGGTCGCGCAGGTCGTCGAGGCTGCGCTCGAGGTTGGTCGCGCGGTAGGTCGGGATCGTGACGATGCGCCCCGGCTGCTCCGCGGTCGCGACGTACGTGCCGCTTCCGACCGGCGCCTTCTTGCCGACGCTGAGCGCGTGGTCCTTGCCGCCGGTGCCGAAGCGAACGATCCGGCTCGCCCCGCCGAGGCCGTAGACCTCGGGCGACTGCGGGCTCTCGATCTCCTTCTCGCTCGTGAGGTCGGCGAGGCTCGCCGCGATGCCGTCGAGGTTGACCGCGTCTCCCGGGAACGACAGCGGCGCCACCACCTGCCAGGCGCCCTTCTTGCGCTCCGCGCGCGCGGTCTTGCCGTCGTTCGTCGTGAGCTCGATCCACGCGACGTCGGTGCCCGAGACGCCGGGGAACAGGCGCTTCGCGGTCTGCTCGGCCTCCTTGCGCTCCTCGCCGCCGCGGACCTCGTACAGGTACACGAAGGCGCCGAGCACCGCGGCGACCAGGAGCAGCAGCGCGGTGGATCGCGGGTTCATCGCCCGGGCGCGCGCCGCCGCGACCACCAGGCGAGGACGCCGAGGAAGGCGATCGCCTCCGGCAGCACGAAGAGCGCGAGATAGCGGATGTTCGAGAGCTGCTCGGTCGAGAGCTCGACGCGCGACGGCCGCGACTTGTTCGGCCGCAGCGAGATCGCCTCGACGTCGCCGAGCAGCCAGTTCACGCTGTTCACGAACAGGTCGCGATTCCGGTACTGGTCGAGGAGCTGGTTGGCGGCGAAGTCGGAGTCGCCGAAGACGACGAGCCGGGGGCCGCTCTCGCCCTTCTTCTCGTCGGCGCTTGCGCCGCCGCCGATCAGCGGCTTCCCGGCGACCGCGAGCGACACGGGGCCCTTGAGGTCCGCCTCGGACAGCTCCGCCTTGCCCTCGTTGAAGAAGGCCTCGAGGTCGCGCTCGGCCCACGAATCGGGGCTCGTCTTCACGATCTCGGTGTAGTGCGAGCGCGCGGCGTCGGTCGGCCGCACGCTGCGGGCGACGTGGAAGAGCGTCACCTCCCGCAGGCCCTTCGTGATGGGATGCGCGCCGTACTCTCCCGCGAACGGCGTCGCGGCGCGCCCGAAGAAGCCCTGCAGCCGGTCGACGACGACGTCGTCGCCGAGGCTCACGCCCCAGCGCTCGAGGTCCTTGCCGAGATCGGTCCGCGACCGCGGGTCGACCAGCACCAGCAGCGACCCGCCGCGTTCGAGGTAGCGCTCGAGCGCCGCGTGCTCCTCTTCGGGCAGCGGCCGCGTCGGGCCCGCGGAGACGACGACGTTCGCGTCCGAAGGCACGTCGCCCTTCTGGCCGAGCACGAGGCTCTCGGTCTGGTAGTTCTCGTTGCGAAGCGCCTCGGCCGCTCGCGAGAAGCCCTCCTTGCCCTCGGAGCCCTCGCCCTTCATCGGCCGCTCGCCGTGCCCCTCGAGGAAGTAGACCTTGCGCGTTCCCTGACGCGTGAGCTTCACGAGCGCGTTGGTGAGCTTCTCCTCGTCGAACTCGGTGAGCTCGACGGCGTCGTTGCCGATCGCGACGCGAACGAGGCCCTTGCCGAGCTTGTCGGGCGAGATCCCGAGCTTCTCGACGAGGTCGGGCCGCGCCGTCGGATCGGCGAACTCGACCTTGAATCTGGGGCTCTCGTAGGCGTAGCGCTCGAGCAGCTCGCGAACGGGACCGACCTCTCCCGCGGAGACGAAGGCCGTGACGTTCACGTCGCCGGGCAGGCCCTCGAGCACCTTGTGCGTCTGGTCGGTGAGCGAGTGGACGCCGGCCTCGCTCCAGTCGAAGCGCACGGGATGGCGCTGCGCGAGGAAGCCGAGCAGCCCGAGGATCGCGAGCGCGAGCAGGGTCGACAGAACTGCCGTCGTCCCGTAGCGCGACGCGCGACGCGCCTCTCCCGTGTGCATGCGCTCGCGAAGCGCATCGAGGCTCGCGACCAGCGAGATCCCGAGCAGGATCACGCCGACGACGATGTTGCCCCAGATCCAGTACAGATCCGTCGGCGCGCCCGCGAGCATGAGGAACACCGACACGAGCCCGAAGGCGATCGCGACGAGGCCCAGCGGAGCGAGAAGAGATGCCCAGCGCTTCATGGGTCTACCGCCACCGCACCGATTCGACGGTGAACTTCGTGAGAGCGAGCGCGCTGCCGACGATGACGCCGAAGTACGCGAGGTCGGCCGTGTCGACGAGGCCCTTCACGAACCGCTCGAAATGCTCGGCCGTCGAGAGCCAGCGCAGCAGATCCGCGACGCCCGTCGCCGACCCGATCGCTCCCCCTGCCGCGCCGAGGTCGGCGAGGAACGAGAGCATCCAGAGAACGAGCAGCAGCACGAACGAGAACGCGAACGCGATGATCTGATTCCGCGTGAGCGACGAGGCGAAGGCGCCGATCCCCGCGTAGGCGAGGCCGACGAGCCAGAGCCCGAGAAGGCCGGCGAGCGTCTTCTTGATCTCCGGGTCGCCGTAGAGCAGCAGGATCGCGGGGTAGAGCGCCACGAGCACGACCAGCAGCGTCACGAACGCGGCGGCGGCGAGATACTTGCCGAGGACGATGTCCCAGATCGTGAGCGGGCTCGTGAGGAGCAGCTCGTCGGTGTGGTTCGCCTTCTCGGCCGCGAACAGGCCCATCGTGATCCCCGGGATCATGAACAGCAGGACGACCGACATGACGCCGATGAACGGCGCGATCACGTGGTCGTTCAGGTTCAGCTCCTTCATCTGGTCGAAGTACTGGAACTGCTGCATGCGCAGGATGTACTCCTCGAACTGCAGCAGGCTCGACAGGAAGAAGAACCCTGCGAGCAGCACGAAGAGCGTCAGCACCGCATAGGCCACCGGCGAGACGAAGAGCGAGCGCAGCTCGCGCGACGCGATCGTGGGTACGTGCTTCATGCCGATGCCGCCTCCGGCGCCGCCTCGGCCTCGTCGCGCGCCGTCTCGCGCGCGAAGACGGCCTCGAGCCCCTGCCCTCCCTGGACGATCTGCGCGAGCGGAGCGTCGAGGCGCTTTCGCCCGCGGTGGATGAGGATCACGCGCTGGCAGATGGCTTCGACCTCCGAGAGGATGTGCGTCGACAGGATCACCGTGTGCTGGATTCCGTCGGGACCGGGCGCGGCGAGGCTCGCGATGAGCCCGCGGATCTCGCGGATCTGGACGGGGTCGAGGCCGACCGTCGGCTCGTCGAGGATGAGGACGGGCGGCTCGTGGATGATCGCCTGCCCGAGCCCCACCCGCTGCCGATAGCCCTTCGAGAGCGATCCGATCACGCGGCGCCGCACCTCGGTGAGGCCGCAGCGCACGAGCGTGCGCTCGACGGCCTGCTTTCGCGCGCCGCGCGCAAGCCCCTTGATCGCCGCGACGAAACGCAGGTAGCCCTCGACGTCCATCTCGGGATAGAGCGGCGGCATCTCGGGCAGGTAGCCGACCGACCGCCGCGCCTTCAGCGGGTCGGTGAGCATGTCGTGGCCGTCGATGAGCGCCGTTCCGTCGGTCGGCGGCAGGAAGCCCGTGAGGATTCGCATCGTCGTGGTCTTCCCGGCCCCGTTCGGGCCGAGGAAGCCGACGACCTCTCCGCGCGCCACCTCGAAGGAGACGTCGTTCACCGCCACGTGCTCGCCGTAGCGTTTCGAAATTCCGCGCGCCTCGATCAAGACCGCGCTCCTCCGGCCGCGAGGCCGTTCAAGAAGATGTCCACCACGGTTCGCGCCACCTTGAGGTAGTACTCGCTCGCGTCGTCGGGCGTGCCGTCGAGGCGAATGAGGTCGAGCACGAGGCTCGTGACGACGAGCTCGAGCGCGCCGATGAAGACGTAGCACGCCACGTCGGGATCGAGGTCGGCGCGCAGCTCGCCCGCCTCCTGTCCCGCGCGCAGGATCCGCGCGACGGCCTGCATGAGCGCCGACACCGCCCGAATCTGGCCGGGCTCGGCGAAACGCGACGAGCGCTGGATCTCGAGCACGAGCACCTTCACCCATTCGGGGTGCAGGCGGTACGCGTTGAGGATGAGCGCCGCGACCGAGACCAGCTTGTCGGCCGTGGTCGTGTCGCGGTGCGAGACGCCGTCGACCGCCGCGAGGAAGGTGCTCCAGCGCTCCTCGAAGATCGTCCCGAGGATCTCTTCCTTGTTCTTGAAGTAGTGGTAGACGAGCCCGTACGCGATCCCGGCCTCTCGTGCGATGTCCGAGACGCGCGCGCGGTGGTAGCCGCTGCGCGCGAAGACCTTGATCGCTGCGGCGAGGATCGCCTCGCGCTTGTCGCGTCGCGGGTGCGCCCCGGCGGCGCCGGACTCGGCCGGGGAAAGCGCGAGCGCGGGTGCCCGTGCCATGGCGTGGATCGCATCCCCCCTGCAGGTCTTCTGCGCGGCGCAATATGAGACGGGCGCCGCGGCGCGTCAACCGCGGCGCTACCCGACAGGGACGAAGCTCGCCTCCGCGATATTCGCGGTCGTTGCTTCGAGAGCCGGCCGCTGTACCCTTGATCAGATGCGCCGCACGTGGCTCGTGCTCGTCCTGCTGGCCGCCGCCTTCCCCGTCGCGGCGAGGTCCGAAGCGCTCTCCGCAGCGCAGGCCGACGCCGCTCGCGCCTGGCGCGGGAAGCTCTGCACCCCGACGGGATGCGGCCCCGCCCCCGCCGCGACGGCCGCCTCCGTCCTCGGCTTCGCAGCCGCGGCGCTGGGAGCGGGATGGGTGGCGCGACGCCGGGACCGAGCGCCGCGGTAGACGGTCCGCTGCGGGTCGCGCTCGTGATCGAGCGCTCGGACGCGAGCGCCGGCGGAGCGGAGGGCGTCGCGTGGCGCGTCGCCGCAGGCCTCGCATCCGCGGGCGACGACGTCACCGTCGTGTGCCGCTCGGGCGCCGCGCCGCCCGGAACGCGGCTCGCACTCGTGCGCGCGCCCGGCGGATGGAAGCCGCTGCGCGTCCTCGGCTTCTCGCGGGCCGCCGCGCGCGCGACCCGCAGCGGCTTCGACGTCGTCCAGTCGTTCTCGCGAACGCGCCACCAGGACGTGTTCCGCGCGGGCGGCGGGAGCCACGCCGACTACCTCGAGCGCATGCACGGCCGCCTCGGCGCGCGGCTTCGCGCGGCGACGCCGCGCCACGCAGCGCAGCTCTGGATCGAGCGCGCCGTCTTCGCGGATCCCGCGCAGACCATTCTGTGCAACTCGGTCTTCGTCCGCGACCAGATCGCCGCGCGCTACGGCGTTCCGGGCGAGCGGCTCGCCGTGATCCGAAACGGCGTCGATCTCGTGCGCTTCCATCCCGATCGCCGTGCGAACGAGGGCGCGCGGGTCCGCGGCGAGCTCGGCGCGGGGTCGCGAACGGTCTGGCTCTTCGCGGGCTCGGGCTTCCGGCGAAAGGGCCTCGACGTCGCCCTCGGCGCGCTCGCCGCGTCGGAGGACGCCGCGTCGGTGCTGTGGGTCGCCGGACGCGACGACGCGGCGCGCTGGCACGCGCACGCCGCACGGCTCGGCCTTCGCGACCGCGTCCGATTCCTCGGCCCGCGCGGCGATCTCGAGGCGCTGGTCGCCGCCGCCGACGGCCTGCTGCTCCCGACGCGCTACGACGCGTTCGCGAACGTGTGCCTCGAGGCGGCGGCCGCCGGCCTGCCGGTCGTCACCAGCGGCGCGAACGGCGCCGCCGAGATCGCGCGCGACACGGGGATCGTGGTCGAGGATCCCGAGGACGTCGCCGCCTTCGCGCGTGCGCTCGCCCGCCTCGCGGATCCGGCGGCGCGCGCCTCGCTCGGCAAGGCGGCCCGCGCGCTCGCCGAGCGCCACGGCTGGGACGATCACGTGCGCGCGCTGCGCGCGCTCTACGCGCGGCGCCTCGCGTGAGCCCGCGGGTGCGCTGGGAGGCGGCAGAGCCCGCCGCACAGCGGGCGGTCGAGCGCTGGCTCGAAACCGGAGACGGCGTGGTCCTCCACGACGGCGCGCAGCGGCGGATCGTACGAATCGCGAGCCCCGGCGGGGCCGATCTCCTCGTGAAACATTTCCGCGTCGGATCGGGAAGCCATCCCTGGCGCGACCGCCTGCGGGCGCTCGCCGGCCAGTCACCCGCCGACCGCGAGTGGCGCGCACTGCGCGCGCTCTCGCGCGCGGAGCTCGCCGTGCCCCGCCCGCGCGCGCTCGGCACGCTCGCGAACGGTGACCGGCTGCTCGCGATGGAGTACGTCGACGCGGCGCGCCTGTGCGACGCGATGGTCGGCCCGCGCCCCCGGCGCGAGCTCGCCGTCGCGCTCGGCCGTACGATCGCCGCGCTCCACGCGCAGGGCTTCGTCCACGGCGATCTGCACCACGGCAACGTGCTCTCGGGGGCGGCCGGCCCGGTCCTCGTCGACCTGCAGCGGGCGCGCTTGAGCCGCAGCGAGGCCGCGCGGCGCCGCGATCTCGCGCACCTCGACCACTCGCTCGCGCCGTACCTGTCGACGGCCGGCCGCGTCCGGCTGCGCGCCGCCGCGCTCGGGCTCGCCCGTCCCTTCGGCCCGGCGGCGCGCGACGCGGGCCGCGCGGGCGGCCGGGCCGGCGCGCAGCGCGCGCGCGCCCCCGGCGCGCGCCGGCGCCCGC
>JAYRMX010000260.1:0-10137 GCA_041912475.1 Myxococcota bacterium
AAGAAGCTCCCGAGCGCGCTCGACGTCATCGTGAGCCCGGCCGCGACGAGCTGCACCCACTCGCGCCCCTGGAGCGCCACGAACGCGCTCCCGAGCAGAAGCGTCGCGAGGAGCGGCGTGCGGGCGTCGGGCGCGTGGCGGCGAAACGCGCGCCCCGCGATCGCGAGCGTGACGCCGCTCGCGAGCAGGAGCGCGGTGTTCGCCGCCGTCTCCATCACCGGCAGACGCGGCTGGCCGGGAGGCGGCCATACGAGCGCCGATCGGCGCATGATGGTGAAGGCGCTCACGAAGCCCGCGAAGAGCATGACCTCCGTCACGACGAAGATCAGCATCGCCATGATCCCGGGCGGGACCAGCTGCGGCCGTGCTCCCCGGGGCGGCCGCGAGAGAGTGTGAAGGGTCATGCTCGCCCCCACTAGTGACCGCTCTCCCCGTGTTCGCCGTGCGCTGCCGCCGGATGCGACGCCGCCTCGGCGTTCGCTGCGATCCAGGCAGGCTTCACCCAGTTCCGGCCTTCGAGCTGCATCACGTCGGGGGACGCTCCCGCGAACAGCAGCACCATGAACACCACCATCGTCACCACGAGGTACGGAACGAAGCGCTGCGTGAACGTGATGTGCATGAAGTTCTTCGCGACCATGTAGGCCTTCACGACCGCGACGCCGAACGCCGTCGAGAGCGTGATCGCAATCGCCGTCGGCCGGTGCTCGACCAGCGCCGCCACCAGCGGTCCCGCGACGCTCACCAGCAGCAGCGCCAGCAGGATCGCCCAGATGCGGACGTACGGTCCGTGGTGGGTGTGCGACTCCGCCCCGGAGTGCCCTTCGCTCGCCTCGTGCTCGGACATGCGTACTCCCGGTCTGCGATCGCTGAGCGATCACTTCGCGATGTAGAGGAGGGGGAACAGGAAGATCCAGACGACGTCGACGAAGTGCCAGTAGATCCCGATCAGCTCGACGCGGTGCAGCTCCTCGTAGCGCTTCGCGCTCTTCGCGACGATCAGCAGGATCACGACGCCGGCGAGAACGTGCGCAGCGTGCAGGCCCGCGGCGGTGTAGTAGAACGACCAGAACGTATTCGACGTGATCGTGAAGCCGTGGCGGATCTCGCTCGTCCACTCGAACGCCTTCACGACCGCGAACAGAATCCCGCCGGCGGCGGTGAGCTGAAGGAAGCGCGCGGCCCTCGGACCGTCGCCCTCGTCGGCGGCCTTGTGGGCCTGGACGGCCATCAGGCTCGACGTCAGCAGCACGAACGTGTTGAACGCGCCGATCCAGGTGTTGGTGTGCGCCGCCTGCTCCGCGAACGCGTCGTGCGCGAGGCGGTACATGATGTACGAGGCGAGCAGCCCGCCGAAGATCACGATCTCCGACGCGATCACCCACCAAACGGCGAGCCGCCCGGTGGGCATCCCCGCCGCGCTGCGCGTCGTCGCGATCGGCCTTGCAGAGGACATCGAGGCTCCCTTCGGTCAGTTCGGCTCGTTCTGCGGCCAGTAGTCGTCCTTGCGCCCCGGGACGCTGTACTCGTACGGCCCGCGGTACACGCGCGGCAGCTCCTTCCAGTTGCCGTGCGGCGGCGGCGAGTCGGCCGTCCACTCGAGCGTGTTCGCCTTCCAGGGGTTCTTCTCGGCCTTCTTGCCCCGGAGCAGGCTCGAAACGACGTTGTAGACGAAGATCGCTTGCCCGATCAGCATGATCACCATTGCGATCGTCGCGAGCTCGCGCAGGCCGTTCAGCAGCGGTGTGTTCAGCTCCGGGTAGATCCGGTGATCCGGGATGCGGCGGTTGTCACCGAGCACGCCGGTCACGAACAGCGGCAGGAAGATCCCGTTGAACGTCACGATCGTGATCCAGAAGTGGATCTTGCCGAGCGTCTCGTTCAGCATCTTGCCGAACATCTTCGGGAACCAGTACGTGAAGCCCGCGAAGGTTCCGATGATTGCGATCGGATAGAACGTGTAGTGGAAGTGGGCGAGCACGAAGTAGGTGTCGTGCAGGTAGATGTCGCTGCCGCTCGCGCCGAGGAAGATGCCCGTCACGCCGCCGACCAGGAACGTGCCGATGAAGCCGAGCGCCCAGAGCATCGGCGTGGTGAGCGTGATCGAGCCGCCGTAGAGCGTGGCGACGTAGACGAACATCATCTCGGCGATCGGCACCGAGATGAGCAGCGTCGTCACCGTGAAGACGTTGGCCATCCGCGGGTCGATTCCGGCGATGAACTGGTGGTGCGCCCAGACCGTGAACGAGAGCACGCCCGTCGCGATCGCGGTGTAGAGCACCGTCTTGTAGGCGAAGAGCTTCTTGCGAGAGAACACCGTGATGATCTCGGCGACGATGCCGACCGCGGGCAGCAGCACTACGTAGACTTCCGGGTGCCCGAAGAACCAGAACAGGTGCTGCCAGAGGATCGGGTCGCCGCCGCGGTTCGGGTCGAAGAACGCGGTCCCGAGCGTCTGGTCGAACACCAGCATCACGGCGCCGGCGATGAGCGGACCGACCGACGCCATGAAGAGGATGCTCGCGAGCACGATCATCCAGACCACCATCGGGATGTCGTACATCTTCATGCCGGGTGCCCGTGAGTTCATCGTCGTGGTCACGAAGTTGATCCCGCCCATGAGGAACGCGACGAACTCGAGCGCGACCGCAGCGAGGAAGATGGTCGACCCGCCCGGGGTCAGGTTGTACTCGGCCTTGGCCGAGAGCGGTGGATACATGGTCCAGGCGCCGCCGAATCCGCCGCCCTTCACGAAGAACGACGAGAACAGGACCAGCGCGCTCAGCAGGAAGATCTGGTACGAGAGCCGGTTGAGCCGCGGGAACACCATGTCGTCGCAGCCGAGCATCAGCGGGATCAGGTAGTTGCCGAAGGCCGCGATCAGCACCGGCATCGCGACCCAGAAGATCATGATCGCGCCGTGATTCGTCACCAGCGTGTTGTACGCCGCCGGCGTCACGATCCCCCAGAACGGAACCTCGGCTCCCGGGTACGCCATCTGCATGCGGAAGACGTACGAGAAGAATCCGCCGAGTACGGCCATCGCCATCCCGGTGAACAGGTACTGCATCGCGATCATCTTGTGGTCGGTCGAGAAGACGTACTTCTCGAAGAACGACGGCTCCGCAGGATGGCCGTGCGCGCCGTGGTGGCCCGCCACCTCGACGGGATGCGTCGCCATTCGGCTACTCTCCGGCAACCGGCGTCACCGACGCCAGCGCGACCTGCCCCGCAGCATGACCGGCCATCCAGGCCGCGTGCTGCTCGGGCGTTTCGATGATGATCCGGCCGGGCATGAGGCCGTGTCCGATCCCGCAGATCTCGACGCACTGGATGTCGAACGTCCCGGTCTTCGTCGGCTGGAACCAGCCCGTGATCACGCGGCCGGGAATCGCGTCTTGCTTCAATCGGAACGCCGGAACCGAGAAGCTGTGCAGCACGTCTCGCGAGACGAGCTTGAACTGGTAGACGGTGTTCACCTGCACGTGGAGGTCGTCCACGGTCTTGATGTCGTCGTCGGTGTCGAGCCGACCGTCGGGCCCGGGCTGGACGAAGCTCCACGCCCACTGCTGAGAGACGATCCGCACCGTCTGCTGCGGCTCGGGCAGGTTCTGCTTGACGTCGTACCAGACCCGGACCGCGCACACCACGATGACGACGTCGCACACCAGGACGAGAGCGTGAGGAATCGTGATCCAGCGCTTCTCGCTCTTCTGTTCGCCCGTGATGTATTGCGCAGGAACGCCGTCCTTCTTGCGGAAGCGGACGACGAGGCCGATGAAGATCGCCTCGACGAGGACGAACCAGAACGCGACGACCACCCAGAAGATCAGCTCGATGACGAAGTCGATGCTTCCGGCGCTGCTCGATGCGGCCGCGAGGTAGTGCTGGATCATGGACGGGACCTCAGAGGACGAAGATGAAGACGGCGAGGATCCAGGCGCCCACGCCGACCATGGTGATCCAGAAGACGCGTGCCGCGAGATCGTCGGGCGAATACGCCTTGGCCATTTGCTCCCTCCGCCGCCTACGGCTCGAGTGTCGTGATGTACGCGATCACGTTCTTCATGGCCTGCTCGTCGGGGAGCAGCTTCGCCATCGGGATCATGAGCGCCCCTTTCGCATCCCGCGGGTTCGATCCGCGGATGCCCTGCTTGAAGTGCTGGAGCTGCGTGAGCAGGTACCAGTCGCTCGCGTGCGTGAGCGGCGGCGCGCCGAGCTGCTCGTTGCCCTTGCCGTCGGGGCCGTGGCACGCGATGCACGGCGCATAGAGCGCGGCGCCGGCGTCGGCGCTGCCGCCGGCGAGCAGCGGCGCGGGCTTGACGGGAGGCAGAGCGGCGACGTGGCCGGCGACCGCGACGAGGTCGGCGTCGCTCTTGAGCCAGAGCGCCATCGGGCGCATGCGCATCCCCGAGGTGTCGTCGAAGTGCGTACCCCGGATTCCGTCGTGGAAGTTGCGCAGCTCGCGCTCGACGTACCACGCCGGAAGGCCGGCGATCGACGGCGCGAGGTACTCCCGCACTCCACCGCCCTCCGCGCCGTGGCACTGCTGGCAGAGCCCCCACAGCTCGCGCCCTCGCGCGTCGGGCTCGGCGGCGGCCCGCCCTGCCGGAGCCGCGATCAGCAGAGCCAGTGCCACGGCCAGCGACGTGCGCTTCCACCTCGGACCCATCTTTCCTCCTACCCGGAGCGGCGCGCGGGCCGGCCCGTGCGACGCGCCCCGATTCCGGGCCGCGCCCGTGCCGGAACGAGTCGAAAATCCGGGGACGCGCTGGAAGCGAGCACGGGAGAGCAAGTTGGGCTCGCTCCTTGGGGCACCACTGACAAAAGTGTTAGCCCACCTTGCGCATTCGGGTCAAGAGAAATCGCGGCGCTACGATCGCGGCCCTTGGCGACGAGGGACTCATCGCTCCGCCGCGCCGGGCGCGCCGCCCTGGCCGCGCTCGCCGCGTCGATGATCCGCGCCCTCGGCGCCACCTGGCGCGTGCGCGTCGAGGGCCCGAACCCGTTCGACGCCTCCGGGCGGCCGGCGCTCGGAGCGCTCTGGCACCGCAGCGTCTTCCTCGCGGCGCACCAGTTCCGCGACCGAAACGCCGTCGTGATCGTGAGCCGCAGCCGCGACGGCGACTGGATCGAGGCGCTGCTCTCCCGCCTCGGCTACGCGCCCTCTCCGCGCGGGTCGAGCTCGCGCGGAGGCGCCTCGGCGCTGCGGCAACAGATCCGCACCGCGCGCGAGACCGGAGTCGGCGCGCTGCTGTGCGACGGGCCGCGCGGGCCGGCCGGCGTCGCGAAGCCGGGCGTGCTGCTGCTCGCGCGCGCGTGCCATGCGCCGCTGTGGCCGGTCGCGTTCTCGGCGCGCCCCGCGCTTCGACTCGGAAGCTGGGACCGGATGCTGCTCCCGCTTCCGTTCGCGCGCGTGCTGTGCGCGTACGGTGAGCCGATCGTCGTGCCGCGCCACGGCGGCGAGGCCGAGCTCGAGGCCTGCCGCGTGCGGCTCGAACGGTCGCTGCACCGCCTCACGGAAGACCTCGATCGGCGGCTCGGCGTGCAGGCGTAGCCGCCGCACGCCTCACGCGGACCGTTCGGCAGCCTCGACCGTCGCGCGCAGCCAGCCCCCGATCTCGGGATGATCGAGCAAGCCGGCCTTGCGAAGCCGACTCGCCGCGAGCGCGCGCACCTCGCGCGCCGTGTTCGCCCGCAGCGCGCGTCGCGCGTCGTCCGCGACCTCTCCGCGGTCGAGCGCGCGGACGATCTCCTTCATGACCGGAACGGCGCTCGGGCTCCCCGAAAGCTCGTCGAGGCCCAGGCCGACGAGCAGCGGCACCGCGAGCGGGCTGCTCGCCATCTCGCCGCAGACCGACACCGGGATCCCGCACGCCGCAGCCGCGCGCACGCTGCGGTCGATGAGGAGCAGCACGGCCGGGTGCAGCGGCTCGTAGAGCTCGGCCACGCGCTCGTTGCCGCGGTCGACGGCGAGCGTGTACTGCGTGAGATCGTTGGTCCCGATGCTGAAGAAGTCGCATTCGCGCGCGAGCGCATCGGCGATCAGCGCCGCGGACGGCACCTCGATCATGATCCCGATCGGCATCTCGGCGTCGAAGGCGATGTGCTGCTCCCCGAGCTCGCGCATCAGGTCGGCGACGATCTCCTTCACGCGGCGCAGCTCGTCGATGCTGCCCACCAGCGGGAGCAGGCAGCGGACGTTGCTCGCGGCGCTCGCGCGCAGGATCGCGCGGAGCTGCGCGCGGAACGACGGCTCGTGCGACAGCATGAGCCGGATCGACCGCCAGCCGAGCTGCGGGTTCTCCTCGGGCTCGACGTCGACGAGCGGGAGCGCCTTGTCGCCGCCGAGGTCGAGCGTGCGAATCGTGACGGGGCGCGGCGCCATCGCGCGCGCGACGCGGTCGTAGAGGCGCTCCTGCTCCTCCTCCTCCGGAAATCCACGGTGCGCGAGCGCGAGCAGCTCGGTGCGGAACAGGCCGACACCTTCCGCGCCGTGGCGCTCGATCAGCCGCAGGTCGTTCAGCAGCCCGACGTTCGCCGTGAGCAGCACGCGATGGCCGTCGCGCGTCTCGGCCGGGCGGGCCTTGAGCGCGTCGAGGTGCTCGACCGCGACCTCGTAGCGTTGCTGGGCCCGCTCGTACTCGGCGCGCAGCCGCGCATCCGGCGAGAGGTGGACGCGGCCGCTCGCGCCGTCGACGATCGCGATCTCTCCCGGCCGTGCGGCTTCGAGGATCCCCGAAACGCCGGTCACGGCCGGAATCTCGAGCGAGCGTGCGAACAGCGCACCGTGCGACGTCGCGCCGCCGTGCTCGGACACGATCCCCGCGAGCTTCTCGGTCTCGAGGAGGGCGAAGTGCGCGGGCAGGATGTGCTCGGCGACGACGATCGACCCCTCGGAGAGCGGAACGTTGCGATGGCGCACGCCGAGCAGGTTGCCCATCACGCGCCGCGCGACGTCCTCGAGATCGAGGGCGCGTTCGCGGAAGTACGCGTCTTCGATCTTGTCGAAGGTCTCCCGGTACGCCGCGAGCACGGTTCGTAGCGCCTCGCGCGCGTTTCCGGTCGCAGCGACTGCGCGCTCGAGCCGCGAGACGAAGCCGTGGTCTTCGAGGATCTGGATGTGCGTGTTGAAGACGGCGGCGAACTCGGGGCCGAAGCGCTCGCCCACCTCTTCGCGGACGTCGTCGAGCTCGCGCCGCGCCGCCTCGAGCGCGCGCTGCAGATCGGCCGCCTCGCCGCCGGGCTCGGCGTTCGGCGTGTAGTCGACCGCCGAGATGTCGAGCGGATCCTCGAGCCGGTAGACGGGGCCGATCGCGATGCCGGGAGAAGTCGCGATGCCTTGCAGGTCGCGCCGCCGCGGAAGCGACGGCTTCTCGTCGATCAGCGGCACGCCCGAGAGCGCGAGGTCCGCGACGACGCGCGCCTTGTGGTCCTCGCTGCGCGTGACCAGATCGAGCAGCCGCGCGTTCATCACGACCGGCGCGATGAGCTGCGCGCAGGTCTGGAGCAGCTCGGTTTCGCCCCGGTCGAAGTCGCGCTCCTCGGCCGTCTGCACGGCGAGCACGCCGATCGGCACCTCGCGCACGATGAGCGGCGCCGCCATCAGCGACGAGAACCGCTCCTCTCCCGTCTCGGGGAAGTATCGGTACGCGGGGTGCTGGCTCGCGCGGCGCGTCACGACGGCCCGCTTCTCGCGCGCCGCGAGTCCGACCAGCCCCTCCGTGAACGAGAGCCGGACTTTTCCGACGGCCTCCCGCGCGAGGCCGCGCGTGGCCCACAGCGTGAGGTGCTTCTGGTCGGGGTCGGTCAGGTAGACGGAGCAGACGTCTGCGTCGAGACGCTTGGCCACCAGATCGACGACGTTGCCGAGCGTCTCGCGCAGGTCGTGCGATCGCGAGACGATGCCCGCGACATCTGCGAGGACGGTGACACGATCGGAAATGGCGACCCCCGCTCGGGCGAGCCGTGCCTTGCCGGCGGCTCCTACCGCAGAGGCCGAAGGTAGCGGCTCGGGAAGGGATCGAGCCTGCGGGGGGCCCGAAATGGAGCCCGGCCACCGGCACGCGCCGGAGGCCGGGTCCGCCGTCTCATGGGGGGGAGGCGGAAACCGAATCGGTTCGGACGGATCAGTGCTGCGTCGGCTCGCTCATCGGCTCGACGTGAACGCGGCCATTGGCCGGCGGGAACACGTAGTCCTTGTCCTCGAAACGCATGCCGAGCGCGAGGAGGATCTTGCGCTTGGTGTCCATGCGGCAGTTCATGCCCTTCTCGACGCTGTGGATCGTACGCAGCGCCACCTTCGCCTTGCGGGCGAGCTGGGCCTGGGTCATCAGCCGGTTCTCACGCAGCTCGCGAACGCGATTCATGGGGCTCGCCTGGGTTTCCTTCGTGTCCATGCCGTCGCACTCCCTTGTGGGCCGCCGCTCCGCGGAGGCCCGACTGCCTCCCGCGCTTCCCGTGAGACCTTCGGTACAGGGGACAATTTCTTTAGTGTTCATGGGGGCTTAGAGTGTTTCCCCGGGTGCCGTGAGCGGAATCGCGGAGGCGTCCCGATATTGCCTGTCCGGACGGTCGGGTGGCGCCGTGTCACGCACGTACATGACCGCTCGGCGGACCCAAGTTTCACGTCGCGCTCCTTCCGCACGGCCGCGCGCGCCGCGGGTGAGCATCCGCCGGCCTGCGGCCCGGCTGCGGCCCGACCTGCGCACGGCCTTCCGGGCCGTCGCGCTCGCCTGCTACGCTCGTTGCCCGTGCGAAGACGCCGTTCGCGTCGCGCCCTGATCCGGGCCGGGGGGGGCCTGCTGCTCTTCGGGGCCGGCGCCCTCGCCGGGCTCGCCGTCGCCGGTAAGACCGCACCGACCCGGCTCCGCGACGCCGTCGAGACGAGCCTCTCCGAGGCCCTCGGAGCGAGCGCCTCCGTCGAGAGCGCGCGCCTTCTGATCCTGCTGCCCGGCGTCACGGTCGAGGCGACGGGCGTGGTCGCCTTTGCTGGCGCACGTGAGCCGGCGCTCACCGCCGCGCGCCTCGAGGCCAGCCTCGACCCGGCCTCGCTGCTCTCGGGCCGCCTGCGGTTCCGGTCGATCGTGCTCGACGACGCGCGGCTCGCTCTCGTTCGCGGGGCCGACGGGCACTGGACACCCCCGCTCCTCACGCCGGGCCTCGAGAACCCGCTCGTGGTCCTCGAGCGTCTGTTCTCCGCCGAGCTTCCGGCGCCGGCGCTCGACGTACGCTCCGGGCGCCTCACGATCACGGACCTCGGCACGTCCGGCTCGGCGGCGAGCCGGCGATTCGAGGTCGACGACCTCGCGGTGCGGCTCCTCGGCAGGGGGCTGCTCGAGCCGGGGCGACTGCGGATGGCCGGCACGCTGCGTCAGACGAAGCAGGAAGGCGCGCGATTCGAGATCGACGCGACCGCGCCGCGGGGCGGCGCGCCGCGGCTCGAGGTTGCGGTCGCGGGCCTCGATCTCGCGCGGCTGCTGCCGTATCTGCGCAACGCGGCTGCGGACCTCGAGCTCGCAGGGCTCGCGTCGGGTGTGGTCGGCGTGGCTCCTGCAGATGGCGGCGCGACCGACGTGACGCTCGACGTCGTGGCGGATGGGCTGCGCGCACGGGCGGGCCGGGGCGAAGACCGCCGAGGCATCGCCGGCCCGGTCGCCGCCGGCGTCGAGGCGACACTCTCGGTCTCGGACACCTCGCTCTCGGTCTCGGGAGCAACGCTGCGGGCGGGCGATCTCGAGCTCGGCGTGCAGGGGACGATCGACCGGAGCGCCGGCGAAGACGCCCGCCTCGCGATCGACGCGACGGCGGCACGTCTCGACGTCGCCGCGCTGCGCGAGGCCGGTGCGTGGCTCGGCCAGGAGGCTCGCCGCGCGTTCGACCGCGCCACCCGGACCCTCGCGTCGGGCCGCTTCGACGCGGTTTCGCTCGCGGGAGAGGCCCCGCTCGGCGCGTGGCAGGCGGCGCTGCGCGGCGATGGCGCGTGGCTCCCGGCCGGCGTCCGCCTCGAGACTCGCGTTGCGGACCTCGTGCTCCAGCCACCTGGAGACGAGCCCGTGACGGCGACCCGTGGCTGGGCGCGGCTCGACGGAGCGGGCGTTCTCACGGTCTCGGGCCTCGAAGGGCGCGTCGGGGATC
>JAYRMX010000261.1:0-2475 GCA_041912475.1 Myxococcota bacterium
CCCGCCCCCCCCCGCGCGGGGGCGGGGCCCGGGCGCGGGGGGGCCTTGCCGGGGGCGGGGGCGGGGGGCGCGGGGGGTGCGGGCGCCGGGGCCGCGCTGGATTCGCCCGGCGTGCTGTCCGCTGCGCCGCCGCCGGCCGCCGCGAGGCTCGCGCGCGACGAGAAGGTCGACGGCGCGATCGTCCGCATCCCGGAAGGCCGACAGCCTTCGGTGATGAGCCGCGCGCCGGGCGAAGCGCTGCTCGTGCTCCCGAAGCTCCCGAGCGGCGAGCTCGCCGACGATTTCACGCTCGGACCGGATGCGAAGATCGTCGATTCGTTCTGGAGCCCGGTGCTGTGCGCGACACTCGTTCGTGTACGAGGCCCGCGCGACGCGACGCCGCAGGATCTCGTTCCGCGCGCGGCGCCGCCGGCCGTCGTCCTGCCGCACAGCCGCTACCGGACGTCCGCGGGCGAGCCGCGCCCGGCGCCGGCGCCGAAGACGACGGGCCCCGACCCCTACCGCCCGCTCCAGATCGGCCTCGCGCAGCTCGGCGTCATGCAGGCGCGCAGCCGCACCGACGGCCACGGCGTCCGGGTCGCGCTCCTCGATTCCGCCCCGGACGTCGCGCACCGCGAGCTGACGCGCGTTCGCCTGGTTCCGCTCGAGGGCGGCCCACCGGCCGCCCCGGCGCTGCACGGCACGCTCATGGCGGGGCTCATCGCCGCCATCGAGAACAACGCATTCGGCATCACGGGCGTCGCGCCCGGCGCGGAGCTGGTCGCGATTCCCGTGTGCACACCGCTCGAAGGAGGGACGAGCGACGAGTGCGACCTGTTCGACGTGCTGCGCGGAATCGACGTGGCGTGGAAAGAGCAGGCCACCATCCTCAATCTCTCGCTGGCGGGGCCTGCCGACCCGCTGCTGCAGCGCGCCGTGATGCGACTTCTCGACCTCGGCGCGGTCGTCGTCGCCGCCGCCGGCAACGGCGGCGGCTCGCTCCCCGCGTACCCGGCGGCGTACCCGGGCGTGGTCGGCGTCGGAGCGATCGACCCGGCCGGAGCCCCCTTCTCCGAGAGCAACCACGGCCCCTGGGTCTCGGTCGCAGGGCCGGGCGTCGAGGTGCTGTCGACGACGCCCGGAAACTCGTTCGCGTTCGTGAATGGAACGAGCCTCGCCGCCGCGCAGGTGAGCGGCGAGCTCGCGCTGCTGACCGCCGTCGTCCCCGATGCGGTCCGCATGCGCATGGCACTGCTCGCGACGGCGCGCGGCGCGCTCGTGCCCGCGTCGGCCGCGACGGACGCGCCGGAATCCGCGAACGCTCCCACAGCCCCCACGGTGTGCGCCGTGCTCGCCGACATCGGGCAGGGCTGCGAAGCGCCACCCGCGCAGCCGTAGCGCAGCGAGCCGAAAGCGAGCGAAGGCCGCCGCCGGCGAGCGCCAGCGAGCCGCCCGGCAAGGGCGCGAAGCTCACGCGGCGAGCCGGTGCGGCTACGCCGCCTCGTCCTTCGCGGTCGGCACGAGCAGCTTCGAAACGAGCGCGGTCCACCCCGTCTGGTGCTCGGCGCCGAGGCCGCGGCCCGTGTCGCCGTCGAAGTACTCCGAGAAGCGGAGCAGGTCGCGGAAGTGCGGGTCGTGCTGGAGCTTCTCGCTCGCGCCGAAGACCGGACGGCGCCCGTCGGCTCCGCGCAGGAACAGCTTCGCGAGCCGCCCGGCGAGCTCGGTCGCCACCTCGCCGAGCGTCAGCATCTTTCCCGATCCGGTCGGGCATTCCACGCGGAAGTCGTCGCCGTAGTAGTAGTGGAACTTCTGCAGCGACTCGATGATCAGGTAGTTGACGGGGAACCAGATCGGGCCGCGCCAGTTCGAGTTCCCGCCGAAGCACGCGGTCGTCGACTCCGCGGGGTCGTAGCGAACCGAGAGCCGCGTACCCTGCCCTTCGAAGACGTACGGATGATCGCGGTGCCAGCGCGAGAGCGAGCGCACGCCGTATTCGGAGAGGAACTCGCTCTCGTCGAGCATGCGGCGAAGCAGGCACTTCACGCGGTGCCCGCGCAGGAGCGAGAGCAGACTGCGCTCGCCGCGCCCGGGCTCGCTCCAGCGCGAGACGAGGCTCGCGAGCTCGGGCCGGTGATCGAGGTACCACCGCAGCCGCGCGGCGAAGCCGGGCAGCTTCGCGAGGTGCTCGGGTTCGAGCGTCTCGACCGCGAAGAGCGGGATGAGGCCGACCATCGACCGCAGCCGAAGCGGGACCACGCGCCCGCCGGGCAGTGCGAGCGCGTCGTAGTAGAACTCGTCGCCCTCGTGCCAGAGGCCCGAGCCTTCGCCGCCGATCGGGCGCGCCATGGCTCCCGCGATGCCGAGGAAGTGCTCGAAGAACTTGGTCGCGATGTCCTCGTAGACCGGATCGCGAACGGCCAGCTCGAGCGCGATGCGCAGCAGGTTGAGGCAATACATCGCCATCCAGCTCGTGCCGTCGGCCTGGTTGATCCGGCC
>JAYRMX010000262.1:0-6225 GCA_041912475.1 Myxococcota bacterium
GCCGTTGGCGCCGGTGTAGCCGTCGCCGGCGGAGGCGTCGCCCGGCGCTCCGTGCGCGGTGTGGAGCCAGAAGCCGAGCGCCGCGTGGCCCGGTCGTACGCCGGCGTTGCCGCCGCGCCAATCGAGCTGCGCCTCGCTGATCCAGAGCCAGCCGATGTCGTCGATCCCCCAGCGGACGCCGCCGCGGTCGAAGTCCTGAAAGCACGGATCGCCGTAGTACGCCGCGCTCTGGAAGCCGAGCCACTCGGCGGGATGGACGGCGATGCGCGCGCCGAGCGCACCCATCGGGTACGAGGGATTCGCGGCGGGAAGGTCCTGCGCGAGGTGTCCCGGCCAGCCGAAGCTCGAGTTGATGAAGAGGCGCCCGGTCTCCGTGACGGCGAACTCCGAATCCGCCGTGAGCTGGCCGAGGCGAACCGACAGCGCATCGTCGAAGAGATTCTGCTCGAGCCAGGCTTCGAGCATCCGGACGCACGAGAGCGCGGCGATGTTGCTCACGGTGAACAGGTTTCCGACCAGCTCCTCGGAGGCATTGCTTCCGCTCACCCACAGCCACGTCGTGCTCGCCGTCGCGCCTTGCCAGCCGGCGAGGCGCTCGAAGTCGACGTTCACGCCCCAGTCGATCAGCCCCGTGTAGACGGCGCCGCGGCGAAGCCCGCCCGTCGTGTTGCCCCAGCCCTCGGCCGCGTAGCCGCCGAAGATCTCGACGCCGGCGTCCCGGAGCGCGGCGCGCCGGCCGAGCCATTCGCCAGTCGCGCCTTCGCGATCCCACCACGGGCCGCCGTCGGGGATCGCGGCCGCCTCCGCCTGCTCCGTGAGGATCGGCTCGCTCTCCCCGGCCGCTGCGGCGTACGCGGGGAGAGTCGCGAGCAGAGCGAGGAGAATCGCCGCGAGACGCGACGCCGGGCCGCGCCGGCCGTTCGGGAAAGCGCTCGCTGCAGCGGGCTCGGAGAGACTCATGCGGCTCCAGGGTCAGTTGTGCTGGCCGCGCATTTTACGAAAATGAATATCGTTTTCAACTATTCTTCGGCGCCTGCGTTCGTCTTCGCTCCCCCGAGGGGCTTCGGTAGACTCGCCGCCGGAGGTCCCCCATGTCGTCCGTGAAGCGCGTCTGTCTCGCCTACAGCGGCGGGCTCGATACCTCGGTCATCCTGCGCTGGCTGATCGAACAGTACCGCTGCGAGGTGGTGGCGTTCTGCCTCGACGTCGGGCAGGAGGAGGAGCTCTCCGGGCTTCCCGAGAAGGCGAAGGCAACGGGGGCGGCGGACTGCGTGATCCGCGACGCGCGCGAGGAGTTCGTCCGCGACTTCGTCTACCCCGCCATTCGCGGCAACGCCGTCTACGAGGGGAGCTATCTGCTCGGGACGTCTCTCGCGCGGCCGGTGATCGCGAAGCACCAGATCGAGGTCGCGCGCGAGACCGGATGCGACGCCGTCGCGCACGGCGCGACGGGCAAGGGCAACGACCAGGTGCGGTTCGAGCTCGCGTACCGGGCGCTCGCGCCGGAGCTCGCCGTGATCGCGCCCTGGCGCGAGTGGGACCTCAAGTCGCGCACCGACTGCATGGCCTACGCGCAGAAGTACGCGATCCCGGTGACGGCGACGCTCAGGAAGCCGTACTCGATGGACCGCAACCTCCTCCACATCTCGTACGAGGGCGGGATCCTCGAAGACCCGTGGCGTGCGCCGGACGAGGACATGTTCCTGCTCACCCGCTCGCTCGAGAAGGCGCCGGACACGCCGCAGGAGATGGTCATCGCGTTCGAGAAGGGGACGCCCGTCGCGATCGACGGCGAGGCGCTCTCGCCCGCGCGCCTTCTCGACCGGCTCAACAAGATCGCGGGCGGCCACGGGATCGGCCGCGTCGACCTCGTCGAGAACCGCTTCGTCGGGATGAAGTCGCGCGGCGTCTACGAGACGCCGGGCGGCACCGTGCTCCACGTCGCGCACCGCGCGGTCGAGTCGATCACGCTCGACCGCGAGGTGATGCACGAGCGCGACCGCCTCTCGCCTCGCCTCGCCGAGCTGATCTACAACGGCTTCTGGTTCTCGCCCGAGATGGACTTCCTGCGTGCCGCCGTCGAGAGGTCGCAGGAGAACGTCACGGGCGAGGTGAGGCTCCAGCTCTTCAAGGGCAACGTGCGCGTCACGGGTCGACGCTCTCCGGTGTCGCTTTACTCCGAGGCGACCGTCACCTTCGAAGACGGCGGCCCGGCCGACACGTACCGGCAGGCCGACGCCACCGGGTTCATCCGCCTGCAGGGCCTGCGACTGCGACCGCGCAAGACCCGGAGCTGACGGGCCGAGGCGGCCGAGCGCTGATGGCATTCTGCCATCACACGGGCTAGCCTTCCGCTGTCACCCGGAGGTCCCGCGATGGGTGCCATGACGGTGCGGAGCCTCGATCCGAAGATCGTGTCGGTTCTGCGGAGGCGCGCGGCGGCGCAGGGACGGAGCCTCAACTCGCTGGTCGTCGAGATCCTGACCGAGGCGGCCGAGCGCGAGCGGCGCCGCGAGAGCCTCTCGAGACTGGTTCCGAAGCTCGACGCGTTGCGCAGCAAGATCTCCCGCGAGTTCCCCGTCCAGACGCCGAGCGAGAGCCTGATCCGCGAGGGGCGGAACGAGCGTTGAGGCTCGTTATCGATGGCAGTGTGGCCGTGAAGTGGTGCTTCGACGAGCCCGGCTCGCAAGCCGCGCGCGGGCTTCTTCTTCGCGAGCGTTCAGGCGAGCTGGATCTCGTGGCGCCCGAGCTGATCGGTGCCGAGGTCGTGAACGCGATCTGGAAGAAGGTGCGGCGCGGCCAGTGCTCGGCGCTCCTCGCATTCGAGGCGCTCACGCTCTGGGCGGAGGGGCGGCCCGAGCTGCTGCCGACTGCCCGGCTCGAGCCCGTGGCCCTCGATCTCGCGCTGCAGCTCGGGCACTCGGCCTACGACTGCTTCTATCTGGCGGCGGCGCTCGACCTCTCCGCGTCGCTCGCGACCGCGGACGTACGACTCGCGACGCTCGCGCGCCGCGTCGTGCGCGGCGTCGAGCTCGTCGCCTGAGCGCGCTCAGGACGGCGCGCCGGCGAGGAACTTCATCAGGTACGGCAGCGAGATCTTCAGCAGGTCCACCGACGGATCGAGCTCGGCGCCGAGCGCGAACAGGTACGAGAGCGTTCGCGCGTAGAGCAGCAGATCGTTCGGGAGCTGGAGGCCGGGAGTCTCCTGCAGCAGCGCTTTCGCCCGGTCCTTGAGCGAGAGGATGCGGTCGCCCGAGAGCGCGAGCGGTGACGCGGCCTCGTCGCGCATGCGCTCGAACATCTCGAGGACGGCTGCGCGGACGCCTTCGTGCGCGCCCGGCGCGATCATCCCCATGCGCTCCATGCCGGCGACGAATCCGTCCGGGTCGCGCTGCAGGAGCGCGAAGAGGCCGCGGCGAAGCTCGTCGCGCAGGGCCGGACCCAGCCTGCGGCTCAGGCCGAAGTCGATGAACAGCACGCGCGGGCGGCTCGCGGCGCCCGGCTCGTCGAGGACGAAGAGGTTGCCGGGGTGCGGGTCGGCGTGGAACAGGCCGTCGGCGAAGACCTGCTTCGCGTACGCGCGCGCGAGCACTTCGAGCACGGCGCCGGGCGGGACGCCGAGGCGAGCGAGGCCCGCGCGGTCGGCGATGCCGACGGCCGCATGGAAGCGCATGGTGAGAACGCGGCGTGTGGTGAGCGCCGAGACGATTTCCGGCACGACGATCTGCGGCTCGAACGCGAGGTTCGCCGCGATCTCGCGCGCGACCGCGGCCTCTCGCTCGAAGTCGAGCTCTTCGCGGAGCGCGGCGGCGAACTCGTCGAACAGGCGCCGGCCGGTCGCCCGCCCGCGGCCCGTCGCCGCCATGAAGGCGCCGAGCAGGGCGCGCAGCAGCGCGAGGTCGGCTGCGAGCGACGCCTCGAGCCAGGGGTGCTGCACCTTCACCGCGACGTCCTCACCGCTCGCGAGACGAGCGCGGTGCACCTGCGCGATCGAGGCCGCGCCGAGCGGCTCGGGATCGAAGGCCGCGAACGCGTCGCCGAGGGGCCGTCCGAGCTCCGTCTCGACCACGTGCAGGACCGTCTCGAAGGGCAGGGGCGGCACGCGGTCGTGGAGCGAGGCGAGACCCTCGCGAACCCAGGCCGGGAGGACGTCATAACGCAGCGCGGCAAACTGGCCGAGCTTGACGAACGCTCCCTTGAGGCCGCCCAGCGTGCGGGCGAGCCGCTCCGCAGCGCGCCGCTGGCGCTCCTCCCGCCGGGCCGTCCGGCGCTCCGGCGAGGCGAAGACGTCGCCCAGACGGCCGGCGGCCTCCGCAAGAGCGGTCGCCGCCGCGAAGGCGGCAAGGCGCAGCGCGGGCTCGACGCCGGACGCCCGGAGCCTGAATCGAACGGCCCCGCTCGTCCGTCGAACCGTGGGGACGGAGGTGCCGGTCCCGGCAAGGCGGGCGGGCGGCCGCGAGGATGCGCCAGCGGGTGTCGAAGCGTCCATGGTCGCCCTTCCGGAGCGCTCGCGGGTTGGTTTGGCCGCGCCCGACCGTACCCCGCGGAGCTTCTGCTTGACAACGCAAGTCGCGTTGATTTAGAGAGGCAAAGCCGTTTTCGCGGGCGGCGCGCCGGGCTCGCGTGCCCGATGCGCTCGCCGCGCCTCGCCCGAGGGGAGCAGTCCGCTAGGCTCGCCGGTTCGCACGACGCGTCGCTCGTACCGAACGAAGATCCCAAACGATTCGACACCGAGGAGACTCCACCATGCGTTGGTTCTCGAAGAGCGGGCTGGCCTGCGCGGCCGCCCTCGCCCTCGCGGCGCCGGCTGGCGCCCAGAAGGCGGAGGACTCGGGCGCGGCCGCCCCGAAGTTCAAGGAGGGCGACGTGATCACGATGGACAAGATCGAGTCCATCAAGCCCTTCCTGCCGCCGGAGTTCTGGAACAACCGCGACTTCTTCTTCTACGACGGCATGAAGATGGAGATCGGTCCGTTCTTCCGTGACTACTCGCCGGCGAAGGAGTACGTCGAGGCCACGCAGAAGTTCAAGGGCAAGTCGAAGATCGGCCCCGACGAGAGCCTCGAGGGTTACGTCGCCGGTCAGCCGTTCCCGATCGAAGAGATCAACTGCAAGGGCGATCCGCAGGCCGGCACCAAGATCATGTGGGACTTCGACCACCAGTGGGAAGGCGACGGGACGCGCACCCGCTACTTCTACTCCTACTGGGACCGCGGCGAGCAGCTTCCGCTCTACTACGAGGGCACGTCGAAGACGATCGCGCTCTCGAACCGCGTCGAGAAGGACCTGCTCGACACGCAGGAAGGCGACCTGTTCCGCGGCGAGAAGCGCAAGAGCGCATTCGGCGTCGAGGTGACGGCTCCGTTCGACGCGCGCGGGATCGCGCTGATCACGTACCGCTACAAGTCGTCGGAAGGTCCGCGAGACCAGGCCAAGAACGACGACACGTGGGTGTACGTCCCGACGCTGCGCCGGGTGCGCCGCATCTCGACGGCCCAGCGAACCGACGCCGTTTCGGGAACCGACTTCACCTTCGACGACCTGCGGAGCTTCGCCGGAATCGTCCCGCAGTACACGTGGGAGTGTCTCGGCGAGATGGACATCCTCGCGCCGGTGAACAGCAAGGTGAAGGCGTACCCGTACGTGAAGGACCACAACTTCGGGCCCTACGGCCTCTCGTACGCCGACGACCGCTGGGAGCTGCGCAAGGCGATCAAGGTGCGGATGAAGCCGAAGAACCCGGACCATCCGTACCATCACAAGGACATCTACATCGACAAGCAGACGATGTCCGCGCTCTACTCCTTCGCCTACGACCAGAAGGAAGAGCTCTGGAAGATCATCTGGCACAACAAGCGCTGGAGCGACGACGGCAACAAGGAGGATCCGAGCTACTACCCGGGCTGGGAGGGAGTGGCCGATCCGCGCGACAGCAAGATCGTGACCGACACGATCGTGAACGTGCAGACCGGAACGGGCAACCGCATCGAGTTCTGGGACAACGACGGAACGCCGCTTCCCAACACCGGAAAGGTGCGGCGCTACATCGACGTCGGCCGCCTGACGCAGGGCCGCTAGCGGCGATGAGGTTCGAGGCGGGGGCCGGGGCCCGGGCCCCCCCCCCCCCCCGCGCGTCCCGCGCCCCCCTCCCCCGACCCGCGTCGGATGGAGGAGTGCGTCGATGCAGGTACCCCCCCGCCTCCAGGCGAGCGCGCCCCGCGCCCC
>JAYRMX010000263.1:0-26044 GCA_041912475.1 Myxococcota bacterium
CTCGGCTTCCCGTCGTGGGAGGAGGCGATGCGCGTCTACGGCCACGTTCGCGCCGAGGAGCGCGGCCGTGTCCCGGCCGAGGAGACCGTGCTCGCCGCGCACGGCGCGAATCTTCCCGCCGTCGCCGATTCGCTTCCCGCCGCCTTCGATGATCGTCACGCCGTCTTCCGTGCCGCCGCGCGGCTCGGCGCAGACGAGCGGCGCCTCTTCTTTCAGCGCTTCGTCGCGCTCGCGAACCACGTCGCGGTCGCAGCCGGCCTTCCGCTCGGCGATCCCGGCTCGATCCCGGCCGCGATCGAGCGTGCCGCAGCGACCGCGAGCCTCGGCCTCGAGTACGTCGCGCACGAGAGCGGCCTCGCGCACACCGACCTGCTACGCCGGGTGACGCTCGAGCGCCTCCACCGCGTGGGAGCGAGCCTCGCGGCGGAGCGGGGCAGGACCTGAGCCCGCACGGGCGGGCGCGCCGCCAGCCGCTCCCCACACCGCGAGATCTTCTCGCGCGCCGGCGAGAAGGTGTGAGCGTTCGGCGGCGTGGCAACGCGAGGTCTGCGCTCGCGCGCGCGGATTCAGGGCTTCGTCCATGGCCCGCGATCGAGCCCGCTCCACGGAAGCAGCGTCACCGCCTTCCGCTTGCCCTCGTCCCGGCCTCCGTGAACGAGGAAGGAGCGGATCTTTCGAGGCGGCCGCACGTTCTCGAGCTGCGTCGCGAAGGCCTCGAGCGAGCGCATGAAGTCGGACGCGATGGTCTGGCCCGACTTCACCTCGACGGCGAGCAGCGTTCCGGCGCCCTCGACGAGAACGTCGATCTCGAGACCCTTGCGGTCGCGGTAGAACGAGAGCGACGGCGGGAGGCCGGCGTTGAGGCGCGACTTGAGGATCTCCGACGCGACCCACGTCTCGAAGATCGGGCCGCGAAGCGGATGGGCGGCGAGCTCGGCCGGCTCGCGGATCCCGAGCAGAAAGCAGAGCAGCCCCGTATCGACGAAGTGGAGCTTCGGCGTCTTGACCAGCCGCTTGCCGAGGTTCGCGTGGAATGCGGGAAGCCGGAAGACGAGAAGGCTCGTCTCCAGCACCGAGAGCCACGCCTTCGCCGTGTTGTGCGTAACGCCTGCGTCGGCACCGAGCGTCGAGAGCTGGACGAGCTGAGCACTCCGGCTCGCCGCCAGGCGCAGGAACGTCTGGAACGAGACGAGGTCGCCGACGTTCAGAATCTGCCGCACGTCGCGCTCGACGTACGCCGTGACGTAGGCGCCCAGCCAGTCGGGAGGATCGAGCTTGCGGTCGAAGAGGACGGGGTAGCCGCCGCGCCAGACCGCTGTCCAGAGATCGGCAGGCAGTGCCCGCGCGGCCCGGAGCTCGGCCAGCGCGAGCGGAAGGAGCTGAAGGAAGGCAGAGCGGCCGGCGAGCGACTGCGAGATCGACTCGAGCAGCAGCAGGTTCGCCGAGCCGGTGAGTACGAAACGCCCCGGGGCGGGCTCCTCGTCGACTTCGCCCTGCAGATAGGAGAGCAGATCCGGCGCACGCTGCACCTCGTCGAGGATCGCCCCGTCGCGCAGGGCGCCCAGGAAGCCGCGCGGATCCTCGCGCGCGTGATCGCGGACGTCGGGCGCCTCGAGCGATACGTACCGCTTGCGCGGAAACGTCGCCCGGCAGAGCGTGGTCTTCCCCGCCTGCCGCGGGCCGACCACGGTCACCACCGGAAAGCGCCGCGCGAGCGCCTCGAGCCGCGGCTGGATCGACCGGGGAATCACCATCGCACGAGGGTATCGAATCGGGGCCAACTGTAAATCACGATTACAACTGGCCCAACCCAGCGTTCGCAGGCGGATCCGGACGGCGACGGGGCGAGTGCACCGGCCGCCGGCTGAACGCGGCCGCGACCGCGCCGGACGCGGCGAAGCGCGGCGTGCCCGGACCGGCCCGGCGCGACAGTCGCCGGCGGACGATGCATGCTCGCGCGGCGCCCGCCTCGCCCGACGCGGCGAGCACGGCCGGCGCATGGAGGAGGACGACGCATGACCAGCCCCTTCGGCGCGCAGTCGACGACCGACGACGTTCTCGCCGAGGCCGATCTCGAGGGAAAGCGATTCCTCGTGACCGGCGTCTCCGCGGGCCTCGGCGTCGAGACCGCGCGTGCCCTCATGGAACGCGGCGCGCACGTCGTCGGCACGGCGCGTGACCTCGCGAAGGCCCGGAAGGCGATGGACGCCGCGGCACCGAAGCGCGGCAGCCTCGATCTCGTCGCGCTCGATCTCGCGTCGCTCGCGAGCGTCCGAGCGTGCGCCGACGCGCTGCTCGCCGCGCGCGCGCCGTTCGACGTGATCATCGCCAACGCCGGCGTGATGGCGTGCCCGCAGGGGACGACGTCGGACGGTTTCGAGACGCAGTTCGGAACCAACCATCTCGGTCACTTCGTGCTCGTCAATCGCCTCGCGCCCCTCCTCGGGCCCGGAGCGCGCGTCGTCATCCTCTCGTCGGCGGCGCACCGCTTCTCCGACGTCGATCTCGACGACCCCGGCTTCGAGCGCACCGAGTACCAGCCCTTCGTCGCGTACGGGCGCTCGAAGACCGCGAATGCACTCTTCGCGGTGGCGCTCGACCGCCGCCTTCGCCCGCGCGGCGTGCGCGCTGCGTCCGTTCACCCGGGCGTCATCCCGACCGAGCTCGGCCGGCACCTGACGCCCGATCTGGTCGCACAGGTGATCCGCCCGGGCGGCGAGCCGCCCGCCCGCAAGACGATTCCGCAGGGCGCTGCGACGTCGGTCTGGTGCGCCGGCGCCGCGCCCGCGGCCGAGATCGGAGGCCGCTACTGCGAGGATTGCCACGTCGCCGAGCCGGTGAGCGACCCGAAGGCGCGCCGCGGCGTCCGCGCCTACGCGCTCGACGAAGCCCGCGCCGAAGCGCTCTGGACGAAGAGCGAGCAGATGGTCGGCGAGCGCTTCGACTACGCGTAGGCGGGCGCGCGCCGCGGCGAGCGGCGGCTCACCGGGCGGTCGCCTCTCCCGCTTCCAGCGCGCGCACGCGGAGCCGCTCTCGCTCGTCGAAGCGCGCGGCGCGGAGGGCTTCGACCTTCGCGTCGCGCTCCGCTTCGGAGAGTGAGGCGTCGGCGAGAACGCGCGCGCGTTCGGCGCGGTAGGCGTCGACGCGCGCCTGCCACGCGGCGTTCTCGCGATCGAGCGCGGCGAGACGCTCGGCGGCCTCGGCGCCGAGCGCGCGCGAACGTGCGGCGAAGACCTCGGCGTCGCTCGCACCGGCGGCGCGCAGCGCTTCGACCTCGCGCGCGGAGCGGGCGGGAGCCGAGGCGTGGCGGCGTGCTTCGCGCACGCGATCGGGAAGGCGCGATTCGATCTCTTCGAGCCGCCGGGCCTTCTCCTCGCGCGAGAGCGAAGCGTCGGTGAGGACGGAGCGGCGCTCGAGGTCGAGGTCGATGACGCGCTCCTCTTCGGCGAAGAGCGACTCGGCGAGGGCCGGGCCAAAGACGCTTCGTCGCTCTTCGCGGATCCACTGCAGCCGCCGCTCGAGATCGTCGGGCGGAGTTCCGGAGGTCGTGAGCTCGCGAATCCGCTCTCGATAACGCAGATACGTGTCGAGGAGCGCCTCGGCCTCGGCCGCAGCGGCGGGCGCGAGCGCGCCGCGAATGTGCGCGGCGATGCGCGCGTGGATCACGTCGTCGGGCTCTTCTCCCGTGGCCGACAGGAAGTAGTCGAAGACCGCGAGCGCATCGCGGTTGGGAACGAACCTGCCGTTCGCGTCGGTCGTGAGCTCGCCGTCGACGGTGGAGCCCTGCAGCGAGGCCGGCAGATCGGGAAGGTCCTGCGCAGCGGGCTCGGCCGCGGGAGCGCCCTCGCCACCCGCCGGGCCCGCCCGCAGCGCGGGCGCATGGGCCGCTCCCTCGAGCGCCGGCGAGAGCGGCAGCCAGCGCAGCACGAGCAGCCCCGCTGCGAGCAGCGCGGCGACGACCACGAGCAGCGCGAGCACCCTCTTCTTCACGCCGGCCTCCCGTCACCCCGCTCTCGCACGAGACCGGCGGCGACCCGGCGCGGGGCGCCTTCCGCTCGTCCGTGAGCGATTGCCCGACGATACTGCGCCGAGGATGCGCAACGAAGGAGCGCGGCGCGTCGCCGGCCATCGCCGCACACCTCGCGGGCTTCACGGGGCGGCTGCACCGCGGCACTCCTCGAGGCTTCGCTGCACGCCCTGCGCGCCGTCGCGGCCGTCGATGCGCAGGCGGAACAGGCGGTGCGCGTGCGCGAAGCGGCCGTTGCAGCGCTGTCCGGTGACGACCGCGGTGCGGTAGCCCGCCGCGCGCACCATGCGCTCGATCGCGCGGGTTCGGCGGCCGTACGGGTAGCTGAAGTGAAGGGCGGCGCAGCCGAGCCGCTCTTCGAGGCGAGCGCGCGAGTCGCGGATCTCACGCTCGGCGTCGGCGGCGCCGATTCGCTTCAGGTTCGGGTGCGAGAGCGTGTGACTGCCGAGCACGATGCCGGCTGCGCGCAGCGCCGGGAGATCGGACCAGCCGACGAAGCCCGAGTAGCGCTCGGTCTCGGGGATGCCGATTCCGCCCAGCCACTGCGTCACGAGGTAGAGCGTCGCCGGGAGGCCGCGTCGCGCGAGCGCCGGCGCGGCGAAGTCGCGGACTCCCGCGCGGCCGTCGTCGAAGGTGAGCGCAACGCCGCGCACCGGTGCAGCGCGCTCGCCCGCGATCACGGCGGCGACGTCGTCCATCGTGAGCAGCTCGAATCCCGCACCGGTCATCCAGTCGAGCTGCGCCTCGAAGTCGGCGGGAGCAACGACGTACTTCGAGGGCGGGGAGCCGATCTCGTGATAGCAGAGGATCGGGAGCCGGATCCGCCGCAGGCGGCTTCGCAACACGGCGCGAGGGTAGCCGCTCTCGCGCGCGGGCGGCCGGCGGTGCTAGAAGGTGGGGGCCGAGGGGGGATCCTGGAGCCGGCTGCGTCCGTCATCGTCAGCACTTACGAGCGGCCCGAGAACCTCGCGCGCTGCCTCGAAGGATTTCGTCATCAGACGGCGCGGGCGTTCGAGATCGTCGTCGCCGACGACGGCTCGGGACCCGAGACCTGCGCGGTGATCGAGCAGGCCGCGCGCGGGCTTCCGGTCGAGCTGGTCCACGTCTGGCAGAAGGACCGCGGCTTCCGCAAGTCCGCGATCCTCAACGCCGCTTCGCGCGCCGCGCGCGCGGCGTATCTCGTCTACACCGACGGCGACTGCGTCCCGCACCGCCGCTTCGTCGAGAACCACCTGCGCCACCGCGCGCCCGGGCGGATGCTCGTCGGGCGCGCGGCAAAGCTCTCCGAGGCGAGGTCGCGGAGAATCGACGCGCGCGCGATCGCGCGCGGGGCGCACGCACGAACCGGGCCTCGCGACTGGTGGGACGAGCGGCGCGGGCGCGCACGCAACATGTCCTACGCCTTCTACCTGCCCGGCGAAGCGGGATTTCGCCTCGTGCAGCGCCTCAAGAAGAGCCGCAGCCTGCGCGGGGGGAACTGCTCGCTCTGGAAGTCCGACCTCGAGCGCGTGAACGGCTGGAACGAGGACTTCGAGAGCTGGGGCCTCGAGGACGTCGAGCTCGGCTGGCGGCTTCGCCGCGCGGGCGTCGAGCCGATGCTGGTGGTGAACCGGGCGGTCTGCGTCCACCTCTGGCATCCGGCTGCGCGCCGGGAGGGCGAGAGCGCTCGCGCGGCATACAACGCCACGCGGGCGCGCGGAATCGCGTGGTGCCCGAACGGACTCGTGAAGTCGGAGAAGCCGCTCGCGCCGGCGCAGGCCTGAGGTCGCGCGGAACGATCACACCGCGCGGCCCTCATCGAAGGCGAACCGCCGCGTTCGACGCCGACGGCGTGCCGAGCCGCACGCGCCGGGCCTCGTCCCGGATCGCGACTCCGATTTCCCATCCCGCGGCTCTTCCTCTACGCTCCCGCATGGAGCACCCGATCTCCTTCGCAGCGCTCCGGCAACGCACGATCCTGCAAGGCACTTGCAACGAAGAGGGACGCCATGGAGCCGGTCTTCGTCGCCTCGTTCGACTCGCCCATCGGTGCGCTGCGGATCGCGTCGACGGAGCGAGGCGTCGCGTTCCTCGAGCTCCCGAACGCGAGTGGTCGCGGGCTCGCGGGCTGGCTCCAGCGCCTCGGGCTCCAGCGCGAAGCGCGAAGCGGCTACGCGCCCAACCGCAACGCGATCGAGCAGGTGCTCGAGTACCTCGCCGGCAAGCGCGCCGCGTTCGAGCTTCCGCTCGACCTTCGCGGGACCGATTTCCAGCTCGCGGTCTGGCGCGCGCTCGTCGCCATCCCCTACGGCGAGACGCGCACGTACGGCGACGTCGCACGCGCGGCGGGCCGCCCGCTCGCCGTGCGCGCGGCGGGAAACGCGAACGGAACGAATCCCGTGCCGATCATCGTCCCGTGTCACCGGTGCGTCGCCGCCGGCGAGCGCCTCGGCGGCTACGGCGGCGGTCGCGAGCTCAAGGCACGCCTGCTCGCGCTCGAGCGCGACCACGCGCACCGGGGACTGCTGCTGTAGCGATGCGCCCGCGCTGCGCTCCGGCGCGTCGTACAGGATGAACCGCACGAGGCCTGCGCGCAGCGCGCGGCCCCGTCTGCGCCGCTCGCTCACGACGCTCCCGCTCGTCTTCGTGATGTTCTTCAACGTCTCGGGCGGGGCGTACACGCTCGAAGGCCTCGTCGCCGAAGTGGGGCCGGGCCTCGCGCTCGCGACGCTCGCCCTCGTCCCGATCGTGTGGTCGCTTCCCGAGGCGCTGCTGATCGGCGAGCTCGCGAGCATGCTGCCCGAGGAAGGCGGCTACTACCGCTGGGTTCGCCGCGCGTTCGGCCCGTTCTGGGCGTTCCAGTGCGGCTGGTGCACGTGGATGTATTCGATGGTCGACATGGCGATCTATCCCGTCCTCTTCAATCAGTACCTCGCGACCTTCGTCCCCGACCTCTCGCCCGCGATGCGCTTCGCCGTCTCGCTCGCCGTGATCTGGACGGCGGTGGGAGTCAACCTGCGCGGCGCGCTCGACGTGGGGCGCATCTCGACGGCGGTCGGCATCGCCGTGCTCGCGGGATTCGCGCTGCTGGCGTTCGCGGCGCTGCCGCACCAGACGGCGGTCCCGTGGGAGCCCCTCGTGAAGCCGGGCGAGGCGCCTCTCTCGGGCCTCGGCGTCGGCATCTCGATCGCGCTCTGGAACTACATCGGGTGGGACAACGCGTCGACCGTGCAGGGAGAAGTCGTCGACGCGTCGCGCAGCTATCCGCGCGCGCTCGCCCTCGCGCTCCCGCTGGTCGTGCTCGCGTACTTCGTCCCGCTGCTGCCCGCGCTCGGCGCGACCGACTGGACCTCGTGGAGCGAGGGAAGCTGGCCCGAGATCGCGCGCGTCGCCGCTGGCGGCGGCGCCCTCGGATCGGCGGTCGGCGCCTGGCTCGCGATCGCGGGCCTCGCGAGCGCGCTCGCGCTGTTCAATGCGCTGCTGCTCTCGTACTCGCGGATCCCTCTCGCCATGGCGTCGGACGGCCTGCTGCCCCGCGCGCTCGCGCGTCTCGACGCGAACGGCACTCCGCGAAACGCCGTCGTCGCTGCGGCCGTCTGCTATTCCGCGTGCGCCGCCATCGACTTCCAGCAGCTCGTCGTCGCCGACGTCTTTCTCTACGCGCTCTCGCTCTTCCTCGAGTTCGGCGCGCTGCTCCAGCTCCGCCGCCGCGAGCCGGCGCTGCGCGGCGCCTTCCGCATCCCCCTCGGCCTGCGGGCCCTCTCGGCGCTCGTGGCGCTCCCGCTCGCGTTCTTCGTGCTCACGGTCGGGCTCTCGCTCGCCGACGGCGAGTACGGGCTTCCCGCAATCGCCGCGGCTCTGGGAGCGGCCGCGCTCGGCCCGCTCGCCTACGCCGCCGCGGTGGTCACGGCGGGCCGCCGCTCCGCGTAGCCGCGCGCGTCAGGCCTCGGCGGCGGGCGGATCGGGCTTCGGCTTCTCGCTGAGCAGATCGAGGTCGACGTTCGTGATCCGCAGCGACGGGTCGATCTCGGCGAGCTCGTCGCTGTAGCTGCGCTCGGTCGCGAGCTCGATCTCCTCGGTCTCGCCGCCGCCGAGCCGGAGCTGGAGGTCGACGTCTCCGGGCGTCGTCGCGGCGGCGAGCGCGACGTCGCGCGAGATCGCTCCCTCGCGGACGAGGCGGATCAGGTCCTGATCGAAGGTCCGCATCCCGTAGTGCGCGCCCTTCGCGACGATGTCCTGCAGCTCTTCCTGGCGGTCGGCGTTCCGGATGCAGTCCTGGACGATGCGCGTGTTGATCATCACCTCGATCGCCGGCACGAGGCCGCTGCCGTCGGCACGGGGCAGGAGCCGCATCGACACGATCGCGCGCAGGACCTCCGAGAGCCGCAGCCGCAGGAGATTCTGCTCGGACGGCGAGACCGCACCGACCAGCCGATTGATCGTTCTCGCGGCGTCGGTGGTGTGCGCGGTACTGAGCACGAGATGTCCCGTCTCGGCTGCCTTGATCGCGATTTCCATCGTCTCGGTGTCGCGCATCTCGCCGATCATGATGACATCGGGGTCCTGCCGCAGCGCGGCCCGCAGCGCTCCCGCGAAGCCGTCGGTGTCGGTCCCGATCTCGCGCTGCACCACCGACGAGCGTTCGTTCTGGAACAGGAACTCGATCGGGTCTTCGATCGTGACGACGTGCGCCGCCATCGTGCGGTTGATGTGCTTGATCATGGCGGCGAGCGTCGTCGACTTGCCGCTGCCCGTGGCGCCCGTCACGAGCACGATCCCGCGCTCCTCCTCGGCGAGCTTTGCGACGACCTCGGGAAGGCCGAGGTCCCGCAGGTCGGGGATCTGGATCGGGATCACGCGGACGACGATCGCGAGGCTTCCGCGCTGGCGGAACGCGTTGGCGCGAAACCGGGCGGCTCCGGGAACCGCGAACGAGAAGTCGACCTCGCGGAGCGTCTCGAGATCGAGGCCGGCGAGCCGCGCCGGGCGGATCGCCTCGAGGACCGCGTGCGTCTGCTGCGGCGTGAGCCTCGGGACGTCGAGCGCGCGCAGCTCGCCGCGGATGCGCAGAAGGATCTTCTCTCCGGCCTTGAAGTGGACGTCCGACGCACCCTTCGCGAGGGCGGCGCGCAGGATCTGCTCGACGCGCGGGCGGTCGAGGACGCTCGGCTCCGCTTCCGTCACCCCGGGTCCATCGGCCGGGCGGCAGCGGGCCTTGAAGGGTCTTCTTCTGCGTCGCGCCGCAGACCGGCTCGCGGACTTCGCCCCGAGCGTACGACCCCGGAGCGAGGCTACTGCGCCGCAGCGCCGCCCCGAGGCGGCGCGAAGGCGGCCGCTCGCGGCGAATGGAAGGCGAGCAGCGCGAGCGCTCCGAGGACGTACGGCCAGGCGAGCGCCGGACGTGCCGAGAGCCACGAGAGCAGCACACCCATGGCGGCGACCACGAGGCACAGCACCCACGCAGCGAGCATCTCGCGGGCGATGCGCGCCGACCCGTCCGCCGAATGAGCGTCGACGGCGCCCGACCACAGGTCACGAAGCAGCGCCTCGCGCACGGCGAGCGACCCGACGCCCGCCGTCATCGCGAGGAGCGTGAGGACGAAGCCGAGAACGCTCGCCCCGGCGTCGCTGTACGGCGTCGGATCCGGTCCGATCACGCGCGGCGTCGCGACGATCGCGCCGAGCAGCCCGAGCGCGCTGATCCAGAGGAGCCAGAGGAAGCGGCGAAGGCCGGACACGCGCCGAGCGTATCCGGCTTTGCGCCCGCCGTCCCGTCGCGGCGGACCGGCCGCTCCCGCTCGCGGCGGGCGCTACCGTTGCGACGGGCGACCCGCGGCCCGGTCGCGGCTCGCCCGGCTCCGCTCCGCGCGCGGAGCGCCGAGGCGAGCATGGCCCGACCCCGCTATCCGGAATCCGAACGACCGAAAGAGCGAAAGCCGCCCTGGCTGCGGGTGCGCGTTCCCGCCTCGCCCGTCTACGACGAGACGCGGAGCGTGGTGCGGGGGCAGCGACTGCACACGGTCTGCGAAGAGGCCGCGTGCCCCAACATCGGCGAGTGCTGGTCGCGCCGGCACGCGACGCTGATGATCCTCGGCAGCGTGTGTACGCGCGCCTGCGCGTTCTGCAACGTCGAGACCGGCCGGCCGCAGCCGGTCGATCCGGGCGAGCCCGCGCGGGTCGCCGAGGCGGTGAAGGCGCTCGGCCTTCGGCACGTCGTCATCACGTCGGTCGACCGCGACGACCTTCCCGACGGCGGGGCCGCACACTTCGCGCACTGCATCGAGCGCGTCCGCGCCGCGTCGCCAGAGACGACGGTCGAGGTGCTGACGCCGGACTTCCTGCGAAAGCCCGGCGCCGCCGACGTCGTGATCGCCGCGCGGCCGGACGTCTACAACCACAACGTCGAGACGGTGCCGCGGCTCTACCGGACCGTTCGCCCGGCGGCGGACTACGCGCAGTCGCTCGCGCTGCTCGGCCACGTGAAACGGTCCGACCCGGAGATCTTCACCAAGTCGGGCCTCATGCTCGGCCTCGGCGAGGAGAGAGACGAAGTGCTGCGCGTGATGGACGACCTGCGCGCGCAGGACGTCGACTTCCTCACACTCGGCCAGTACCTCCAGCCGACGCTGCGGCACATCGCTGTCGCGCGCTTCGCTGCCCCCGACGAGTTCGACGCGCTCGCCGGCGAGGCAACGGCGCGCGGCTTCCTAATGGTCGCATCGTCGCCTCTCACCCGCTCCTCGCATCATGCGGACGAGGGCTTCGCACGGCTGCGCGCGGCGCGCGCGCACCGGATCGGAGAGGCGGAGCGAGCGTAGTCCGCGAGGCAGCGCATCTCGGCGTTCTCGTCCTCGGCGTCGAGCCTGCTCCCGGCGCCTCCGACACGCCGGCGGAGCGCCGTTCGGGTACGCTCCGCGCCGATGAACCCCTCTCCCGAGTCGCCGCGCATCGCGCAGGGGCGCGTCTTCGCGCTCTTCGCATTCGACGTCGCGAATGCGATCGACCTCGAAGCGGTCCCGTCGGTCCTGAAGCCGGACCGGGCGCGCCTCACGCCGCGCAAGCCCGCGCCCGAGTACGTGAGCTACAGCGTCGCGCCGGTCGAGCTCTCGCTCGGCGACCGCGTTCTCGCGTTCGACGGCAGGACGCTCCCGGCCGCCGTCACCGCGCGCCTCTTCGATTTCGGCGCCATCAGCCTCACGTACGCGATGCCGGCGCCGGAGCGGCTGTCGGAGCTGCCGCCGCTCGCCGAGGCGCTCGCGCGAACGGACGCCGCCGCACAGGCGCGCCGCGTCCTCGACGAGCTGCTCGGCGAGATCCGGCCCGCGCTCCAGGGCGCGGCGCCCGGCGAGCGCGCCGAGGACTACTACGTCTTCCAGGTCGACGCGTTCGATCCGCCGTCGAACGGCGATGCCCTCCTGCGCGACCACGCGGCGGACCTCGCCGCACTGCTCACGATGGATGCCGGCCCGCTCTCGCGTCAGCAGATCGAGGAGTCGCTGCGAACCCCCGTCTCGTTCGCTCCGGACGACCTCGTGGTCGCAGACTGGAGCGCGGCCTTCGTCCACGACGCCGACTGCGCCGACACGCTGCTCGTCCTCGAGTTCCTGAACGTCCAGCTCGTCGAGCGGCGCGTCCTCGACGCGCAGCTCGACGCGGCGCTCGCGCGATTCTCGGGCGAGATCTACCGCGAGCCCGGGCTGCGAAGCGCAATCCGCGGCGCGCACCGCGCGGCGATCCGCGAGCTCTCCGAGTGCATGGTCGAGGCGCAGCGGCTCGGCGAGCGCGTCGAGAACGCCGTGAAGCTCGTTCCCGACATGTACCTCGCGCGCGTCCACCGCCGAACGGCCGCGCGGCTCGGCCTCGAGACGTGGGAGCGGCTCGTCCAGTCGAAGCTCGAGGCGATGCGGCACCTCACGTCGGTGCTCGTCGAGCGTGCGGCCGCGCTGCGGGCCGAAGCGCTCGAGCTGACGATCATCGCGCTGATCGCGTTCGAGATCGTCCTCGCGCTCGCGGGGGCCCTGCGATGATCGAGCCGCTTCCGGACGGGCTCGTCGAGGCGCTCGCGCGCGCGGGCGCCCACCCGCACGACCGCGACGCCGCCCGCGGCGTCACGCACGTGCAGACGCACATCTCGCACGTCTTCCTCACGAAGGAGCGGGTCTACAAGCTCCGCAAGGCCGTCGACCTCGGTTTCCTGTGCTTCGCGACGCGGGACGAGCGAAATGCCGACTGCCTGCGCGAGGTGGCGCTCAACCGGCGCCTCGCGCCCGACGTCTACCTCGGGATCGCGCCCGTCGAAGCCGGCGCCGGCGGGTTCAACGTCGGCGCCCTGCGCGAGAAGGCCGGCGAAGCCGATCTCGTTCCCGGCGCGGAACACTGCGTCGTGATGCGCCGCCTTCCCGCCGGACGTGATGCGCTCTCGCTCTTCGAGCGCGGCGCGCTCTCGCCCGAGCAGATCGACCACGTGGCGCAGACCGTCGCGATCTTCCATTCGCGCAGCGGCCTCGGCCGGCCCGCGCCGTTCTCGCCCGACGAGTGGCTCGCGCGGATCCGCCGGCCGGTCGAGGCGAATTTCGATGCGCTCGCTGGCGGCGCCGCCGGGCTCGCACCCCGCCTCGTCGCCGAAGCCCGGAGAGCGGCGCAGGATTTTCTCACGGACGAAGCGTCGCGGTTCGAAGCGCGCCGCGCGGCGGGGCGCGCCGTCGACGCGCACGGCGACCTGCACCTGCAGCACGTCTTCTTCGAGCAGGACGACGCCGACCCGATTCTCATCGACTGCATCGAGTTCAGCGAGGAGCTGCGCCGCATCGACGCGGCGTCCGACGTGGCCTTTCTCGCGATGGACCTTCGCTACCGGGGCAGCGACGACCTCGCGGAGCGCTTCCTGCGGGTCTACGCGAGCGAGAGCGACGACTTCGACCTGTATCGCGTCGTCGACTTCTTCGTCGCGTACCGCGCCGCGGTGCGCGCGAAGGTGGCGGCGATCGCGGCCGGCGAGCGTGAGATCGACGCGGCACAGCGCTCGCGCGCGGCCGAGAGCGCAGCGCGGCACCTCTCGCTCGCGAACGCCGCGCTGCGGCCCTGCGCAGCCGGAGCGGTCGTCCTCGTGTGCGGCGCCGTCGGCACGGGAAAGAGCACGGCGGCGGCCGAGGTCGCGGGCGCCCTGCGCGGAGTCGTCGTCGCGTCGGACCGTGTGCGAAAGCGCCTCGCGGGGCTCGCCCCGACCGACCGCGCGCGCGGCGCCGCACAGGACTCGCTCTACGCGGCCGATACGACCGACCGTGTGTACGCGGGGCTGCTCGACCGCGCGCGTCCCGTGGTCGGCGCGGGCCGCGTCGCCGTGCTCGACGCGACGTGGTCGCTGCGAGCGCACCGGCTGCAGGCGCTCGCGTTCGCGGCCGAGTGCGGCGCTCCGGCGCTCCTGGTCCGCACGCACTGCGCGCGCGACGTCGCGATGCGCCGGCTCGCGACACGCGCCGCGCTCGGGCGCGACCCGTCCGACGCAGGCCCCGAGCGCTTCGACCCGAGCGTCGCCGCCTTCGAGCCCGCGACCGAATGGCCGGCGCAGGCCCGCGTCGACGTCGCCACCGAGCGCGACCTGTGGAGCGACGAGCTGCGCGCTCACGTCCTCGCGTGGCGCGAAGCGGGCGGCCGAACGAGCTGAAGCGGCGGCCGCGGGCGGGCCTGTGCCCGGCCAAGGGGGGCTCGGCGCGTCGGGCGCACAGGGCGGCGCGGCCGAAGGCTCCGCAGCGCCACTGCCGGCGCGACCCCCGATCCCGGGTGCGCGGAATGACACACCTGCGCGTCTCCTGAAGCAGCGATCTCGGCGTCTCGATGCCGCCCTCCTTCACTCGGAAGCGCCGCGAGATTTCCGCAGCGATCCAATGAGATCGGCGCGGAGCTGCGCGTTCGCAGGTGGCCGGTTCGAGGATTTCCCCAACGCGGCCGCCACTTTTCGGCCGCGCCGCCCACTACTGACTGAGAAGCCGTGTGGCCGGACCCGTCCCGGCCGTCCCCCCAGCAGCGGAGGTAATAATGCGCAGAACAATTGCAAAGGGATTCGCCATCGCCGTCGCGGGCCTTGCGATCGCCTTCGCCGGGTCGTCCGCGCGAGCGATTCCGATCGGAGGCGACTACTCGACCATCAATCTCACGACCGATCCCGCGCTCACGGCGGCCGGCGTGATCACGACGGCTCTCGGGACCGCCGAGATCCATCACTACGGGATTCTCGGCGTGACGCTCGCAGTGCTTCCGGTGACGGGCGGCGATGTCGACTTGCCGACGTCGTTCCTGGGGACGATCGAGCACAAGGGCAGCGGCCTTCGGCTCTCGTTCTTCGGGACCGACCTCGACTTCACCAACATGGTCATGAACACGACCACGGGGAAGGTGACGGCCGACTTCGCGATCGGCGCGGCGACCGGGACGGCCGACATCTTCGACATCCTGCCCTGCGACAGCGGCGCGCCCGGAACGTGCGCGACGATCCCGCGCGGCGCGGTGATCCCGAGCGGGATGCGGCTCACGTTGACGGCCGACGGCGCGGCGCTCGTGGGCTTCGCGTTCGGCGTCCCGGGCCTCGCGGGCGTGCAGTTCGGCGTCTGGAACACCGCCCTCACGCCGGTTCCGGAGCCGGGAACGGCGCTCCTCGTGAGCGGCGCGCTGGCAGGTCTGGCGGCGATTCGACGCGGCCGCCGCGCGTAGAGACGCGCTCCGAGAAGACGGCGCCCGGCCCACGCGACCCGCGTCGGCCGGGCGCTCCGTTTTCGGGCTCCTCGCGCCGCGCGCGGACGCCGGGCGCTAGGCGCCGGCGAGGGCCTGCTCGAGATCGGCGAGCAGATCGTCCGCGTCTTCGATCCCGCACGAGAGCCGCACCAGCGAATCGGTGATGCCGAGGCGCAGCCGCTCCTCGCGCGGCCGGTCCCAGTACGACATCACGACCGGCATCTCGATCAGCGATTCGACGCCGCCGAGGCTCGGCGCGATGTAGGGAATGCGGCAGCGGTCGACGAAGCGCATCGTCGTCTCGAGGTCGGCGTCGAGCTCGAAGGAGACGACGCCGCCGAAGCCGCGCATGAGGCGCGCGGCGGTCGCATGATCCGGGTGCGACGCGAGACCGGGATACCAGACCCGGCGCACGCGCGGGTGCGCTTCGAGCGCGCGCGCAACGCGAAGGGCCGTCTCATTGTGCCGCTCCATGCGCAGCGCGAGCGTCTTCATGCCGCGCAGGAGCAGATACGCGCTGTGCGCGTCGGTGCAGCCGCCGAGGACGCCGACGGCCTTGCGCAGCTCGCCGATCAGCTCGCGCGACCCGGCGGCGGCGCCCGCGAGCAGATCGTTGTGACCGCCCAGGTACTTGGTCGCGCTGTGCAGAACGATGTCGGCGCCGTCGGCGAGGGCGCGGTGGTTCACCGGCGTCGCGAAGGTGCTGTCGATCACGACGCGGACGCCGTGCGCGTGGCACACCCGCGCCGCCTCCGGCACGTCGATGACGCGCAGGTACGGGTTCGTCGGCGACTCGGTGAAGAACAGGTTCGAGCCGGGGCGGATCGCCGCGGCGAGCTTGTCGACATTGGCGGGCTCGATCACGGTCGTCTCGACGTCGAGCTTCGTCAGATACTCATTGCAGAACTGCCGCGTGCGCCGGTAGCAATCGCTCGTCACGATGAGGTGCCCGCCGCGGGGCAGGAGCGCGAGGAACGTCGTCGTGGCGGCGCACATTCCCGATGCGAAGAGAACGGCGTCCTGCGCGCCCTCGAGCTCCGAGAGCTTGCGCTCGACGGCGCGCCACGTGGGATTGCCGTAGCGCCCGTACTCGTCGCGAACGAGGCGCCCTTCCTGGTACGCGCGCAGCTCGGCGGAGTCCTTGAACCAGTAGGTCGAGGTCTGGAAGATCGGTGTCGTCACCGCGTCGCTGACAGGGCGATCGCGCTCCCCGCCGTGGACCGCACGCGTGGAGTCGCCCGGCTTGCCGCCGTCGTGGCTCATGGCGTCTCTCGTCGTGTGGCGCTTAGCACGTCGGGCGGAAGCCCGGCCCCGAGGAGATCGGAGAGGCGGGCGGGTCCGAGGGTCTGCAAGCGCCGGAAATCATCCCCTTTTCGTTCGAACCCGAGGCCTCCCGAGACTACCGGCAGCGCAGCAGGAACGCCAACCTGTGCGTCCGGGGGCGCCGATGACGCGACGGATCCGAAACGGCTGGCTCGTGGCGCTGCTGCTCGTCGCGGTCGCCGCGCCCGCGGCGGCAGCGCCGCCTGCCGACCCGCTTCCGTCGTGGCGAGACGGCCCGGCGCGGCGCGCGATCCTTCGCTTCGTCTCCGCCGTCACCCGGCCCGGCAGCCCCGACTACGTGCCGCCGCCCGAGCGGATCGCGACGTTCGACAACGACGGCACGCTCATGGCGGAGAAGCCGCACTACTTCCAGCTCTACTTCGTCATCGAGCGAATTCGCGAGCTCGCCCCGCAGCATCCCGAATGGAAGCAGGAGCCGCCGTTCGCCACGGTGCTGAGCGGCGACGGCGACCACCTCGCCGATCTCTCGCGCGAAGACCTCGAACGACTCGTACTCGCCGCGTCGGCAGGAACGACCGAAGACGAGTACGTCGCCGCGATCGAGCGATTCCTCGCGGAGGCGAAGAACCCCGAGCTCGGCCTCCGCTTCCCGCAGACGGCGTACCAGCCGATGCTCGAGCTCATCCGCTTCCTGCGCGCACGGGGATTCAAGGTGCTCGTCTGCTCGGCCGCAGGGCCCGAGATGATCCGCGGCTTCTCCGAGAAGACCTACGGGGTCGCGCGAGAAGGCGTGATCGGAAGCGACATGGAGATGCGGTTCGAGCTCGACGGCGAGAGGCCGGTGCTGGTTCGCGAGCCGCGCTTCGTCCCGCCGACGAACGACCGCGGAGGCAAGCCGATCAACATCGATCGTGCGGTGGGCCGCAGCCCGATCCTCGCCTTCGGAAACTCCGACGGCGACATCGAGATGCTCGAGTTCACGGCGTACTCGGGCCGGCCGCACCTCGCGCTGCTGCTGCGGCACGACGACGCCGAGCGCGAGTTCGCGTACGACGAGGGGGCGGAGCAGGCCCTCGAGCTGGCGCCCGCGCGCGGCTGGGTCGTCGTCAGCATGCACGAGAGCTTCCGCCGCGTGTTCGCTACGCGACCGCCCCGGCGGCACGGAGCGCCGTGATCTCGTCTTCGGAGTAGCCCGCCTCGCGCAGCACCGCGTCGGTCTGCTCGCCGAGGCGCGGCGGCAGCGAACGAAGCTCCGCCGGAGTCCGATCGAAGCGCGCGGGCTGGCGGAAAAGACGCAGCCGCCCGGCTTCGGGATCGTTCGCTTCGAGAACGGTCCGGTTGTGCTGCACCTGCGGGTCGGCCAGGAACTCGGCCGGCGCGTTCGCCGGCGCGACCGGCGCACCGAACGCTCGCGCGCGCGCAACGAGCTCCCCGGTCGGCCACTTCGCGATCTCCTGCTCGAGGATCGCGTAGATCTCCTTCACGTGGAGGACGCGCGTGAGCAGGTTCTTCGCGCGCGGATCGTCGATCAGATCCTCGCGGCGAAGCGCCTGGCAGATGCCGCGGAACTGCGCGTCCTCGATCACCAGCAGGACGACGTGCCCGTCGGCGGTCTTCCAGGTGCGGTGCACGTCGGCGGGCCGGAACGACGGCCCCGCGGCGCCGTCGGCGAACGCCTCGCCGAGCATGACGTCGGGCAGCATGAACGCGGCGTACGCGTCGAGCATCGGGACGTCGATGTGCTGGCCGTGGCCGCCGTTCTTCTCGCGCGCGAAGAGCGCGGCGAGCACGGCGTAGGCGGCGGTGAGCGCCGTCGTCTTGTCGGCGATGATGCAGCGGACGAGCTCGGGCGGGCCGCTTCCGCCCTGCGCCTCCATGAAGCCGGAAAGGCCCTGGATCACCGTGTCGTAGGCCGGATGGTCTCGGTACGGACCGTCCGGGCCGAAGCCGTTGATCGAGACCGTGACGAGGCCGGGATTCTCGCCGGCGAGCGCGTCGCGGCCGAGGCCGAGCCGGGCGGCCTTTCCCGGCCGGAAGTTCTCGATCAGCACGTCGGCGCGAAGCGCGAGGCGGCGGGCCACCGCCCGGCCGTCCTCGGTCTTCAAGTCCGCGACGAGGCTTCGCTTGTTGCGGTTGAAGTGGACGAAGAACCCCGAGAGGCCGGCGCGGAAGGGCGGGCCGAGCCGCCGCGTAGTGTCGCCCGCGGGCGACTCGAGCTTGATCACGTCCGCGCCGAGGTCGCCGAGGATCTGCGAGCACAGGGGCCCCGAGACCAGCGTCGAGACGTCGAGGACCCGGATCCCCGAGAGCGGGCCGCGCGGGGCGCCGCCGAAGTTCGTTTCCATGCACGGGCCTCCATCCGAAGGAGCCCATCCTACACCCAGTTCGCCCTTGAGATCCGGCGTCGCGGAGGGCTAGGGTGCGGGCCATGAGCCACGACCTCTCCCGACTCGACGCCACCGCTCAGGCCGAGCTCGTCCGCAAGGGCGAGGCCTCGCCCCGCGAGCTCGTGGATGCCGCCATCAACCGCATCGAGAAGGTGAATCCCGCGATCAACGCGGTGATCACGCCGCTGTTCGAGAAGGCGCGTGCCGACGCGGCGTCTCGCAGCCTTCCGAAGGGGCCCTTTCAGGGAGTCCCGTTCCTGCTGAAGGACCTCGGCGTCTGGTCGGCCGGGGACCGCTACTGCGCGGGGATGAGATTTCTCCGCGATCTCGACTGGCGCGAGCCCCAGGATTCGTTCCTCGCGGCGCGCTATCGCGCGGCGGGGTTCGTCTTCGTGGGCAAATCGAACACGCCCGAGTTCGGAAGCGTCACCAGCACCGAGCCCGACGCCTTCGGCCCGTCGTGCAATCCGTGGGATCCGGCCCGTTCGACCGGCGGATCGAGCGGCGGATCGGCCGCAGCGGTCGCGTCGGGGATGGTGCCCGCGGCGCACGCCAACGACGGCGGAGGATCGATCCGCATCCCCGCGAGCGAGTGCGGGCTCGTGGGGCTCAAACCTACACGAGGGCGTGTCTCTCTCGGGCCGGCGATGGGCGAAGTCTGGGCCGGGCTCGTTGCCGACCACGTCGTCTCGCGCAGCGTCCGCGACAGCGCAGCGATCCTCGACGCGACCGCGGGACCGATGATGGGCGACCCGTACTGGGCGCCCCCGCCGCAGCGCCCGTTCGCGGCCGAGGTGGGCGCCGCGCCCGGGCGCCTGCGCATCGGACTGCGGACGCGAACCGGGAATCCCGACATCGCCACGCATCCCGATTGCGAGCGCGCCGCGCGCGAGGCGGCGAAGCTCCTCGAGTCGCTCGGCCACCACGTCGAAGAGGCGTACCCGGCAGCGCTCGACGACCGCGACGCCTTCGGCCCGTTCGTCGCACTGCTCTCGAGCTGGACGGCGCGCGACATCGACGCCTGGCAGGCGAAGACGGGCCGCGCCATCGGCCCGCGTGACGTCGAGCCGCACAACTGGGCGATGGCCGAGATCGGGCGCCAGATCAGCGCGCCGAAGTACATCGAATCGGTCGTCTGGCTGCAGGCGCACGCACGGCGCATCCAGCAGTGGTGGGCCGACGGGTTCGATCTGCTGCTCACGCCGACGCTCGCCGAGCCGCCGCCGCCGCTCGGCGAGTTCACGTCGACGCCGGAGAACCCGATGGCGGGCGTCGTGCGCTCGGGCCCCTTCGCCGTCTTCACCTCGGCCTTCAACATCACCGGCCAGCCGGCGATCTCGCTTCCCCTGCACTGGAACGAAGCGGGACTCCCGATCGGCGTGCAGCTCGTCGCCGCGTACGCCCGCGAGGACGTGCTGCTGCGCGTCGCCGCGCAGCTCGAGCAGGCGCGGCCGTGGGCCTCGCGCCGGCCGCCGGTGTACGCGTAGCCGTGCCGGCCCCCGGACGGCCGCGGCTGCTCCCGCCCGTCGTCGCGGCGCTCCTGCTCGCGGCGTCGGCGGCGCTCCACTTCGCGTTTCCGGAAATGCCGCGCTGGCGGGCTCCCGTCGCCGGCGGCGTTCTCGTCGTCGCGGGAATCGGCACGATGCTGTGGGCCGCGAGGCTCTTCGGCCGCGAGGGCACGACGGTCCTGCCGCACGGAACGCCGAGCCGTCTCGTCGTCTCGGGCCCCTACCGCTTCTCGCGCAATCCGATGTATCTGGGCATCTCGACGGCCCTTCTCGGAATCGGGCTCTTCGCCGGCACGCCGCCCTTCTTCGCCTCCGCCGCGATCTTCCCGCTGTGGATGAACGCACGCTTCATCCCGATGGAGGAGCGCAATCTCGAAGCGGCGATCGGCGACGACTACCGGAGCTATCGCTCCCGCGTGCGCCGCTGGCTGTAGCGACCGATCACTTGATGTAGCCGAGCGCGCGCAGCCGCTCGCGGTCGGCCTCGGTGAGCGTCGCGTCCTTGCCGCCGCCGACGGCGCGGCGCTTCGCGAGGTCGACCTGCGCGTTCGTCTCGGTGCGCAGCCGTTCGGCGAGCGCGGAGTCGCGGGCGCGCAGGTCGTCCTTCTCGCCCGGGTCCTTCGCGACGTCGAAGAGCTGCTCGGGCGGAAGTCCGCGCGGGTTGCCGGGGTTCGCCTCGATGAACTTCCACTCCATGCCGCGCAGCGCCTTCACGACGTTGCCTTCGAGATCGGTCTCGGCGAGGACCGTACCGGCCGCCGGCGGCGCTCCGGCCGAGTAGCGCGCGGCGAGGTCCTCGCCGTGCATCGCCGGCGGGACCGGCGCGCCCGCGCGCGCGAGGATCGTCGGCGCGACGTCGATGAGCCGCGCCAGCTCCGGGTCGGTCGCTGGCGCGCCGGGAACCGCTCCCTTCGGCCACTTCACGAGGAGCGGCACGTGGATCTGCTCGTCGTAGAGCGTCGTCCCGTGCCAGAAGCCGCCGTGCTCGTCGAACTCCTCGCCGTGATCGGCCGTCAGCACGATGAGCGTGTCGTCCCACAGGCCGAGCTCGCGCAGCTTCTCGAACAGCTTCGCGAGGTGCTCGTCGAGGTAGCGGATCTCGCCCATGTAGAGCCGGTGCATCTCGGGTGCGAGCGAAGGGTCCGGATGGTCGTCCGCGACACGGGCGACGGCGCGCCCGTCGTACGGGTGCTCGAAGTAGGGATCGTGCGGATCCATGTAGTGAAGAAAGAAGAAGAACCGCGAGCTGCGGTTTCGCTGGAGCCAGTCGAAGGCCGACGCGTTCACGGTCGCAGCGTCCTGGTAGTAGTCGCTCACCCAGTAGCCAGGGCGCAGGCGGAACCAGAGCTTTCGAACGAGCTGATAGAGGATCAGCTTCGACGACGATTCGGTCGCCCAGGCGAGATAATCGGGCGCCAGATACCGGTACTCGCGGAAACCCTGAGCGAAGCCGAAGCTCGGCGCGAGGTTGATGTTCGAGACGATCGCGCCCGTGTCGTAGCCGTGGCCCGAGAGCGCTTCGGCGAGCATCTCGACGCCGGGGGCGACCGACGCCGTCTTCGTCACGGCGCCGTGCGTCGACGGCAGCAGCCCCGAGAGCAGCGTCGCCGCGGCGGGCTTCGTCCACGACGCGTGCGAGAACCCGAACAGCCGCGTCCCGCCCGCCGACACGAGGCTGCAGATCGCGGGCGTCTCCACGGGCGACGGCTGGCCGCAGCCGACGTGATCGCCGCGCAGCGTGTCGACCATGATGAGGATCACGTTCGGCCGGCCGGCGAGCGCCGGCGGAGCCGGCCGGGGCTCCGTCGGCGCGGGGGCGGCCGGCGTGCTCATCGACGCCGCGATCCCGGCGCAGTTGACGACGAGCGCCGTCACGGCGACCGCGGGAAGCGGCCGCACCAGATGGCCGAACGCCGACGTGAACAGCCGGCGGCCGAACGCGAGCAGGGCGGCCGCGACCAGCGCGCCCGCGCCGAGGATCGCGAGCAGCCACGGGAGCGGAATCGGCTGCTCGAGGAACACGTCGCGGTGCACGCGGAACAGCGCGATGAACAGGCCCATCGGAACCAGCAGCGCGACGCTTCCGAGTGTTGGAACCCAGCCGCGGAGCTCGTCGCGGTCCATCGGGAGAAGGCCGAGCACGGCGCCGCCGGCGGCGCCGAGCGGCCCGAAGACGGCCGCGCAGGCGAGCGGGCCGTACCAGAGCACGTGGGGGTCACCGTCGAGGCCGCCTCGGGCGATCACGAGCGCGTCCGCGAGCCCGAGCACGAGGCCCGAAACGAGCCCGGTGCCGAGGCCGAGCCCGACGGCGGTGCGAAGCCGCGCGGCGAGCGGCATCGCGGGCGGCGCGGCCGGCCCGGACGCGTCCGGCGCCGGCGCGAGCGCGCGCGCCTCGCGCGCGGCCTGCTCCCAATCGACCTGGACGCCGTCGACGCGGCAGTACGCGGGCCGATAGTCGGCCGGACGGATCCACCAGAAGATTCCTCCGAAGAGCGTGAGCGCCTCGGCCGCCCAGAAGCCGAGCGCGGCCGAGACGATCGCTTTGCCGGGCCCGATCATGTGCCCGATCGTCACGAGCTGCGCCCACTCCCGCGCGCCGATTCCGCCCATCGTCGGCGCGAGCACCGTCGCGAAGATCTGGATCGACGATCCGAGGACGAGCGGCCAGAACTCGGCGCTGGCGCCCGCTCCGACCGCGAGCGCCGTGAAGTAGTACATCGCGGCCGTCGTGAAGTGGACGGCGAACGAGAGGACGAGCGCGACGAGAACGAGCAGCTTCTTGTCGCGATACGCGGCCGATGCATGTGCGAGCCGCATCACGAGGCCGCCGAGCCGCACCTTTCCAGGAATCGGCAGGACGCGCAGCGCCCACTGGACGAGGCCGGGAATCCAGAGCAGGACCAGCAGGCCGCCGATGATCGCGAGGCAGACCGGCACCGTGACGAGCGCGACGGTGCGCGCATTGTCGCCGAAGATTCCGAACCCGAACGGAAGCGCGACGAGGAACGAGAGGAAGATCCCTGCGCCGCCGAGCACCTTCTCGAGCGCCGTCGTCGCAGTGACCTCGACCGTCTTCCCGCTGAAGCGCGCTGCGTCGTAGAGCTTGTAGCCGTCGAGCCCGGCGGTCCCGGGAAGGAAAGTCCCGAGGAAGCGGCCGATCAGAAACGTCCCGAAGATGTGCCGGAACGGAAGCTCGATTCCCTGCCCGCGCAGCAGAATCGTCCAGCGCAGCATCGACGCGAGAATGCCGGCGACCTTGATGCCGGTCGCGCACAGCACGAAGGTCCAGAACGTCCCGGCGTCGATCGTTCGCAGCTCGGCGAGAATGAGCCTCCACGCCACCTCGCGCGAGCCGTCGGCGAGCCGGACGGGATGCTGCAGCAGCAGCACGAATGCCCAGACCGTGACGCCGGCCTTGATCGCCGTCAGCGCCCGCGAACGCCACGGCTCGGGCGCGAGGCGCGAAACCGCGAGCGCGAGCAGCGCGACGGCGAGGATCTCGGCCAGGACGAGCATGGAGACTCCGGCCCCGGTGGCGGCAGTTGCGGAGGATCAGTTCGCCGCGGGCCCGCCCAGGTCGCCGCGGAGGATCCGCGCCCGCCGCGCCTGATAGTCGTTCTCGTTCACCTTGCCGTCTCGCCGCAGCTCCTCGAGATCGGCGAGCGCGCGGAGCTGCGCGGGCGAGAGGTTCCCGGTGGTGACCGACGGGATCGGCTCCTCCTCCACACTCTCTTCGGCCGGCGCCTCCGACTCCATCAGCACCGTCCGGCGCACGATCTTTCCGGACGGCGTGACGCGAACCGCCGTCGGCGACTTGAAGATCGGGTCGCGCCAGGCCACCGCGACACCCTGCGCGCCTTCGGGCTGCATCGCCTCGCTCGGGAGCACGCGGAAGCGCATCACCTGCTTGTCGGGAACGGGCTCCTCGATCTTCGCCTGCGGCCCGCCCTGCGGCTGCTCCCAGTCGAGATGGAACAGGCGGATGTGGAGCATGTCGCCCTTCACGTAGGCGGAAAAGCTCGTGATGTAGTCGTGCGTGAAGACGCCGAGGCTGCGCTCGCGGCGGGCGGCGATCACCACCACCTCTTCGTCCTTCGTGGCCCGCGCGAGCGCGTTCGAGAGCTTCTCGCCGAGGTCGTAGATCATCTCGGCCGGGATCGCCGGCTTGCGCGAGTTGGCGTCGGCATCGTCGGTGCGGATGTCGATTCGCGAGAGGACGTGGGCGAGCCGCGTCCCGGCGATCGTCACGGGGTGGTCGTAGCCCTGGTCTTCGACGACGCCGAGGGTCTCGTGGCTGCGGAGAACGACCTTGTTGTCGCCGGAGGCGCTCAGCACGTTGCGCGAGTAGCCCGTGCAGCCGGCCGCGGCGAGCGCGGAGGCGGCGAGCAGGACGTGCGCAGCTCGGAATCGGGGGTTCGGCATCCCCGGTTCGCTAGCTCAGCCCGGGCGTCGTGCCAACCCCGCAGCGGCGACGCCCGCCGCGCCGGCTCTACGGCAGCGGCGTGTAGTAGATCCAGGCGTCCTGATCGAGCGAGAGGTCGATCAGGCTGCCGTTGATGACGTCGAGGTGGACGTAGACCGGCACGCCGGCCGGAACGACGATGCCGTAACCCGATGGAAAGGTGAGGTTCGTGTTCGTCACGTTCGACCCGAGGTAGGTGCTGCCCGATTTTGCGCCGTAGTCGTAGAGGCCGGGACCGACGTACTTCATGCGGAAGACGCACCCGTCGGCGTCGTTCTCGTTGCACTGGTACATCTCGGGCCGCGTGCTGATCTCGACGTCGACGTAGAGGTCGACGTCGGCCTGCTCGGGGACCGACACGCTCACGATCCCGACCTTCGTCTTCGGGATCCAGACACCCGCCTTGTTCCGGTGGCACGTCGCGCCCTCGAGGCACAGCCCGGCGCTCGCCTTGATGACGGCGGTGCGAAGCGGCTTGAGCGGCGCCGGCGGCTGCGCGAGCGCAGCGCGCGCGAGCGCCAGCGCGGCGACGAGCGCAATCGCGAAGCGAAGAGCGGTGTTCGATTTCATCGGGATGGCTTCCTTTCGATGGCGTTGGCCGGTGACCGTCGCAGCAGCGCGCAGAGCCGCAAGGGACGAGAAGCCCGCCGCGCGCCTCATCGCGGCACGCCCGCCGGAGCGAGACATGCCGAGAACAGGTCCCATCGAGCCGCATCGTCTCCGACCGCTTCGATCGTCACCTCGACCGCTCCGCTCGCAAAGGCGTCGATACGCGCGTAGCCGGGCGTCGCGCCGGCGAAGAGCGTGCCGTCGATCGCATACGCCCAGGTGACCTCGTCCGCGCTGCCCGCTCCGCTCACGACGTGAAAGCGCGCCGAATCGCCGCCGCGGATCACCTGCAGGCTGTGATCGTGACCGGCCGCGAAGACGAGCGGCGGCGCCTCGGCGAGGCCTCGCTCGACCGACGCGATCATCGCCCGATACCGCGCGGATGCCGCGTCCTGCGGGCTCACGCCGAGCATCCGCGCAACGTGCCGGATCGACCCGAGAACGGGGATCGGGATCCAGAGCGAGCGGTCGACCTCGCGGAGCGGAAACACGTGCTCCCGCCAGCCGAACTTCCCGCCGTGCGGGCCGCCGCTTCGCAGCGGGTGATGCGCGAGGACGATCGCGTGCCGGCCCTCGGCGCCGCGAAGCGCCGCGGCGAGCGCGCGCTCGGCGCCGTCCTCGCGGGTCTCCGCGCAGCCCGAGCCGGGCGCGTCGGGCCGCGGCCCCGCGTGCAGCCACCACTGCGTGTCGAGGAAGACGAGCGCGAGGCGGGCGCCGAGAGTCTCCAGAACCGGGCCCGGGCAGCCGTCGGGCGGCACCTCACGCGCACCCCGGTCGGCGACGAGCTGCGTCTCGCGGCGAACCGCGTCCCACCCGCCGGGTCCGCCGTTGCTCCAGTCGTGGTTGCCGGGGACGACGTAGCCGCGCGCGCCCGACCGGCGCAGCGCGTCGAGCTGCGCGGCGAGGCGGCGCTCGTCCTCGGCGCGGCCCGCGTCGCCCGCAGGCCGCAGCCCTTCCGGGTAGACGTTGTCGCCGAGCCGCGCGACGGCGACGCGGTCCGTTCCGAGCGCGGCGCTGGGGGCGCGCCCGCCGCCCGCGGGCCCCCCCGGCGGCCGCGCGC
>JAYRMX010000264.1:0-9157 GCA_041912475.1 Myxococcota bacterium
CGGGACGGGCGCCGAGGAGGTCGGCTGCTGCGGCATGCACGCGCTCGTCGAGGCGCACCCCGACTGGCGCTCCGATCGCACCTTCTTCGTCAACTTCGAGTGCGTCGGCGGCGGCGCGCTGCACTGGATCCGCAGCGAGGGGACGCTCGGCAAGACGGGCTATCCGCCGCTGCTCGTCGAGCTCGCCCGGCGCGTCGCGGCGAGCGGCGCGTTCGGCGAGGTGACGGCCACCGACCTGCTCGCCGGCACCGACGGGCACGTTCCCGCGCAGCACGGCCATCCGGCGCTCTCGCTGATATCGCTCGACTTGAACGGCGTCCCGCTCAACTACCACCGTGCGGACGACGTCCCCGAAGCGATCGATCTCGCGATGGTCGTTCGCGCGGCGGACTTCGGCGCTGCGGTCGCGGCGAGCGCGGTGCGAGGCGACGCGGGGCCGATCGCCATCGTCTGATCCGCCCGCGCCCGGCGCCGGCCGCAGGAGCGAGCCGAGGCGCGCGGCGCTCCGCGGGAGAGCCAAGACCGGACCACGCCGAACGCAGGAGAGCCGCCGTGCCTCACGACCCCGCCGTCTACCCCTTCGTCGCGCGCGGCGGCCCGCCGCTCGCAGTCGCGCGCACCGAGGGCGTCTGGCTCGTGACGAGCGATGGGCGCCGCATCCTCGACGCCGCCGGCGGCGCGATCGTCGCGAGCATCGGCCACGGCCGCGCGGAAGTCGCCGACGTCGCCGCGCGCGCGCTGGCGCAGACCACCTTCGTCGTTCCCCCGTTCGCGACCGAGAGCCGCGTTGCGCTCGTCGAGCGCCTGCGCGCGCGCTGGCTGCCGCAGGGGATCACGCGCGCCGTCTTCACGTCCGGAGGATCGGAGTCGGTCGACCTCGCGCTGCGCGTCGCGCGCCAGCACCACGTGTGCGCCGGCCGTGCGGGGCGCTGGAAGATGATCGGCCGCGAGCTCTCGTACCACGGGACGACGCTCGCGACGCTCGCCGCAGGCGGCCACGCGTCGCGGCGCGCGGGCTTCGAGCCGCTGCTCGCCGCGCACCCGAAGGCCCCGGCGGCGTATCCGCTGCGCTGCGCCGCGTGCCGCGGCGAGGGCGGCTGCACGCTCGCGTGCGCCGACGCGGTCGAGGAGATCATCGTCCGCGAGGGGCCGGACACCGTCGCCGCCGTGATCGCGGAGCCGATCGCGGGATCGACGCTCGGCGCGGTCGTCCCGCCCGATGGCTACTGGCCGCGTCTTCGCGAGATCACGCGCCGGCACGGCGTGCTGCTGATCGCCGACGAGGTGATGACGGGCTTCGGGCGCACCGGCCGCGAGTTCGCGGTCGATCACTTCGGCGTCGTTCCCGACCTGCTCGTCGGCGGCAAGGGGCTCGCGTCGGGCTATGCGCCGATCGGCGGCGTGTACGCGACGGAGGAGGTCGTCGCGCCCATCGCCGACCGCGGCGAGGACGTGATGTTCTACACCTACTCGGCGCATCCGGCGGCGTGCGCCGTCGCCGACAAGGTGCTCGAGATCATGGAGCGCGAGGGCCTGGTCGCGCGTGCCGCCGAGCTCGGCGTCCATCTCGCCGAGCGGCTCGGCACGCTTCGCGACCACCCGAACGTCGCCGAGGTGCGCGGACGCGGCCTGCTGCACGCGGTCGAGCTCGTCCGCGACCGCGAGACGCTCGCGCCGTTCGCGCCCGAGCAGCGCATCACGACGCGCGTCGTCGTCGCGGGCCTCGCGCGCGGCGTCTTCTTCTATCCGGGAGGCAGCAAGCCGGGGCCCGACGTCATCTGCCTCGGCCCGCCGTTCACCGTCACGAAGGACGAGATCGACCGCATCGTGGGCGTTCTCGGAGAGTCGATCACGGCGGCGGCCGCGGGCGCGTAGCGGGCCCGGACCTGGGGCACGCCGGCGGCGACGGCGCATCGTGCTGCGGTCTCGCCGCGGGTCCCGGCCCGGTCTCCTACGCGGCGCTGCGCGTCTGCAGCTCGACGAAGCGGCGGTACGCGCCGTCCGGCTTCGCCATCAGCTCGTCGTGCGTCCCGCGCTCGGCGATCCGGCCCTCGCGCAGGAAGCAGATCTGATCGGCGCCGCGAACCGTCGAGAGCCGGTGCGCGATCACGAGGACGAGGCGGCTGCGGCTCGCTTCGCGAAGCGCTGCGACGAGGCGCTGCTCGGTGTCGGGATCGAGCGCCGAGGTCGGCTCGTCGAGGATGAGGACCGGCGTCTCGCGAACGAGGGCGCGCGCGATCGCGAGACGCTGCTTCTGGCCCACGGAGAGCTTGCCACCGCTGCGGCCGAGGCGCGTGCGGTAGCCGTCGGGGAGCAGGCGGATGAACTCGTCGGCGCCGGCGAGCATCGCCGCGCGGCGCACCTCGGCCTCGGGCGCGTCGGGCCTTCCGAGCCGCAGGTTCGCCTCGACCGTGTCGTCGAAGAGCATCGTCTCCTGGAACACGAACGAGATCTGCGCGCGGAGCGACTCGAGCGAGAGATCCTCGACGTCGATGCCGTCGAGGATCACGCGTCCCGAGGTCGGCGAGAGAAAGCGCGGCACGAGATACGCGAGCGAGGTCTTGCCGGCGCCCGCCGGGCCGACGAGCGCGGTGACGCGCCCCACCGGCGCGTCGAGATCGACGCCGCGCAGCGCGGGCGTTCCGTCGGGGTAGTCGAGGTGCACGTTCTCGAGGCGAAGTCCGTCTCGGACGGGCGGAAGGACGCGCGCCCCGGGGTGGTCCTTCTCGCCCGGAACGTCCATCAGGAAGAACACGCGGTGCAGGCCGATCGACGACTCCTGAAGGCGGATCCAGAGCGCGCCGAGATCGACGCACGCGCCGACGATCAGCAGGAAGTACGTGAACAGCACCGTGAAGTCGCCCGGCGAGAGCGCTCCGCCGATCACGAGGTCGGTGACGTACAGGAAGACGAACGCGCCGAGCACGACGCCCGGGACCGCTCCCGCGAGCGTCGCGAAGATGCCGACGCGCAGCAGGTCGCGGAAGGTCGAGAAGCCGGCCTCGCTGTCGTCGTCGAAACGGCGCCGCTCGCGGCCCTCGCCGCCGAGGCTCTGCACCGCAAGGATGTTCGCGAGGCCCTCCTCGGCGGACGACGTCGTGTTGGCGCCGGCCTTGCGCGCGCGCTCGGCGCTCCGGCGAACGCGCCCGGTGAACGGCAGCGTCGCGATGAGGACGAGCGGGACGAACGCGAGCCCGGCCAGCGCGAGCAGCGGATGGTCGCCGTAGACGAGTGCGATCATTCCCGACACGAGCGCGACGTTGAGCGGCGCGGCGACGGGCGTCAGCAGGAGCCGGTAGCAGGCCTCCGTGATCGACGGCGTGTCGTACATCACGCGATAGACCGCGTCGCCGATGCGCTCGTCGTCGAAGGCCGTCATCGGGAGCGCGTGGATGCGCTCGAACAGCCGCGAGCGGTAGTGGTGGTTGAGGTCCTGCGTGAGGCGGATCGTCCAGCGGAAGTCGAAGTAACCGAGCAGACCTCCCGCGAGGCTGAAGCCGGCGTTCGCCTGGTTCTCGGTCCGCGTCGCGATGTCCTGCCCGCCGGCGAGGTAGGCGTCCATGCGGTCGTTCTCGCTCGCGCCGGCGCCGACCGCGCCGATCAGCAGCAGCAGCACGGCCTGCGCGCCGACGGTCCAGAACAGGATCGTCGCGGGCGAGGCGCCCGCGAGCGGAGCGAGAAGCGGCTTCACGAAGAACGGGTAGGGCGTCACCGACTGGCCGATCGGCACCGCTTCGATCACGTGGTCGATCACGATCTTCACGGGCCACGGCAGCAGGAGCATCGGCAGGAGGCTCACGATCAGAAGCCCGAGCTTGACGGCGAAGCGGCCGCGAAGCGGCGCGACGTAGCGCAGCGCGCGGCGGAGCAGCCGCGCGGACTCGCGCCCCGAGATGCGCTCGCGCTCCTCGAAGTCGGCTCTCACGATGCCGCCCCGGCGTGCGCGGACGCCGTCTCCGCGTCGACGAGGCGGCGGTACGCGCCGCCCGCGCGGGCGATCAGCTCGCCGTGCGAGCCGCTCTCGACGACGCGGCCGTCGGAAAGGCAGACGATCCGGTCCGCGCGCCGGATGGTCGAGAGGCGGTGCGTGATCAGGAAGATCGTTCGCTCGCGACCCCACGCCGCGAGGTTCTCGAGCACGCGCATCTCGGTCTCGGCGTCGAGCGACGCGGTCGGCTCGTCGAGAACGAGGATCGGCGTGTCCTTCATCACGGCGCGCGCGATCGAGAGGCGCTGGCGCTGCCCGGTCGAGAGCTTCGCGCCGCGCTCGCCGAGGAGCGTGTCGTAGCCCTGCGGAAGGCGCTCGATGAACGCGTCGGCGCACGCGATGCGGGCCGCCTCGCGGACGGCGTCGTCCGGAGCGTCCGGCACCGCGTAGCGGATGTTCTCGCGCACGGTCGTCCCGAAGAGCAGGTTCTCCTGCAGCGCGATCGCGACCCTGGAGCGCAGGCTCGCGAGGGTGAAGCGGCGCAGGTCCGCGCCGTCGATCTCGATGCTCCCCTTCTCGGGGTCGAAGAGCCGGAGCAGGAGCGCCATCAGCGTGCTCTTTCCCGACCCGGTGGGGCCGACGACGGCGGTGATCGTCCCGACCGGCGCTTCGAGACTGACCTTCTCGAGCGCGAGGCGGTCTTCGCGGTAGCGGAAGGTCACGTCGCGGAAGGCGACGCCGTGCCGGACGTCGACGAGCGCCGCGGCGCCGGGTGCGTCGCGGACGTCGGGCTCGAGGTCGAGCAGCTCGAAGACGCGGTCGAGGCCGATCGCGATGTCCTGCACGCGGCCCCACGTCGAGAACAGCCGCCGCACCTGATCGGCGCCGCCGGCGAAGTTCATCTTGATGCCGTTGAACAGACCGAGATTCCAGGCGGTGAAGCCGAAGGCCGCGAGAAGGCGCTGCGCGAAGAGGGGGGCGCCGGCATGCGTTTCGAGCGCCGCCCACACCGTGCTCGCGAGCATCGCGACGCCCGAGATCCAGAAGATCTCCATGCTGAAGATCGCGAGCAGACTCCGCGCCTCGAAGGCGCGGTCGAACGCCGCGCGAGACCGCTCCTCGAAGCGCGCCTGCGCGCGCGCCTCGGCGCCGTACGCCTTGAGCACCCTTGCGCCGGCGAGGGTTTCCTGGATCGACGACGTGAGCTCGCTGTTCGACTCGCGCGCCGCGCGGAACCGGACGCGCATGCGCCGCGACAGCAGGCCACCGAGGGCGAGCGCGGGGGGCCAGAGCGCCGCCAGCACGACGGCGAGCCACGGGTCGAAGCAGAAGACGACGCCGACCGAAAAGAGGTAGCGGGCTGCGGCCGCGAGCGGCGTCAGCACCAGCACGTCGATGAGCTGGGTCACCATCGCGCTGTCCTGGTAGAGCCGGTAGATGGCGTCGCCCACCTTGCTGTCGGCGTGGAAGCGGAGCGATAGCGACTGCAGGCGGTCGATGAGATCGAGGCGCAGCGTCTGATTGATTCGCTGCAGAATCCAGACCTGGTAGTACCAGAGGCCGAGAAAGAGCGGCATCGCAACGAGGCCCGCGCCGGCGCCGAGCGCGACGGTGCGGATCGCGACCGCACGGCGCAGGTCGGGGCCGAGCGACGCGACGTGGACGGTGAGCGCCGGATCGAAGCGCAGCAGCGCGGCCTCGACCGCGGTGAGCGGCGAGCCCTGCAGAACGCGCGTCCAGAACAGGTCGAAGAGCAGGAAGGCGATCGGCGCGAGCGCGAGCGCGACGGCCGCGAAGCCCGCGACGAGGCGAAGGACGTGGAGCCGGACGGGGACGAGCAGGCGCAGGCAGCGCAGCAGGATGCCGACGACGAGGCGGAAGTGAAGCCGATCGCCGGCGCCGCCGGCCCCGAGGCGGCGCAGCGAATCGCGGCGCTCCTGCTCCGCCGTCTCCGCGTTCATCCGAGCCGAAGGCTCCGCGCCGACATGAACGCGTACGGTAGGAGGCGAGCCGCCGCGCGGCCACGCACTCCGCTCTACCGGGTGCGGAAGCTCTGGCGAGCCGCGCCCACGCGCGAGGCTTCCATCAGCACGTCGCCGTCGGTCTCGGTGACGTCTCCGAGCGAGGCGACGCGCGCGTAGGCGCGGAGCTGCGTCTTCGTCATGTGGACGGCAATCTCGGGCTTGGCCGCGAGGCGGCGCGCCCAGTCGCCGGCCGTGGCGTCGAGCCGCTCCGCTGGAACCACGCGGTGCACGAGGCCCCAGCGCTCCGCCGTCGCCGCGTCGACGCGCTCGCACAGGAGAATGAGCTCGCGTGCTCGCGCCGCACCCACTTCGTGGAGGAGGCGCGGCGTGGCGCCCCACGTGAGCGGGATGCCGAGGTCGACCTCGGGAACGTGGAGCCAGGTGCCTTCGGCGGCGATCCGGAAGTCGCACGCGACCGCCAGCGCGACGCCGCCGCCGATCGCATAGCCGTGCAGGCGCGCGATCGTCGGCACCTCGGCCTCCTCGATCGCGCGAACGGCGCGCCGGCCGAGCTGCGCGGCGTAGCGCCGCTCGCGTTCGGTCGCGCCGGAGTCCGCCGCCATTCTCGACGCCGCCGGAGGGCTCTTGCGGTCGGCGCCGGCGCAGAACGCGGCGCCGCGGCCGCCGAGAACGACGGCGCGCGTCTCGAAGTCCGAAGCCAGACCCTCGAAGACCTCGGTGATCGCCTCGAGCGCCGCCGTGTCGAGCGCGTTTCGCCGCTCGGGGCGGTCGAGCCACACGCGCAGCACGGGGCCGTCGCGCTCGATCGAGAGCGGCCCTTCGCTCATGTGCGCGGGCACCGTGCGGCGCTCGCGGCCGCGCTCCGGAGAAGGCGGGCGAGGCGGAGCGCGCGCGTCACGGGAGCTTCTCGCCCTTCGCGGCCTCGAGCACCGCGTACCAGTCGCGGCGCGAGAGGTGCACCTTGAATGCATCGGCCGCGTCCCGGATTCGCTCGAGCCGCTGCGTTCCGATGATCGGGATCGGCCGCGACGGATGGACGAGGATCCAGGCGAGGACGACCGCCGCTCGCGAGACCTCTTCGCGCTCGGCGAGGATGTCGAGGTTCTCGATCAGGTTCGCGAGCGCCTCGCCGCCGGGCTCGCGCCTCGCCTGTTCGGGCGAGAGGCCGAGGCGCCCGCGCGCGAGCGGGCTCCACGCGAGCGGCGTCACGTTGCGCTCCATGCACTGATCGAGGACGCCGTCGAAGAGCGGCGCGAGGCAGCACGGTGAGAGCTCGGGCTGGTGGGCCGCGATCGGGAAGGGCAGATGGCGCTGGAGCGCGGCGAACTGCGCGCGCGAGAAGTTCGAGACGCCGACCTCGCGGATCTTGCCTTCGCGGCGCAGCCGGTCGAGCGCCGCGGCGAGCTCGTGCGGATGGACGAGCAGGTCGGGCCGGTGGATCTGGTAGAGGTCGATCACGTCGGTGCGAAGGCGCTTGAGCGAGCCTTCGCACGCGGCGGCGAGATGCGCCGGGCTCGCGTCGTACGGGACGCCCTGCACGATCCCGCCCTTGGTCGCGAGGAGCATGCGGCGGCGCAGCGACGGCGTCTCGGCGAGCACGCGTCCGAACAGATCCTCGGCGGCTCCCTCGCCGCCGTAGATGTCGGCGTGGTCGAAGAGGTTGATTCCGATCGCGAGGGCCGTCTCGATCTTCTCGCGCGCCTCGCGAACGCCGGTTCCGGCGAAGCGCCAGCAGCCCCACGAGAGCGGGAAGGCCCGGAGCTGCGTCGGGCCGAGGGCCCTGGGCTCGAGGAGGATCGGGAGGGCGTCCATCGCGCGGCTAGTATTCCACGAACCGCGAACGGAAGGAACCGGCATGACCGACGTCGTGCGCTACGGGGTGATCGGAACCGGGATGATGGGATGCGAGCACATCCGGAACATCGCCCTCGTTCCCGGAGCCGAGGTGACGGCGATCGCCGACCCGCACGAGGAGAGCCGCCGCTGGGGGCGGCTGTCCGCGGGCGAGGGCGTCGAGGTCTACGACAGCCCGCGGGAGCTGCTCGCGAAGGCCGCCGTCGACGCCGTCGTCGTCGCGACGCCGAACTACACGCACTACGACGTGCTGCGCGCGGTCTTCGAGACGCACAAGCACGTGCTGGTCGAGAAGCCCCTGTGCACGACCGTCGAGGACTGCTTCCGGGTCGTCGAGGCCGCGGCGAAGCACCCCGGCCTCGTCTGGGTCGGGATGGAGTACCGCTTCATGCGGCCGGTCTGGCGGCTCGTCGAGGAGGTGCGCGCCGGCGCGATCGGGCGGCTTCGCATGCTCGCGATCCGCGAGCACCGCTTTCCGTTCCTGCGCAAGGTCGGCGACTGGAACCGCTTCTCGCGCAACACGGGCGGAACGCTCGTCGAGAAGTGCTGCCACTTCTTCGATCTCATGAATCTGCTGACGCAGCAGCGCCCGGTGCGCGTCTACGCGTCGGGCGCGATGGACGTGAATCACGTCGACGAGCGCTACGGCGGCGAGACGCCCGACATCCTCGACAACGCGTACGTCGTCGTCGATTACCACGACGGCGTGCGCACGCTCCTCGACCTGTGCATGTTCGCCGAGAACTCGCGCAACGAGATGGAGATCGCGGCGACGGGAGACCGCGGCAAGGCCGAGGCCTTTCTCCCCGCGCACGAGCTCGTGCTGACGAGGCGCGACCGCGACGAGCCCGCCACGATCCGGTTCCAGGTCGACCCGCGCGCGAAGCAGGCGGGCGCGCACCACGGATCGACCTTTCTCGAGCACCTCGCATTCGTGGCCGCGATCCGGACGGGCGGCCGGCCGATCGTGAGTGCCGAGGACGGCGCACTCGCCGTCGGAGTCGGCGCCGCAGCCGAGCAGTCGGCGCGCGAGCGGCGCCCGGTCGAGCTGCGCGAGCTGGGGTTCTGACTCGGCTCGCAGGCCCCGGGGCTTCTCGGGCGCGCGCGCGGATGGTATCGGTCTTCGTTCGGGAGGTGCGCGCGCGGTGACGGGCGAAGAGGTGAGCGAGAAGAACGGGGTCGCCACCGGCGACGCGCCGAAGGGGCCGTACCACCCGCTGCGCGTCGCACGCGTCATCGACGAGACGAGCGAGGCGCGGTCGATCGTGCTCGAGATCCCCGACGCGCTGCGCGACCTCTTCGCGTACGAGGCGGGGCAGTTCCTCACCTTCCGCTTCGAGGTCGAAGGCGAGAAGCTCGTTCGCTGCTACTCGCTCGCGAGCTGCCCGGC
>JAYRMX010000265.1:0-3743 GCA_041912475.1 Myxococcota bacterium
CTCGCGAACGTGACCTACGCGTTCGTCGAGCGGTTGGCCGGGGTCGGGGTCGCGCGCGCCGTCCGCGAGGCCGCGGCGCTCGCCGCGGGCGTGAACGTCTGGAAGGGCGCGCTCACGTGCGAAGGGGTCGCCGACTCGCTCGGCCTTCCGCTCACCCCGCTCTCCGAGATCCTGCCCCGCCGATCCTGACGAAGCAGGCCGGGCAGGGCGCGGCCCGGCGCAGGCTCCGAGCAGCCCGGCGCCGCCCCGGATCTTGGAAAACCTTTTCCGCGTCGGAGAACCCTCGTTCCACGCCGGCTCCGAAACGGGCCCGGCGCGCGAATGGAACCCGTTGAATTCTAAGGAGTTGCCGGCGAAGCACAAGTTGGCACCGGCCTTGCTTTACCAGCGTTCAAACCTCCTTGGGAAGGGGATTTCGATGCTCCAGTTGCGCTCCACGATCGGTCGCCTCCTGCTCGCAGGCGGCGCGCTCACGCTCTCGGCGCCGGCTTCGGCCGCGAGCTTCCCGACGATCGCCACGACGACCGTCGCAGGGCCGAACACGCTGGCCCTCACGCTGCGGATCGAGTGCTCCGGGTTCGCTTGCGCGTTCATCGGCCTCGGCTCGCCGTACCAGCAGACGCAGACCTCGACCCTCTCGGGAACGACCGGCCTGCGGCCGGACGACACCGCCGACACGATCCAGTTCTCGACCGACGCCGGCGGGACCGCGAACTTGATGAGCCTCGACGGCACGTCGATCACGTTCACCGGTCTCAACAGCACGCTCACGGGCGGCGGCACGAGCGTCACCGTGGACCTCTCGAGCGGGACCAACGGGGTCTACGCCACGTCGGCGGGCCTCGGCTCGATCCCGGGCTTCAACATCCTCACGCCGACGCAGAGCATCGGCTTCAGCCTGACGGGCGCGAACGGCATCTCGGTCGGCGCCAACGCGACGACGAACGCGCCGAACTTCGCGACCATCAACCTGACGCCGACCCTGGTCGACTCGCTGGGGACGTTCCAGTACTTCGGCGACGTCGACAGCGACAACTACCCCGAGTTCGGCGTCCAGAACCTGCGCGGCGCCTTCGCGTACATGAGCTCGACCGTGACGCTCAGCCAGACGATCCGCATCACGATGCGTGCGACCTTCACGCTCAACTTCAAGGGCGAGTCGACGACGCCCGTCCCCGAGCCGGGGTCGCTGCTGCTCGTCGCGGGCGGCCTCGCCGGCTTCGGCGCGGCGGCCGTTCGCAGGCGCCGCAGCGCGTAGCGAACGATCGCGATAGCCTTGCCTCGCCCGTGGGGCGGAGCCGCGCGCGGCTTCGCCCCACGGCTTTTCTTGCTCTCGCCGGCGTGCGCCGGCACCGAGGACGCGCGTGAGGCAGAGCCGGCCGCGCTGGAACGGGGTGTGTTCGATCGCTCTCGCGATCGGGACGGCGTGCGCCGCGGCGGCCGGCAATGGCGGCAAGGACGCCGTCCCGGGCGCCGACGCAGACGCCTCGCCGCCGGACGTTGCCGTCCTCGACGAGGCCGCCTTCCCGCAGCTCGTCGAAGAGACGGAAGCGGCGCGCGGCCGGCGCTTCCTGCGTGCGCCGTCGCTCGCGTGGGCCGGCGCGGACGATCCGGCTCTTGCGGCGCTGCGGGACGCGAGCCGCGCATTCCCGCTCCGGCGCTCGGCACCGGGCTTCTTCCAGCTCCGCGAGGTCGAGACCGCGTTCGCCGATCGCGGAGCGGACCGCATCGTCGTCGTCGCGCCCGCGGCCGTCGCGGACGTACGCGTTGCGCTCGGGAGCCTTCTCGACGCGCAGCTCTATCCGTCGCTCGTGCAGGAGGCGCTCGCGCTTCCGGGAGATCCGGGCCTCGCGCAGCGAGGGATGCTCGCGGCGAGCGCGCGCGCCACGGCGGACGGTGGTCTCGGGCCGGCTCCGAGCGGAACGCGACAGGACCCGTTCTCCGACGAGACGCTGCACGTCACGCATCCGACCGGGGCCGCCGCCTCGCTGGCGACGCCGATCTTCGCGGCGACCGAGTTCCTGCAGCGCTTCGACGATCGCGAGGCGCCGTTTCGAAGGCCGCCGCTCTCGACGTTCGAGATCCTCGTTCCCGGCGCGTGGGAGCGCGCCGAGCCTCCCGTGCTGCTCCTCGGCCCCGCACCCGACCTTCCGGCGTGCGAGGCGGTCTCCGACGAGAGCGTCGGCGTGTTTCGGCTCGGCGTGGCCCTCATCGAGCACGGCGGCAGCGCGCCCGGCGCCGCGCTCGGCCAGTGGCGCGGCGACCGCCTGGTCCGCTGGAGGTGCGACGACGGCGCCGCGCCCTGGGTCTACGTCGCCGAGCTCGGCTCGGAAGGCGGCGCTGCGGCGCTGCGCGATTCGGCGGACGCGCTGCTTCCGCGCTCGCTCGAGCGGCCGCTCGACGCCGCGGCGAGCGGCCGGCGAGCGATCGTCTCGCACGGCCTCTCCGATGCGGCGCTGCGTGCGTTCGCGCGAGCGCTGCGGAGCGAGCCGCTGCGAAGCGCCTTGCAGCTCGCTCCGTCCGGTAGCCCCGGCGGCCGATGAAGCCCTGGCTCCGGGTGCTCGCCGTCGCGGTGCTCGCCTTCGCGGTCTACGCGCCGTCGCTCGGCGGCGACTTCGTCTACGACGACGTCTATCAGATCCGCGAGAACGACCAGCTCCGCAGCCTCGCGAACGTTCCGCGCTTTTTCGGCGCCGACGTGTGGGCGGCGGTCGGGCTGCCGTTCTCGTCGTACTACCGGCCGCTCATGTACACGACGTTCGCAGTCGAGACCGCGATCGCGGGGCCCGAGCCGTGGATCTTTCGGACGACGAACGCGCTGCTGCACGCGGCGAATGCGGCGCTGCTGCTGCTCCTGCTGCGCCGGCTCGGAGCCTGCGAGGCGGCCGCGCTGATCGCGGGGCTGCTCTTCGCGGTGCATCCGATGCACGCCGAGGTCGTGGCGTGGCCGTCGGCGCGGCCCGATCTGCTCGTGACGCTCTTCACGCTGCTCGCGGGCTTCGTCTTCGCAGGAAGCCCGGCGCGCGAGGGGCCGACCGGCGGGCGCTTTCTCGCGGTGGGCGCGCTCACGATGCTGGCGCTGCTCTCGAAGGAAACGGGCGTCGTGGCTCCGGTGCTCGTCGGCCTCATCGGGATGCAGCGCGCGGAGGGAAGGCCGCTCGAGCGGGTCGGCGCGGGCGTTCGCGCCGCGCTCCCGCTCGTCGCGCTCGTCGTCGTCTTCGTCGGCCTTCGCAACCTCGCCATCCGGATCTCGGGGACACCGCCCCTCGTCGGCGACAACCCGGCGCAGTACCCGTTCCGGACGTGGAGCGAGGCGATCGTCCGCATCGCCGCGATCGCCGGGCGCTATCTCGGCGTGATGCTGGCTCCCATCGAGGCCAGCTCGTTCCGCGTTCCGAGCCTGGAGAACGTCCGCTGGGGGCTCGCGCTCGTGCCGCTCGGGCTCTCGGCGATCGCGCTCGCGCCCTGGCGGCGCCCGGCCGGCTGGCTCGCGTTCGCGTTCGTTGCGATCGCGCTGCAGAGCATCGGCGTTCCGAGCGCGGGCTATCTCTCGCAGCGCTACGCATACCTTCCGTCGGTCGGCGTTTGCGCGGCGCTCGGGCTCGTTCTGGCGCGCGTGTTCTTCGATGCCGCCGCACCGCCGGTTCGGCGCGCCGCCGGCGCGGTGCTGGCCGGAGGCCTCGCCCTCGCGGGCACGGCGCTGCTGCTGCCGCGAGCGGCCGAGTGGGCGAGCGAGCCGCGCC
>JAYRMX010000266.1:0-6592 GCA_041912475.1 Myxococcota bacterium
CGCTCGCCGGCAGCGGCCTTCGCTCGCTCCGCTCGCTGCGCGGCCGCTTCGCGGCCTTGCCTCACCCGAGGTGGCCTGCGAGGGCGGCGGCGTAGATCGCGCGCAGCTCGGCGCTGCCGACCGGGACGGGGTTCCCGCCGGCGGTCGGATCGGCGGCGGCCATCTCGGCGAAGCGGTCGAGGTCCTCTTCTCGCAGACCGAGTTCGCGCGCGGTGTGCGGGATCCCGATCTCGCGGCGAAGTGCGAGCACCCACTCGAGAACGCCGCCGAAGCCCGGCTTCGTGAGGCCGAGGTAGCGCCCGACGCGCGCCATCTTCTCGTCGATTGCGCTGCGGTTGAACGCGAGCACGTACGGCATGAACACGCCGTTCGCGAGGCCGTGGTGCGTGCCGAGCACCGCGCCGAGCGGGTGCGAGAGCGCGTGGATCGCGCCGAGGCCCTTCTGGAATGCGGCCGCGCCCATGTGCGCGGCGCACAGCGTGTAGGCGCGCGCCGTGAGGTTGCGGCCGTCGGCGACCGCGGCGGGCAGCCACTCCCTGCCGAGACGCAGGCCTTCGACGGCGATGCCGTCGGCGATCGGATGATGGCCGGGCGCGCAGTAGGCCTCGAGGTTGTGCGCGAGCGCGTCCATTCCGGTGGCGGCGGTGACGTGCGGCGGAAGGCCGACCAGCAGCTCGGGGTCCGCGATCACGATCGCGGGGAGCATCTTCGGGTGAAAGATGATCTTCTTGACGTGCGTCGCTTCGTCGGTGATGACGGCGGCGCGTCCGACCTCGGAGCCGGTTCCGGCGGTGGTCGGCACCGCGACGATCGGCGCGATGCCGTCCGTGTTCGCGCGCGTCCACCAGTCCCCGACGTCTTCGAAGTCCCAGATCGGGCGCGTCTGCGCCGCCATGAACGCGATCGCCTTGGCGCAGTCGAGCGCGCTCCCGCCGCCGAACGCGATGACGCCGTCGTGGCGTCCCGCGCGAAGCGCCGCGACGCCCGCCTCGACGTTCGCGAGCACGGGGTTCGCGCGAACGTCGGAGAAGAGCGCGGCCGGGATCCCGGCCTTCTCGTTCGCGGCGAGCGCATCGTTCACCATCGGCAGCGCGGCGAGGCCGGGGTCGGTGACGAGAAGCGGCCGCCGCATCCCGAGCGCGGAGCAGGCGTCGGCGAGCTCGCGGATGCGGCCCGCGCCGAAGCGGATCGCCGTGGGATAGCTCCAGTTGCCGCGGAGCGTCGCAGGGTCGGGGTGCACGTTCTACTCCTCGGCGTGCGTGCGGAAGATCCGCGCGAGATCGATCTCGATCGCGTCGAAAGGCTCGGCGCGGACGGCCGCATCGCCGCGAAACGCCGACACGAGCCCCCACGCGCTCTCGTCGCGGCGCAGCACGTCGAGCGTCTTCGCGATCGGATCGACCATCCACGCGTGGGAAACGCCCGCCTCGGCATAGACAGGGAGCTTCTCGGTGCGGTCGAGCGTGGCGGTCGATGGCGAGAGCACCTCGCACACCCAGTTCGGGACCGTCTCGAAGTAGGCGGTCTCGGGCAGCGCTCGCATGCGCTCGGTTCGCCAGCCCGCGAGATCGGGCACCAGCACCTCGTCGCCGCCGAGCAGGTGCAGCTCGGGCTCGACGAGGATCCACCCGCCGCCGGGCCCGCCGAGGCCGTTCTGAAACGGCCCGTCGAGAGTCCCCGCGAGACTCGTCTCGGCGTACGCGTGCCGCGGCGCCGGCCGCGGCGTGGTGTGGAGCTTGCCGTGAATGATCTCGGCGACGAAGCGGTCGGGGACCTTCAGCAGATCCGCGTACGTCGCGCGCCGGCTCCGCGACTGCCGCCCGCTCACGCCGGCGCCCCGCCCGCGTCCGCGACGTGGCCTCCGAAGACGAGCGCCAGATCGAGCGCGATGGCGTCGAAGGGCTCGGCGCGCGCCTGCGTCCTGCCCCGGAACGTCGTCACGAGACGCCAGCCGCCCGCCTCGCTGCGCAGCACCTCGAGCGTCTCGAGGATCGGGTCGACGAGCCATGCATGACCGGCGCCGGCCTCGGCGTAGATCGGCAGCTTCTCGCTGCGATCGATCGCGGCCGTCCCCGGCGAGAGGACCTCGCAGACCCAGTCCGGCACGGTCTCGAAGAAGGCGGTCTCCGGCAGCGCCGGCATCTTCTCGGTTCGCCAGCCCGCGAGGTCGGGCACCAGCACCTCGTCGCCGCCGAGCAGGTGCAGCTCGGGCTCGACGAGGATCCACCAGCCGCCGGGCCCGCCGAGGCCGAACTGAAACGGCGCCTGGATCAGCGTTCCGAGGCCCGTCTCGGCAAGCGCGTGCCGCGGCGCCGGCCGCGGCGTGGTGTGGAGCTTGCCGTGAATGATCTCGGCGACGAAGCGGTCGGGGACCTTCAGCAGATCCGCGTACGTCGCACGCCGCTTCGGAAACGAGCCGGCCATGCGGGGACGCTACTGCACGCGCCGTGCAGGGCCAACGGTTTCCGCGCGGTCACGGCCTCCGATCAGGTCTTCGTGCGCAGATGGAACGACTTCGGCCGCGTGAGCTGATCGAAGCCGAGACGCGAGAGCGTGCAGCCGCGTCCGGAGTCCTTGACGCCGGTCCACGCGAGCGCGGGGTCGAGGTAGTCGCAGCGGTTCATGAAGAAGGTTCCCGTCTCGATGCGGTCGCCGATCGCGAGCGCGGCCGCTTCGTCGCGCGTCCAGACCGCAGCCGTGAGGCCGTACGCGCTGTCGTTCATGAGCCGCACGGCCTCGTCGTCGCCGGCGACGCGCTGGATGCCGATCACGGGCCCGAAGCTCTCCTCGGTCATGACGCGCATCGAGTGGTCGACGCCGACGAGGACCGCGGGCCCGAGGTACGGCGATCCGGGCCGGTCGTTCGCGAACGATCGCGGATCGACGAGCAGCTTCGCGCCCGCGCGGACGGCGTCCGCCACCTGCTCGCGGACGAACTCGGCGGCGGAGGTTCGTACCATCGGTCCGAGCGTCGTCTCGGGATCGAGCGGGTTGCCGAGGCGGTACGTGCGCGCGAGCGCGACGTAGCCCTCGACGAAGCGGTCGTACACCGACGCGTGGACGTAGATGCGCTCGATGCCGCAGCACGACTGCCCCGCGTTGAAGAACGCGCCGTCGACGAGGTTCTCGACCGCGTGATCGAGGTCGGCGTCGGCGCGCACGTACGCGGGGTCCTTGCCGCCGAGCTCGAGGCCGGTGCCGATGAAGCGCCCCGAGGCGCTGCGCTGCACGGCGTGGCCCGCGTCGACCGACCCCGTGAAGGCCACGAAGTCGACGGCCGGGCTCGCGATCACGCGCTGCGTGTCGTCGTGCGAGAGGTGGAGGACGTGGAACAGGCCGGCCGGCAGCCCGGCCTCGCGGAAGGCCTCGGCGAAGCGCTCGGCGCACAGCGGCGTCTGCGCGGAGTGCTTGAGCACGACCGCGTTGCCGGCGAGGATCGCCGGGACGACGGAGTTGACGGCCGTGAGGTACGGATAGTTCCACGGCGCGATCACGAAGGCGACGCCGACCGGATCGCGCCGGATGAAGCGCGTGAAGCCCTCCTTCGGCTCGATCGCGAGGTCGGCGAGGGACGGTCCCGCGAGCTCCGCCATGGTTCGCGCGCGCTCGGCGAGCCGGTCGACCTCGAGCGGCGAGTGCCGGATCGGGCGGCCCATCTGCCGCGTCAGCTCTTCGCCGATCTCGTCCCGGCGCGCGAGAAACGCGCGGCAGAAGCGCTCGACGATCGCCACGCGGTCGGCGACCGGCGTCCGGCGCCAGCCCGGCTGCGCGCGCCGCGCGGCGGCGAGCGCGTGCTCGATCTCGCGCTCCGTCGCGAGCGCGCGCGTCGCGAGGACGCTCCCGTCGATGGGAGAGACGACGTCGAAGCCGCCGCTCACGTGATCTCGAAGTAGCGCGCGAGCTCCCAGTCGCTCACGTGCTTGCGGAACTCGCGCTCCTCCCACTCGCGGGTCGCGGCGAAGTGGTCGACGAAGGCGTCGCCGAACGCGGCGCGCGCGGCCTTCGACGCCTTGAGGCGCTGCGCCGCGTCCCAGAGCGTCGCGGGCAGCCGCAGCTTCGCGGGGGCTTCGCTCGCGTACGCGTTGCCCGTGACCGGCGCGCCGAGCTCGAGCTCGTTCTCGATGCCGTGGAGCCCCGACGCGAGCGCCGCGGCGAGCGCGAGATACGGGTTCCCGTCGGCCGCGGCGATCCGGTACTCGACGCGCTGCGCCTTCTCCGACCCGGGGATGACGCGCAGCGCACAGGTGCGGTTCTCGATCCCCCACGTCGCGCTCGTCGGCGCCCAGTAGCCCGGGACGAGCCGGCGGTACGAGTTGACCGTCGGCGCGACGAGCGCGAGCAGCTCGGGCAGCAGCGCCTGCTGGCCTGCGACGAAGCGGCGCATCGTGCGGCTCATTCCGTTCGGGTCCTTCGCGTCGTGGAAGGCGGACTTTCCGGCCTTCGTCGTGAGCGAGAGGTGGATGTGGCCGCTCTGTCCGGGCCAGCTCGGCGACCACTTCGCCATGAAGGTCGCCATCCAGCCGCGCCGCTGCGCGAGCACCTTCGTGAAGGTCTTGAAGAGGGCGGCCTTGTCGGCGGCGGCGAGCGCTTCGTCGACGGCGATCGCGGCCTCGATTACGCCCGGCCCCGTCTCGGTGTGAAGGCCCTCGAGAGGCATGTCCATCGTCTCGCACGCGGCGAGCAGCGCCTGGTGGAACTCCGCGTGCACCGAGCTGCGAAGGACCGAGTAGCCGAAGTAGCCGGGCGTGATCGGCTGGAGGTTGCGGTAGCCCTTCGCGCGCACGCTGTCGGGCGTCTCGTCGAAGAGGAAGACCTCGTACTCGAGCGCGGCGCGCGCCTCGAAGCCCATGCGGCGAGCCTTCGCGAGCACGCGGCGCATCACGCCGCGCGGGCACAGCGCCTCGGCGGGCGGCGCGAACTCCGCGAGAAAGAGCAGCGTCCCGGGCTCGCCGGTCACCTCGCGGCAGCTTTCGGGGACGATGCGAACGGGCGCGTCGGGGTAGGCCGTGTGCCACCCCGTGAACTGCACGTTGTCGTAGAGCTGGTCCTGCGAGTCCCAGCCGAGCACGACGTCGCAGAAGCCGAAGCCCTTCTCGAGCGACGAGAAGAACTTCTCGCGCGACATGTACTTGCCGCGCATCACGCCGTCGACGTCGAACAGCCCGACCTTCACGTGCGAGAGGCCGCGCTCCTGCACGATTCGCCGCGCGCCCTCGGCGGTCCGGACCTCGCGCGGCTTCACGACGCGAACGCCTTGCGGATGCGCTCGATCGCCTCGGCGACGTTCTCGCGCGTGTTGAACGCCGAGAGGCGAAGGTACCCCTCGCCGGCCGGCCCGAAGCCCGCTCCGGGCGTGCCGACGACGTTCGCGTCGGCGAGCAGGTGGTCGAAGAGCTCCCACGACCGCATGCCGTGCGGCGTTCGCATCCAGACGTACGGCGCGTGGACGCCGCCGAAGAGCGTCATTCCGGCTGCGCCGAGCTCGTCGCGCAGCAGTCGGGCGTTCTCCATGTAGTACGCGATCTGCTGCGCCGTCTGCGCGAGGCCGTCCGGCGAGTAGACCGCCGCGGCCGCGCGCTGCACGGGGTACGAGACGCCGTTGAACTTCGTCGTCTGGCGGCGCAGCCACAGGGCGTTCAGCGAGACGCGCTCTCCCGCGGCCGTGCTCCCGGTGAGCGCCTTCGGCACCACGGTGTACGCGCAGCGCAGCCCCGTGAAGCCGGCGCGCTTGCTGAAGCTGCGGAACTCGATCGCGCACTCCTTCGCGCCGTCGATCTCGTAGATCGAGCGGGGAAGGGCGGGGTCCTGGACGTAGGCCTCGTAGGCGGCATCGAAGAGGATGACGGCGTCGTTCGCTCGCGCCCATGCGACCCAGCGCGCGAGCTGCTCGCGCGTCGCGGCGGCGCCGGTCGGATTGTTCGGCGTACACAGGAATGCGACGTCGGCGCGCCCCGCCGGCGGGTCGGGGACGAAGCCGTTCGCCTCGTTCGCCTCGAGGTAGCAAAGGCCCGCGAAGCGGCCGTCGGCGGCGGCCGCGCCGCTCCTTCCCGCCATCACGCTGGTGTCGACGTAGACGGGATAGACCGGATCGGGAACCGCGATGCGGCACTCGGCGCCGAAGATCTCCTGGATGTTGCCGGTGTCGCACTTGCTGCCGTCCGAGACGAAGATCTCGTCGCGGTCGAGCGCGACGCCGCGCGGCGCGAAGTCGTGCTCGCGGATGGCGTCGATCAGGAACTCGTAGCCCTGCTCGGGTCCGTAGCCGCGAAAGCCCTGCGGCGTCCCCATCTCGTCGGCCGCGGCGTGCAGTGCCGCGACGATCGCGGGCGCGAGTGGGAGGACGACGTCGCCGATCCCGAGGCGGATCACGCGGGCGCCCGGGTGCGCGGCTTCGTGCGCGCGCACGCGGCGGCCGATCTCGGGGAACAGGTAGCCGGCGCGCAGCCTGCGGTAGCTCTCGTTGATGCGGGCCATGGCGCGCAAGTTAGCGGCAAGGCTCGCTGGCGCTCGCCCGGCCCGGCCACCCGACCCCGCCCCCGCAGCCCCGGGCACCCCCCGAGCCGGCCCCGCCCGCAGGCCCGCCCCCCAGGGC
>JAYRMX010000267.1:0-25323 GCA_041912475.1 Myxococcota bacterium
CGCGCGCCGCGTCGAGGTCGGCGCCGGCGTCTCGCCCGGGCGTCTCGCGCACCGCAGCGGCGGCGCCCGGCTGCCGCTGCGCGACGGGGCCCTGCGGCCCGAGCGGGCCGGGGCTCCGCGCCACGGCCAGGTAGACGACCGCCGCCGCAGCGGCGCTCGCGATCGCGGCAACGAAGGCGAACGTGCGGCCCGGCCGGCGCGGAGCGCGGCCGCGCTGGTCGGGGACCGGGCGCACGGCGCCGGCGGCCTGCGCGGCGGCGCGCTGCGCCGCCGCGCTGCGCTCATCGGCGAGCCGCGCGAGCAGTCGCGACTCGAGGTCGCCTGCGACGCGAGGCGCGGCGATCCCGTGCAGATCGGCGTCGACGGCCTCGAACGACGCAAGGCGCGCCCGGCAGCGCTCGCAGCCGGCGAGATGCGCCTCGACCTCGGCCGCGCGCTCACTCGAAAGCTCGCCGTCGCGAAGCGCGGAGAGGTCTTCATCGAACGAGAGGCAGATTTCGCGAGCGGTCGTCATGTTACGCTCCGCTGTGTAGATGGTCGGCGAGCGCGCACCGCGCGCGATGCACGAGCGCCTTCACCGACTTCTCGCTGGTTTCGAGCGTCGACGCGACCTCGGCGTACGAGAGCCCTTCGACGGCCGTCAGCCAGAGCGCTGCGCGCTGCCGCTCGGGCAGCTCCGAGAGCGCCTGCTCGACGGCTCCGCCGAGGCGGCGCGCGTCGATCTCTTCTTCGGCGCGCGGCTTCTCGCCCGCCAGCACGAGCGGCTCGCCGTCGCCATTTCCTCCCTCGACGCTCCGGTGCTCGCGCTGCCGGCGCGGGCGGCGCAGCTCGTTCAGCGCGAGGTGGTTCGCGATCGTGTAGAGCCAGGTCGAGAAACGCGCGTCGGGGCTGTAGCGCTCGCGCGCCCGGTGAACGCGCAGGAACGTCTCCTGCACCAGCTCTTCGGCGGCGGACGCGTCTCCCACCATGCGCTCGAGATAGCGCAGCAGCGGAGACGACCAGCGCCGGAAGAGCGTGCCGAAGGCGGCGTCGTCTCCCGCGCGGCACGCAAGCATGAGCCGTACGTCCTCTTTGGCGGCGTCCAAGGCTGGTCCGTCCACCTCTGGCTCGCCCACCCGGTCGGCCCTCCCCGCACCCCTGCCCCGAAGAGTCGAACCCGCGAGCCGGCCGGGGGTTGCGGCGGCGATCGCCCCCGTGTGCCGCGGGGTATAGCCTGCGTCCCCGCGGAGTGCAGGACGAAGCGGAGCACGCAGCGCGTGCGCAGGGCGAGCCGGAGCCCGATCCGCTGCCGAGCAGGCCATCCGCGGGAGACGGCTCCCGCGGGCGCGCCCGCACGAGGGCGGCCGAGACCACCGGAGCGTCCCGCTCGTTCATGCCCCATCTCTCGCATCTCGACGACGTCACCGGCGCGCGGGCGCGCCGGGGCCAGGTCCGGCGCCCGCCCGCGCGCAACACGCGGGCTCGGCTCGGCATCTACGAAGGCAAGCGCGCCGAAGGCAGATCCAGCCGCCGTATCACGGGCGTCGCAACCCGCGCACCCGCGCTTCGATGGCGAGCTCTGCTGGACGGCCGCCGCGCCCGGGCCGCAGCGGCTGAAACCGACCGCCGTCTTACGCGCTCGTCGCGTTCGGCGGAGTGTCGCCCCGGCTGAACACGACGAGAACGGCGAGCGTGAGCACGGTGAGGCCCGCGCCGAAGCCGAAGGTCGCGGGCGGGCCGAGCGCGTCCCAGAGCATGCCGGCGACGACGCTCGCGGCGAGCAGCGCGACGCCGCTCGCGAGATGGAAGACGCCGAACGCGGTGCCGCGCAGGTCCTCCGGCGCGGCGTCCGCCACGAGCGCAGCGAAGATGCCCTGCGTCATTCCCATGTGGAGCCCCCAGAGCAAGACGCCGGCGAGAAGGCCCGCCCAGCCCGCCGCGAAGGCGAGGACGAGCTGGCTCGCTGCGAGCACGCCGAAGCCGGCGGCGAGCAGCCCGCGGCGGCCGACGCCGTCGGAGAGAATGCCGGCCGGATACGCCGAGCCGGCGTACGCGAGGTTCATCGCGACCAGAACGAGCGGGACGAGCGCGGGGGAGACGCCGAGGCTCTGCGCGCGCAGGATGAGGAAGGCCTCGCTGAAGCGCGCGACGGTGAAGACGGCCGCGATCGCGACCACCCACCAGTAGCGCGCGCCGAGGCGGCGGAGCTCGTCGGGATGGATCGGCGAGCGGACCGGGGCCGCGGCGGGCGGGCGGTCCGGCTCGGAGACGCCGAGGACGAGCAGCGCGACCGCGACGAACGCCGGGACGACGGCGATCCAGAAGACGGTCCGAAACGCGTTCGCGGTGAGCGCCATCACGAGCGCTGCGAGCAGCGGTCCGGCGAAGGCACCGACGGTGTCGAGCGACTGGCGCAGCCCGTAGCTCGCGCCGCGAATCTCGGGCGGAGCGAGGTCGGCGACGAGCGCGTCGCGCGGCGCGCCGCGGATGCCCTTTCCGACGCGGTCGATGAAGCGCGCGGCGACGACCATCCCCACCGACTGCGCGAGCGGAAAGAGCGGCTTCGTCACCGCCGCGAGCCCGTAGCCGACGACCGCGAGGAGCTTCCGCTTGCCGAGCGCGTCGGAGATCGTCCCGGAGAAGATCTTGGTGATCGACGCCGTGGCCTCGGCGATCCCTTCGAGCCAGCCCACCGAAGTCGCGCTCGCGCCGAGCACCGAGGTGAGGAAGACCGGAAGCAGCGCGTGGATCATCTCGGACGAGACGTCCATGAACAGGCTCACGAAACCGAGCATCCAGATGCCGGTCGGGATGCCCCGGAGGCTTCGCTGCGCCCCGTCTTCGTGCGCTGCGGTCATTCGCGCGGGAGCTTCTCCAGGAAGCTCGCCACGGCCGCATTGAACGCGTCGGCCTGCTCGATGTTCACGATGTGCCCGGCATCGGGGATGACGACGTGCGTCGCTGCCGGGAGCTTCGCGGCCATCACCTCGGCCGCGCGCAGGTAGGCCCGGTCCTCGGCGCCGACCACGACGAGCGCCGGCGCCGCGATGCGCGAGAGATCGTCGATCACGCTCGGCGCAGGGCCGGCGGCGCGCCGGCCGAAACGCGCGAGGCCGGCCGGGTCCTGCGCCGCGATCGCGCGTGCGGCCGCCTGCGCGGCGGGCAGCTCGGGGCGGCGCCCGATCGACGTCACCGCCGCGCTGTCGCGCGCCATCGACTCCATCCCGTGATCCTCGAGCCGGCGCGCGATCCGCTCGACCTGCTCCATCCAGCGCGCCGCGGCATCGGGGTTCTTGAAGCCCGGCCCGCTGTCGATCAGCACGAGGCCGAGGACGCGCGCGGGGTGCGCGAGCGCGAAGTGGAGCGAGAGCAGCCCGCCGAACGAGAGGCCGCCCACCACCGCGCGACGCCCGGGCGCCGCCCAGTCGAGCACCTCGCGAAGGTCTTCGACGAGCACCGGCATCTCGTACGCGGCGTCGCTCTCGGGAACGCCCGAACGGCCGTGTCCGCGGTAGTCCCACAGGACGACGCGCGCGCCCGCCCGGACCAGCGGCTCCACCTGCGGCCGGAAGTTCTCGTGCGTCGTGCAATACCCGCACGAGAGGACGAGCGGGATCCCGTCTCCGTGCGCCTCGACGTACAGACGTACACCATCCCGCGTCACCAGCTCCGCCATGTCACCCCTTCTTCTTGCCGGCTGCAGCGATCCGGCGCCGGAGCGCATCCGACATCTCGTCGATCTGGGCCTGCATCTGGCCCTTCACCGTGAACTCCGGGACCAGCGCTTTGGTGCGGCCGTCGAGCTCGAGCCGCACGCGGGTTCCCTGCCCGCGCTCTTCGAAGCTCACGAGGCCCTCGAGCTCGCGCCAGACCCTCCCGTCGCAGACCTTCTCGAACGTGATGCTGCCGTCGGGCTCGAAGCAGAAGTGGAAGGTCGCCTCGCCCTCGCGGCCGAGCGCGCGATAGCGCGTCCGCGTCGTTCGGCGGTTGCCGCGCGACTCGACGATCTCGGTTTCCTGCTCGGCGAAGAGCTCGAGCAGCGTCTCGTCGCACGCGACGGCCGCCACGACCTCCGCGCGCGGGCGCTTCACGTCGAACTGCTTCTCGAGGTGCATGGGCGCTCCTTGCTCGCGTGCTAGTGGACGTCGATCACGACCGGAGGCACGAGGACCGGGCTCCCGGCGGGAAGCTCGGCGATCGCGGCCGCGAGCCGGCGCAGCGAGTCGGGGAGCGGGAGCGGCGAAGCGACGTCCGCGAGCGCGCCGCCGAACGCGAGCTTGCGGATCTGCGCGATCAGCGGCTCGGGCGGCGGGTACGGCAGCAGCGCCACGTCGGCGTCGCGCGAGAGCCCGGCCTGCTCCTTCGCGCGGTCGACCGCGACGTGCAGGCCCCCGAGCACGTTCACGAGCTTGCGCTCGTTCGCCTGCGCGCCGGTCCACACGCGCCCCTGCCCGATCTCGTCGACGTACGCCGGCTCGAGCGAGCGGCCCGTCGAGACGCGCTCGACGAAGAGGTCGTAGACGCTGCGGACCTCGGTCTCGAGCCGCGCGCGCGTGTCGGGCGTCAGCGCCTCGGTGCTGAGCAGGAGGTCGGCGTGCGCGCCCCGCGTGATCGCGGCGTGGCCGATGCCGAGCTTGTCGAGCAGGCCTGCGATCACCGGACGGATCACGAAGACGCCGATCGACCCGGTGAGCGTCCCCGGCTGCGCGACGACGGTGTCGGCGGCCGCGGCGACGTAGTAGCCGCCCGACGCCGCGACATCGGAGAGCGACACGACGAGGGGCTTCTTCTTCTTCGCCTCCATCACGGCCTGGTACACGATGTCGGACGCGAGCGCGGAGCCGCCGGGGCTGTCGATCCGGAAGACGATGGCCTTGATGTCGGCGTCGTCCGCCGCCTCGCGCAGCGCCCGCGAGACCGCGGTCGAGGCGAGAACGGGCTCTCCCGACCGTGACGCCCTCGCGTCGCCGTGAACGACCGTGCCCGTGCCGTAGACGAGGGCGAAGGTCGCGACGGGAGAAAACCCGATGCTCCTCGGGTCGACCGCGGCATAGTCCGTCCCCTCGACGACGGATGGGCTCCCGTCCTTCGCGAGGAGTGCGTCGAGGTAGCCGACGCCGTCGACGAGCTTCGCGGCGAGCATGTCGCCGGGCGTCACGGGCGCCTGGTCGATGACCGCGCGCACCTGGCTCGGCGTCAGCTTCCGCCGATCGGCGACGGCGGCGACGATCTGCGTCTCGTACGAGTCCATGAGCGAGTTCACCATCTCGGCGTTCGCTTCGGACATCTGCCGGCCGGCGAGGCTCTCGGCCGCGCTCTTGTACTTCCCGACCCGCTCGACGTCGAGCGAGACGCCGAGCTTCTCCCACAGGCCGCCGAGGAAGAGGTAGTCGGCGGCGAGGCCGACGAGCGGCGCGCGCGTCCCCGGCGCGAGCCAGACCTGATCGGCCGCGCTCGCGACGTAGTACTCGCGGTTCGCTCCGAAGCGCTCGCACTCGACGTACGCGTAGGTGCGCTTGCCGCGGTCGTGCAGCGCGAGGATCGCGTCGCGAAGGTCCTGCGCCTTGGCCCAGCCGATGTCGAGGCCGCGGATCCGCAGGACGACGGTCGAGATCCGGCCGTCGCGTCCGGCCTTGCGCAGCTCGGAGAGCACGGAGACGAGCGGCACGCGATGCTGGCCGAGCAGGCGCGCCACCAGCGGCGCTTCGGGCGCTTCGACGTACTCGCCTTCGAGATCGAGCACGAGCGCGCTGCCGGGCGCGATCTTCGGCCCGCCGCCGGGAACGATGCCGAACCCCGAGAGCCGCAGGGCGAGGCCCCCCACGACGATCACGAGCAACACCACGACCAGAATGCGGACCGCGCGCATGAACCCCTCCGCCGCGCCGCTGCGAACCCGCACCGGTGCGTGCGACGGGTAGGCTACCATGCGGGCGAATGGCGAAGGAGGTCTACATCGCGGGCGTCGGGCTCACGAAGGTGGACCTCACCGGGCACATCTTCGGCAGCGCCTTCGATCTGTTCGCCGAGGCCTACCGCCGCGCCCTCGAAGACTCGCAGGTCCGCTCGTTCGACGCCCTCCAGGTCGGCATCATGGACAGCGAGGAGTTCGAGAACCGCGCCAACATCGCGACCAAGGTCGCGGACCACCTCCGGCTCACCGGAATCCCCGCCGTCCGCAGCGAGACGGCCTCGTCGACCGGCGCGTCCGCCCTCCACGAGGCCACCTACAAGATCGCGTCCGGCGAGTTCGAGAGCGTGCTCGTGCTGTGCGGCGAGCGAATGAAGACGGTCACCACCGAGGTGGCGACCCACATCATGTCGAAGACGGTCGACCCCGTCGAGCGAAGCTTCGGCTTCACGATGCCAGCGCTGATCGCCCTCGTGACGCAGGCGTGGTTCAAGGACCGGAAGCTGAAGGGCCGGGCGATCTCCGACGTGCTCGCCCGGCTCATGTTCCGCGCGCACGCGCTCGGGGCCGACAACCCGCTGGCGGCCTTCCAGGGAAAGCCCGAGCCGCTCGCCGCCTATTTCGACGCGAAGCAGAACCTCCCGGTCGCGACGCCGCTGATGCGCAAGGACTGCTCGCCCATCTGCGACGGAGCTGCGGCCGTGATCCTCACCTCGCGGCCGCAGGCGGTCCGCATCGCCGGTCTCGGCTCGGCGACCGACACCTCGTCGATCCTCGACCGCGCCGAGCTCTCGCACCTGGCGGCGACTCGCCGCGCGGCGCAGCTCGCGTACTGGCGCGCCGGCATCCGCGACCCGCGCGAGCTCGAGGGGCTCGTCGTCGAAGCGCACGACGCGTTCAACAGCCTGCTGCCGATCGACCTCTCCGACCTGGGGCTCGTCGACGCCGACGATGCGATCGAGGCGCTGGTCGGAAAGACGCGCGGCGACCCCGGCGATCCGCTCGACCACCCCGTGACGGGCGTACGCGGGCGCATGCCGACGAATCTCTCCGGGGGCCTGAAGGCGCGCGGGCATCCCGTGGGCGGAACGGGACTGTTCCAGATCGCCGAGTGCTACCTGCAGATCGCCGGACGCTTCCCGAACCCGAAGGCGCAGGTCGCCGGCGCGAGGATCGGTCTCGCGCACTCGATCGGAGGCCCGGGCAACAACGTCTACGTGACGCTCCTCGAGGCGGCGGACGGGCGCCGCCGCCGGCAGGTCGTCCCGCATCCGCGCCTCACGTTCGAAGCGAGCGACCAGCGGCGCGAGGCGCGCGTTCCGAGCCTGCACGGAGCGCGCGGCGTCGTCGAGGCGGCCACCAGCATCTACGTGACCGCCGAAGGCAAGGCCGGCCCCGTCCACGTGGCGCTGCTGCGAATCGACGGCCGCCGCGTCTTCGCACGACTCGAGCACCCGCTTCGTGAAGGCGAGCGAATCGAGGAGCTGCTCGCGGGCGAGACCGTCCAGCTCCTCGTGAAGGGCGAAGGCGACCACTACTTCGAGCTGCAGCAGCGCGGTCGCGGCTTCACGCTCGCGCGCCTCGTGCAGGCGATGCGCCGCCGCGTCGGCAGGAGCGCGAGCGAGCCGCCGCCCGACGGCGACGCGGGCTGAAGCGGGAGCGGGCTCAGGCCGCGCGAACGGCCTCGGCGATCGTCGCGGGCGTGAGCGCGACCCGCGGCGTGAAGGCGAGCTCCTCGCGCGCGCGGTCGACTGCGTAGCGGTACTGCCGGCCGATCACGCGCACCGAATAGCGCGTGAGGCGCGGCGGGCGCTTCGTGAAGGCCGCCGCGAGCTCCATCAGCGTCGCGGCGACGAACGCCACCGGATAGGGAAGGCGCCCGGCCGGAGCAGGAGCGCCGATCGCCGCCGCGGCCAGCGCGACGAGCTCGCTCCAGGTCGGGTTGTGCGGGTGGTTCACGTTGTAGACGCGCCCGATCGAGACGGGGCTCGCGAGGGTGTGCGCCACCAGCTCTGCGACGTCGTCGACGTGGACGGCGTCGACCGTGTTCCGGCCCGATCCGACCACGCGCGCCCTGCCGCTCCGCAGGTTCTCGATCAGCTTGGGCAGGAACAGCGCATCGCCGGGCCCCCAGATCACCGTGGGGCGCAGGATCGTGAGATCGAGCGCGCCGGCCCTCGCGGGCTCGCACACGATCTCTTCGGCGTCGGCCTTCGTGTCGCCGTACGGGTCGCCGATGCGGCGCAGCGGAGCGTCCTCCGTGAGCCGCACGTCGGGCACGCGGCCGTAGACCGAAACGGAGCTCATGTGTACGAAGCGGCGTGCGCCCGCGCGGAGCGCCTCGCGAACGACGTTCGCCGTGCCGTCCCGGTTGAGACTGCTGCAGCGCGCGAAGGTCTGTCCGTAGCCGACGGCGCCGGCGAGATGCACGACCGCATCCTGGCCGTCGATCGCGCCTGCGAGGCTCCCCGGCTGCGTGATGTCGCCACGCACGACGCGATCGGCCGGCGCGCTCGCCTCGTCCTCGTGCGGCAGGAGGAGCGCCGTCACGGCGTGGCCGTCCGCACGCAGCCGCGGCGCGATCCGCCGCCCGAGGAATCCGGTCGCTCCAGTAACGAACACGCGCACGCTCTCTCCTCTCGACGTTCGCGGCCTTCGCGCCGCACGCTGCCGGAGCCCTCACGCCGCGCCGGCGCGTCAGATCGACGCCGCGATCCCGTGCCCTTCGAAGGCGCGAACGAGCTCGTCGTAGCGTTCTCCGGGCGGCGGCCGAATCCCGAGCGGACGGCGATCGGTGCCGATCCGCGAGAGCTTCGCCTCCCAGAGGTGGTTGTACGGCAGGAGCGTCAAGCGCTCGACGCCGATCCCGGCGAGCAGCGCCGCCGTCCGTGCGACGTTCTCGTCGTCGTCGTTGCGGCCCGGAACCACCGGCATGCGCACTTCGAGCAACGCAGCGCGCGGCACCAGCAAGGCGAGGTTCTCGAGAATCTGGCCGTTCGGCCTCCCGGTGAGCGCACGATGGCGCTCGGCGCTCGCCGCTTTCACGTCGAAGAGGACGAGGTCGATCCATTCGAGGAGCGGCTCGAGCAACGAAAACGGGTACGCACCGCAGGTCTCGAGCGCGACGTGCAGGCCCTCGCGCTTTGCGAGAGGGAGGAGCCGCGCGAGAAACGGCGCCTGCAGAACGGGCTCGCCCCCCGAGAGCGTGATGCCTCCGCCCGACGACGCGTAGAAGGGCCGGTCGCGCAGCAGCTCTTCGAGCAGCTCGGAGACGGTCCGGGCTCGTCCGACGATTCGAAGCGCGCCGGAGGGGCACTCGCTCTCGCACGCTCCGCACGCCGTGCAGCGCGAGAAGGCAGCGCGATCAGGCCTCGCGTCGCGGAGGGCGCCTTCGGTGCAAGCACTCACGCATCGCGTGCAGCCCGCGAGGCAGCGCTCGTCGTCGTAATGGAGCTCGGGCGCCGCGCGTATCGCCTCCGGGTTCTGACACCACTCGCACGCGAGCGCGCAGCCCTTGAAGAAGACGACGCTGCGGATCCCCGGGCCGTCGTGAATCGAGAAGCGCTGCACGTCGAAGACGACGGCCGACTCGCCGTCGCTCATCCGCAGGCCCGCCCGTCGGCGGGGCGGTGAGGCCCGGCGCCGCCGTGGAGCGTTCGCGCAATGATGTCGTCCTTCATCTCCTCGGTGAGGTCGTTGAAGTACGCGCTGTAGCCCGAGATGCGGACCACGAGGTCGCGATGCCGCTCGGGATGCGCCTTCGCGTCGAGCAGCACGCTCGGGTCGACGATGTTGTACTGCACCTGCATGCCGCCTGCGGCGAAGTAGCCGCGCGTGAGGTCGGCGAGCAGCGCCGTTCCGGCCTCTCCCTCGACGAACCAGGGCTCGATCTTCTCGTTGAGGCAAAGCCCGTTTCCGACGAGGCGGCTCTGCGCGTGGGCCGCGGCGAGCAGCGACGCCGTCGGCCCCCGGCGGTCGGCGCCGTTCACGGGCGAGACGCCGTCGGAGAGCGGGCGGCCCGCGCGCCGGCCGCTCGGCAGCGCGCCGAGGCGGCGCCCGAAGCCGACGTGCGTCGTCATCGTCCAGAAACCGGGGGCGTACGGGCCGCCGCGCGGATTGCGGTGGCGCCGGACGGCCTCGCAGTAGAGCTCCGAGACGCACCGGGCCCAGTGCTCCGCGCGGCCGGCATCGCAGCCGTAGCGCGGGAGCCGCTCGTCGAGCCGGCGCTGCAGCGCCGCGTCGTTCGCGAAGTCCGCGTCGGCCGCTTCGACCAGTGCCGCGAGGCCGATGCGCTTCTCGCCGAAGACGACGTGCTCGATCGCGGCCAGCGAGTCGGCGACGTCCGCGACGCCGACGCCCTGGATGCCGGTCGAGTCGTAGCGAGCCCCGCCCTGCGTGACGTCGCGGCCCGACGCAATGCAGCCGTCGACGAGCAGGGACAGCAGCGGAGTCGGGCGCCAGCGCGCGTGCGCGCGCTCGATCGCGTCGTTGCCGGCGACCGCCTCGGCGACGAGCGCATCGATCTCGCCGCGCAGCGCCTCAACGAGGGACTGCATCGAGTCGAAGACGGTCGGCTTCACGCCCGGTCCGGCGTCGCGCCCGCCGTGAAGTGCGCGGGACAGCGCCGCGGGAAGCGAGAGGAAGCAGGCCCCGGCGGCTGGGAAGCTCCGGCGCGGGACGCCCCATTCGACGCAGCCGACGACCGCGTAATCACGCGCGTCGCGCGTCGCGACGCCGAGAGCCTCGATCGCGGGGACGACCGTCTCGTCGTTGAAGAACGCCGGCATCCCACCGCCGCGCTTCACGACGTCGTGCGCGAGGCGGACGAACTCGGGCGGGCTTCCCGGATGAAGGCGTGCATGGAGGTTCGGCTGCCGCAGCCGCATGTGGTCGTAGGCTTCGAGGACGAGCCGGGAGACTTCGTTCGTCGCGTCCCGGCCCTCTTCGTCGGTGCCGCCGAGCGTGATTCCCGACGCGGACGAGAGGCCGCTGAAGTACTCGGTCGCCATCTCGTTGAACAGCGGCAGCAGCTCCGCCGCCTTGCCGAGGAAACAGCCGAGGATCTCGATCGCCTCCGCGCGCGTGATCCGGCCCTCGGCGACGTCGCGGGCGTAGTAGGGCTGGAGGATGCGGTCGATCCGCCCGAACGAGACGCCGTGCTGGAAGCTCTCCTGGTGGACGATCACGTGCGTGAGCAGCACGCTCTGCACGGCCTCGTAGAAGCTGCGTGCCGGCCGGGCGGGCACCTGCGCGAGGACGGCCGCGAGCGTCTCGAGCTCCGCCGCGCGCTGCGGAACGAGCTGGCGCGCGGCCGCCTGCGCGCAGTGCGCGCTCCAGCGCGCGGCGAACGCGATGGCCGCCCGAGCCGAGATCTCCGCGGCCTCGAGAAACGCCGCCTGCTCTCGCGTGCGCGCGCCGCGCCGGGCGTTTTCGACCTGCTCGAGGATCCCCTCGAAGCCCCGCTCGAGCACGGCGGGGTAATCGGGCGTCACGTGCGAGATGCCCGCGAACTGCGTGAGGACGAAGCGATCGCCGCGCAGGAGCGCGTTCGGAAGGCCGGGATCGCTCGCGAGCAGCGGCGCGCGCGACTGAATCGAGCGCGGGAACCAGAACGGGAAGATCTCCCGCTCGAGCCGCTCGCGCTGCGCGGCGGTGCTCGCGATGGGGTTCACCGCGCGCGTCGCGAGCCGTTCGAGCTCGGGCAGCATGAGGATCCCGCCGAGGTCCGGATGGATGGGCGCGCCGACCCGTTGCGAGGAAGGATTTCCGACGACGAGCTCGTGCTCGTAGATGCGAAGCGGCGCGCGTGCGAGGAGGAACGCGAGCGCACGCGCATGGTGCACCACCAGCGGCTCGCCGCTCGAAGCGTCGAGGCGGCGCGCGTAGAGACCCTGCAGCGCGCTGCTCACGCGGAGCTGCCACAGCGGCTGCGGCGCGCCCGAACCGAGGCTGCGCTCGAGCCCGCGGCGAACGGCCGCGAAGTGGAGCGGAGCGACCGCGTCGACGAGCGCATCGCCCGGAACGTGGTCCTGGAAGTACTCGGTCAGCAGCTCGGCCTTCTGGGTGCAGAGCGCGTACGGCGCCGCGAGCAGGTCGTTTCGCAGCGCTTCGAGGCGCTGCGGGCGCTGCGCTGCGGCGTCGCCCGGATGCGGCGAGCGCGCGAGCGGCGACGGGATCCGCTGCGCTGCGGCGCTCATCGGTCGCCGCCGGGCCGAGCCGCCGGCTCGAGGAGCGGGCGGAGGACGTCGGCGAGCAGCGCCGTTACGCGCTGCGTGCGCAGCGGGTCCGGGTTCGGAAGGCGCGAGAGCGCCTCCCCCTGCAGCGTGTCCATTGCGAGGTCGACCGCCGCGGCGATGCGGCCGTGCGTTCGTGCGGCTTCGGGGAACAGCCGCTCCGCGAGCGCGCGCACTTCGGCGCGATGCCGCTCCGCCACGTCGCGCAGTCCGCGCGCGAGCGCCGCATCGGTGCGCGCCGCGAGATAGAGCTCGAACGCCGCCATGAGCTCGGGGCGCCGATACGCCGCCGCGAGCAGCTCGACGGCGGCCGCGACGCGATCGGTGCGGACGTCGATGCCCGCGAAGGCCGAGCGATACTCGCCGACGAGCCGCGAGAAGAGATCGCGGACGCTCTGCGCGAGCAGATCCGACTTCGTCGGCGCGACCTTGAAGATCATTCCCTCGGAGAGCCCGGCCCGCCGCGCGATCTCGGCCGTGGTCGCCCCGCCATGCCCGAGCTCGGCGACGGCCGAGAGCGCCGCGTCGAGCAGGCGGCGGCGGCTCGCCTCGCGGCGGTCGCCGCGGCTCGGCCGCGGCGGCGCTGCGGCGGAGCGGCCGGCGGCCCGGGGGGGCCCGGCGGCGGCGGGATCGACGGCCCGGGATCGCATGCGGCCTCCGGACGCACCGAGAACGGTGAGTGGGTGCTCACTCACGATCGGATCCCGGGCGGCCTGGCGGTATGACCGGAGTCATGGGGGCGCCGGGCGGCTGCGCGGCGGCCCCGGCGGCTCCTACGACGGGCCCGGGCTCAGGCCGGCGGCCGATACGCGCGGATCCAGAAGCCGGTCTCGACCTGTGCCTCGCGATCGAGATCACCGAACCGCGCGGTGAGCTCGCCACGCAGCACGTCGACGGCGCGCGCGAGCTCCTCGTCGCTCATGCGCCAGGTGACGGACCAGGTTCGCTGCGCGATGCGATCGATCAGCGCGCGGGGCGTGATCGGCCGTGAGAACCGAAGGCGACGCACCGGAGCGGCCGGCAACCATCCTTCGTCTTCGGGAAACGTCTCGAAGCGCGCGCGCGGAACGCCGACGTGCTCGTAGCCGATCTCGGCATCGAGGCGTGCGCGCCAGCTCGCCCACGCTTCGGTCTGCTCCTCCGCGGCGTGCAGCAGGACGCCGCCGGGAGCGAGCACCCTCGCCGCTTCGGCGAGGACGCTTCGCCAGGCCGGAATCAGATGGAACACGTGAACGCCGATCACGGCGTCGGCGAACGCGTCTCGAAACGGCAGCTTCGCCGCGTCGGCGCGAACGGCCCACACGTGCCGCTCGCCCCGCTGCTCGGCGAGCCGCGCCAGCATCGCCGCGGAGAGATCGACTCCGAAGACGTGCGCGACGCGCTCCGATAGCGGGCGCGCGATGCGTCCGGTGCCGATGCCGATCTCGACCACGCGCGAGCTCGCGCCGAGCCCGCCGGCCGCGACGAAGAGCTCCGCGACGCGCTCGGCGATGCCGGGAGGAAAGCCGCGCGTCGCGTCGTAGAAGCCCGCCGCGCGATCGAATACGACGGGCCCTGAAGCATCGGTCATGGCGCGCCTCGAGAGAAGGATGGGAGCTCGGGGTCTGCATTCTACGCCGCGTCGCCGTTCTCGCTCCGCCGCCGGGCGAGCGGTCCTCCCGGCTCCGGCAGCTCAAGCCCGGTCCCGTTGCGTCCGATGCTCCCGCGGGGAAACACCGTGGCGCGACGGGCCCGACATGGCGAGCCGATCTCCGATCCGTACGTGCGCCTTCGCGCGCTCGACGGGAGCCACGCGCTGCAGCAGGCGGCGCCGTCGGCGTACGTCGCCTACGGCGCGCGGCGGCGGCGCGGCGGCCGCGTCGTCTTCTTCAATCTGCCGCTCGCGCGCGAGATGGGCCTCGTTCCGCGCGACCATCCCGACGCGCTGACGCCCGAGCTCTCGCGCGCCGTTCTCGACACCTTCAGCCTCACCATCATCAACGAATGGGATCTCGCGCACGGCCTGCGTGTCCCCGCGCGCGACCGGCTGCCGGGCCGCTACATGGCGACTCGCTACCTCCAGCTCCAGCACCCCGACCGCCTCGGCCGAACCTCCGGCGACGGGCGGAGCGTGTGGAACGGGAGCGTCACGAATCGCGGCGTCACGTGGGACGTCTCGAGCCAGGGAACGGGCGTCACGCGACTGTGTCCCGCGACCGCGACCGAGAAGCGCTTCTTCAAGACGGGCAATCGCTACGCGAGCTACGGCTGCGGGACGGCGGCGCTCGCCGAGGGCCTCTCGGCGCTGCTCATGAGCGAGGCCTTCCACCGCAACGGCATCGCGACCGAACGCGTGCTCGCGGTGATCGAGTTTCCGGGAGGCTTCGCCATCAACGTCCGCGCGGCCCGGAGCCTGCTGCGGCCTTCTCACTTCTTCGCGCACCTGCGGCAGGGCAGCCGCGACGCGCTCGAGGCCTGCGTCTCGCTCTTCATCGAGCGGCAGATCGGGAACGGCGACTGGCCGGCGATCGACGGGCGCGCGCGGCGGCTCCGCTTCTTCGCGGCGCAGACCGCGCGCACCTTCGCGAGGATGGCCGCCCGCTTCGAGAGCGAGTACGTCTTCTGCTGGCTCGACTGGGACGGCGACAACATCCTCGCCGACGGCTCCATCGTCGATTACGGGTCGGTCCGTCAGTTCGGGCTCTACCACCGCGAGTACCGCTTCGAGGACGTCGCTCGCATGTCGACGACGCTGCCCGAGCAGCGCCGCAAGGCGCGGCACATCGTCCAGAGCTTCGCGCAGATCCGCGACTTCCTGCTCGAAGGCCGCAAAAGGCCGCTCGCGCGCTTCCGCAACGACCCCATTCTCGCGCTCTTCGACGACGAGTTCGCGCGAACGCGAGATCTGCTCCTGCTGCGCAAGGTCGGCCTCGAGCCCGAGCTCGCCGCGCGCGTGCTGCGCCGCGCGCCGCAGGCCGTCGCGCGGCTTCGGCGCGTGCATCGCTGGTTCGAGCGCGTTCGCTCGTCGCGCGGCCCCGCTCGCGTCCCCGACGGCCTGTCGTGGAACGCCGTCTACTGCACGCGAGACCTGCTTCGCGAGCTGCCGCTGGCCTTGCGCGAGCGCCCGGAAGGGCCGCGGCCGGACGAGGTCCTGCGAATCGCGCTCTCGCGCTACGCCTCGCGCCGCGACCGCGAGGCGACGCCATGGCGCCGGCGAAGGGCGCGCGAGCTCGTTCACGCGTACCGCGCGCTCATCGACGCGGCCGCCCGCGAAGCGGGCTGCGCCGCGGCCGCCCTCCTCGCGCGCGTCGCCGCGCGCGCCTCGATCATCGACCGCGCCGAACGCATCACGGGAGACGGCATCGACTTCGCCGCCGCGCGGCTGCTGCGAAACCGCTCCTCGCTCACGCCGGACGAGCTGCGCGATCTCGTCGAGCGGTTCTCCGACCACCAGGACCTCACGCCCGGCCCCGAGCGCGGACGCCGCTGCGCTCGCAGCGCGCCGCCGCCGCCGCCCGCCGTCGGCGCCGTTCTCGCCCGCATGCTCCGCATGGTCCGCGACCACCGCGAGGGGCTCTGATCAGCTCCCCCGCGCCTCGGGGTCGGTGAAGACGTTCGCGGCGTCGGGCGCGAACTGCTCGAGCAAGATCCGCTCCTGCGGCTTCTCGGAGGCGGTTTTCGGAATCTCGTCGACCACCTGCACCCACGTCGGGACGAAGTTCGGCTCGAGCCCTGCGCGGCAGGAGCGGAAGACGGCGCCGACGCCGTCCGCACGTCCCGCGTCGAAGACGACCGCAGCGACGACGTCCTTCTCGCCCGGCGCGCCGGAGGCCGCCGGGACTCCGTAGACGAAGACGTCCGAGACGCCCGGCACCTCGGCGATCACCTTCTCGACGTAGCCGGGAAGGATGAAGTCGCCGTTCCTGCGGATGCCGCCGCCCGCGCGGTAGCCGAAGAAGAGCCAGCCGTCGCAGTCGCTCCAGCCGTAGTCGCCGCTGCGGTTCCATCCACGGCGGATCTTCTTCTTCGACGCCTCGGGATTTCCGAAGTACTCGACGCTCGCCTCGCCGCCCGCCGGCCGGACGCAGATCTCGCCGATCACGCCCGGCGCGCACTCCGCGCCCGCCTCGTCGAGCACCTTCATCTCGATTCCGGGCATCGGCTTTCCGAACGAGCCGACCGGCCCCACGCCGGCCGGCTTCCAGGCCATCCCGCCGCCGTCCATCGCGCCGTAGAACTCGCAGATCGCGACGCCGAAGCGCTTCTCGAACGCTTCCCAGAGCGCGGCCGGCATCCCTCCGCTCACGACCATCCGAACGGGGTTGTCGGCGTCGTCCTCCCGCGGCGGCTCGCTGTAGATCGCCGTCACCATGCCGCCGACGAGCGAGAAGCTCGTGACGCCGTGGCGGCGGCACACGTCCCAGAGCCTGCGCTTCGAGAAGCGGCGGCTGAAGACGCCGCGATAGCCGTGGTAGAGCACGGGCGCGAGCGTCACCGCCTGCGCGTTGCCGTGCGTGAACGAGAGTCCCGTGTACGGCCGCTCGTCCGGCGCGTACCCGAACATGCCCGCGAGCATCTGCGCCGCGCAGAACCGAAAGTTGTGCCCGACGATGCCTTTGGGGTCTCCCGTCGTTCCGGACGTGTACATGATCTGGAGCGGCGCCATCGGTCCTTCGGCGCGGACGTCGACCGTCGGTGCGGGCTGCGCGAGCACGGCGGCGAGAGGCTCGGCGCCGATCACTCGCGAGAAGTCCGGGGCTTCGCCGCCGGACGCAACGACGAACGCCCACGCGAGTCCGGGAACGCCCGCGAGCGCCGCTTCGACCGCGCCGAAGCACTCGTCCGAGCAGACGATCCCGGCGCAGCCTGCGTTGCGGAGCATGAAGGCGAGCTTCTCGCCGCGCGCCCGCGGGTCGATCGGGACGAAGATCGCGCCGGCGATCGACGCCGCGACCATCGCTTCCACGAACTCGGGATGGTTTCGCATCATGATTGCGAAGCGGTCACCCGGTGCGACGCCGCGCGAGATCAACGCAGCGGCAATGCGGTTCGCGTTCTCGGCGAGATCGGCGTAGGTGCGAACCTCGTCCCGAGCGGCGGCCTCGCCGTCGCCGAGGTGGTCGAACGTCAGCACGTCCCGGTCCGGGAGCGTCTCCGCTCGCATCCGGACGAGGTCGCCGAGGACCATCTCGCTTCGCTCGCGCACCGCGGCCTCAGAGCCTCGCGGCGCCGACGAGACTGAGCAGCTCGTTGCAGCCGTCCTCGATCATCGACGCGCGCGCGTCGCGCAGCAGTTTCTCGACCGGGTACTCGCGGCTCAGGCCGTTACCGCCGAAGATCTGCACCGCTTCGCTCGCGACGTCGAACGCCGTCTGGGTGCAGAACACCTTCGACGCGATCGAGTACTGGACCTGCGGCGGGCTGGTCGCCGTGAAGTACGCGACGCGGCGCGCGAGGGCGCGCGCGGCCTCGACGCGGCTGAACATGCGGAACAGCCGCGCGCGAACGCTCTGGTGCTCGAAGATCGTCTTGCCGCCCTGGACGCGCTGCTTGGCGTAGTCGACCGCGAGGTCGAGCGCCGCACGGGCGACGCCGACGAAGAGCTGCCCCATCGCGGCGTTCGCGTGCGCGAGCATCATCTCGAGCGCGAGCGCGTAGAGGTCGGGCCCGACGACCCGGTACGACGCGGGCACCCGCACGTCGTCGAAGAAGATCTCGCCCTGATTGAGCGTTCGCTGTCCGAGCTTGTCGAGCGGACGCGACCTGCGAAACCCCGGCAGGTCCGTCGGCACGACGAAGATGGCCCCGCCCTTGAAGCCCTGCGAGGGGTCGAGCGTGCAGAACAGGATCGCGACGTCGGCGATCGACCCGGCCGAGACCCACGCCGCCTTCTGCCCGCGGATCACGTAGTCGCTGCCGTCCTGCCGCGCGACGCAGCCCGCGCGCAGCGATGGATCCGAGAACTGCGGCTCGGTGAACGCGACGGTGTCGCTCCCGTGGTCGGGCTCGGTGAGGGCCCAGCACGCGATCGTGATGCGGTCCGGCGAGAGGAAGCGCTCCTTCAGCTCGTCGCTCGCGCTCTGCTGGACCCACGGAACGTGGAACTGCGAGAGGCCGCACGTGATCGCGAGCCCGACGTCGCCCCACGAGAGCTCTTCGTTCACGATGCACTGCAGGCGCGCCCGCGCGAGCGGGTCGAGGTCGGGCGCTGCGGCGAGCTGCGCGAGCCCGAGCGCGTGGTACTGGCGGACGACGTCCCAGAGCACGGAGTCCTTCGCGATGACCTGCGCCGGATCGGGGAGCCGGTCGAGCGCGCGGCCTGCCGGGCGCAGCACGCCGGCAGCGAAGCGGTGGCACGTCTCGCGGACCGCGCGGTCCTCGTCGGTCTCGCCGGCTTCGATGTCGACCATCGCCATGGGGCCTCCTCGCGCGCCGTGCCGAGTGGACCACACGGCATTTTCGGGGTCAACCGGCGAGCGGCGCGCGGTATGCTCGCGGGACCCCGTCGCGACGGAGACGCCCGCCATGCGCATCGAGGCCACGCTCACCGCTCCTGCGAGCATCGCCGAGATCGCCGCCCACGGGCGCGCGCTCGAGGCGGCCGGGTTCGACACGCTGCTCGTACCCGAGGCGGGGCACGATCCCTTCCTCCCGCTCATGACGCTCGCCGAGCACACGTCGCGCCCGAAGCTCGGAACCGGGATCGCCGTCGCGTTTCCGAGGAGCCCGATGGTCGTCGCGCAGCTCGCGTGGGACCTCCAGCGCTTCTCGGGCGGCCGCCTGCTCCTCGGCCTCGGCACGCAGGTTCGCGCGCACAACGAGCGCCGCTACTCGACGCCGTGGAGCGCGCCCGGCCCGCGCCTTCGCGAGTACGTCCAGTGCCTGCGCGCGATCTTCGACTCCTTTCAGAACCGCACGCCGCCGCGCTTCGAGGGCGAGCACTACCGCTTCACGCTGCTCACGCACTTCTTCGACCCCGGGCCAATCCCGGACGGCGGCCGCGTCCCCATCTACGTGTCGGCCGTGAACCGCTACAACTGTCGCATCGCGGGCGAGCTGTGCGACGGGATCCGGATGCACCCGCTGAACACGCCCGAATACGTTCGCAAGGTGATCCGGCCAGCGATCGAGGAGGGAGCTGCGAAGTCGGGGCGCAGCATCGCCGACGTCGACATCGTCGCGAACCCGTTCATCGTGACGGGCGAGAGCGACGCCGAGCTGCGCGAGTCGCGCGCGCTCATCCGCCGGCACGTCTCGTTCTACGCTGCGACGCGGAGCTACCGCGCGGTGATGGAGCTGCACGGCTGGAACGAGATCGCGGACCGGCTCGTCGCGCTCGCGGGCGAAGGCCGCTGGGACGAGATGCCGGCGCTCGTCGGCGACGAGATGCTCGACGAGCTCGCGATCATCGGCCGCTGGGAGGAGCTGCCCGACCGGCTCGCCGCGAAATGGGGCGGCCTGGTCACGAGCGTCAATCCCGTCTTTGGCCCGCCGTACGCGCAGCTCCAGGAGCGGCAGCGGCGCTGCTTCCTACGGCTCGCGCCGCTCGTGGACGCGCTCAGGCAGGTGCGGTAGCCGCGGGAGGCGCCGGCGGCGGCTCCTCCGGTGGCGGAAGGAGACGCCTTCGCCACTTCTCGCGCGAGAACTCCTTCCACTGCTCCCGGAACTCCTTGCGCACCGCGCGCGCGCGCCGCTCCTGCACGCCGAGAAGGCCGCCCACGGCGAGCAGCGTCTTGCGCGGAAGGCGGCGGCCGGCGCGCGTGTCCATCCAGCCCGTGAGGTGCGCCTCCATCACGCGCGCATCGTTGTACGCGCCGAGGAGGTCCTGGAGCTGCGCGGTCTGCTTGAGCCAGAGCACGACGTCTCGCGGCGCCACGTCCGAGAGCGCGTCCGCCGTGTAGCGAAGGCGCTTCACCGCGATGCGGAGCAGGTGGAGCGACTCGGGGGGAGAGTGCCGCCCGACGCGGTCGCCCTTCTTGAACACGCGCCGCGCAGCCGCGTGCAGCAGCGCGAGCGCCTCTTCGCCGGTCGGCTGCTCGCCCGGCCCGCGCCGGCGCCGGCTCGCCCGAGGCGACGGCGCCTCGCCGATGCGGTAGCGCCGCTCGAGCCGTGCGAGCAGGCGTTCGAATCGCTCCATCTCGCGCAGGCGCGAGCGCGAGCCGATCCACGCGAGCATGCGCCGGCGCTCCTCGGCGCGCAGAGCGCCGAGCAGCTCGAGCAGCGGCGCGAGCTCGGTGGCGAGCGGGGCGGGAAGATCGCGCGAGAGCGCCGGCATCCGCGCGAGCATCACGTCGAGGTCGCGAACGGGTCCGAGCATGCGGCCCGTCCTTCCGAACAGGCGCTTCGCAGCGGCGAGCCGCTTCGGAGCGAAGGCCGGCGCGAAGATGCGGAAGGCGGCGCGCAGGCGCCGCGTCGCGACGCGCATCCGGTGCACGCCCTCGTCGTCCTCCCCGAGGCGCGCGATCGGCTCCGCGGCACGCAGCGCTTCGAAGTGCACGCGGAGCACGCGCGCGGCGGCCTCCCGGAACGGCATCTCGGACGTGAGGCCGGCACGCTGCACGAGGGGCGCAGGAAGCGCGCGCCCGTACGCGGCGAGGGCGCGCTCGAGCTTGCTCGACTGCGCGTGCTCGAGGCCGAGCCGCAGCACCAGCGACTCGGCGAGCGGAGCGAACACCGTCGCGGCGCCTCGCTTCGCCTCGATCTCGACCTCGACGAACGTCCCCGCGACGCCCCGCTCCGTCAGCACGCGGACGCGGTCGATGCACAGCTCGCCGAGCGCTCCGGACGCCGGGTGCAGCAGCTCGTGGCGCAGGCGGTGCGTTTCGAGGCGGGCGATCTCGGCGAGCGGACGCGTGAGCGTCGCGGGCTCGGCGAGGTCGCGAAGCCGGCCGGGAAGCGCGTCCGCGCGGCGGGGTTCGGGAGCGCCCGCCGCGACCGGCTCCTCGACCTCGAGCCTGCGCAGCGCCTCGCCTTCGGCCGAAGCGCCGCCCTTGAAGCACAGCGTCGCGGCGCCCGCGCCGCCGCGGATGCGAAGCGCGCTCCCGCGCCGCAGCAGGTCGAGGCCCTCGGTGTCGAGGTAGCGGTCGATCTGGCGCACGTCCTTCACCGGCCCGACGTCGAACCCGGTCGCCCGCGCGAGCTCCTCGACCCGCGCCGGAACGAGGCGCCCGCGCGCGAGCAGCTTGAACTCGACCTCCTGATCGGCGGCGGGAGCGGCCGCCTGGCTCACGTCACCACCCGCGGCTGGAGACCGAAGACTTCGGCGAAGAGCGTTCCCTTGCGGCGCACGGCCCAGTGCTCGAGCGCGAGGTCGCGGTCGCTGCCATCGGCGGGCGTGAGAACGAGATCGAGGTTCTTGCGGCCGATCCGCGCCTCGACGCTCGCCACCTTCGTCTGATGCTCGCGGTCGAGCGCATCGGCGAGCCGGAGGATCGCCGCGATCTTCAGCACCCGCGACTTCTCCGCGCGCGTTCGCTGTTGGAACTCGAGATGCGTGCGCCTGGGATGGCTGCGACGGTGGTAGCGCGCGGCGAGCGCGACGATCTCGCGCTCGGATTCGGAGAGCCCGACCAGGTCGCTCGAGCGGATGAGGTAGTGCGCGTGCTTGTGGTGCGACGCAGCGGAGACGAAGGCGCCGATGTCGTGGAGCAGCGAGGCCGCCTCGAGCAGCACCCGCTCCTCGGCCCCGAGCGCGTGGACCGAAGCCGTCTGGTCGAAGAGCGACGCGGCGAGCTCGCGCACCTTCTGCGCGTGCGCGAGGTCGGCGTGGTACTTGCGCGCGAGGGCAAGAGCGCCCGCGAGCACGGTCTCGCGGCGGTCGGCGGCCTGCGCGGTCTCGAGGTGCCCGGCGACCACGTCGCGGACGAGCCCGTCGCGAAGGCCGACCCGCGGGATCAGCAGTCGCTCGGCGCGCGCCACCTCGGCGAGGCGGTAGTAGACGACTGCGGCGGGCAGCAGGACGTCCGCACGGTCCGGCGCGAGGCCGAGCTGCTCGACGCGTTCGGAGTACGAGAGGCGGGCGAGGCGCTGGATCCACTCGGCGAGCGTCTTGCGAGCAATCGCGTCGATTCCGCCGTCGGTCCGCAGCATTCCCTCGCGCGCCGCGAGGTCGCCGAGCGTCTCGATGTTTCCGCCGGTGGCGACGAACCGGTCGATCCGCCCCTCGCCGAGCCGCTCGCCGATGCGGCGGTCGAGGCTTCCGACGTACTGATCGAGGAGCGCGAGGAAGCCCGCGTCGCGCCCGCCGCGAACGTCGCGGCGCAGCGCCTCGAGCAGCCGAACGGCGCCGAGCCGGTACGATTCGCTGACGGCGATCTGGCCGCTCTCGACGAGCGTGACCTCGACGCTCCCGCCGCCGACGTCGACGAGCATCGAACGGCCTTCGGAGAGGTCGACGCGCGACTCGACGCCGCGTGCGAGCAGGTACGCCTCTTCGGTGCCGGAGATGACTTCGATGCGAATTCCGGTCTCGCGCTCGATGCGGCGCAGGATCGTGTCGCGGTTCGACGCCTCGCGCAGTGCGGAGGTCGCCACCGCGCGGACGCCCCGGACCTGCCAGCGGTCGCAGGCGGTGCGAAAGCCCCGAAGCGCGTCGACGGCCTTCGCGACCGAGGCGTCGGGGATCGCGCCGGTGAGGAAGACGTCCTGGCCGAGCCGAACGGGCTCGCGGCGGGTGTCGAGCGTCGCGTGCGGCTCTCCCGCGCCGCGGACCTCGATCACCTGCATCCGGATGGCGTTCGAGCCGACGTCGACGACGCCGTAGCGCGGCGGAGCGAGCCGCGGGTCGGCGTCCACGGCCCCGGCGCGCGAGCGCGCGCCGCGCGGACGCGGCGCCGCGGGCGCCTTCGCGCCGCGAGGCGACGGCCGGCGCCGGATCACGTTCGCCCGCAGCCTAGAAGACGATGACGCCGCGCGCGTTCACACCGCTCTGCATGTCGGCGAACGCGCGGTTCACGTCGTCGATGCGGTACGTCGCCGTCACCAGCTCGTCGAGCTTCAGCCGGTGCGTCTTGTAGAGCGCGAGGAGCTTCGGGAAGTCCGTGCTCGGCCGCGCCGAGCCGTACATCGACCCCGTGAGGACCTTCTCCTGGAACGGCATCATGAAGGCGCCGAGCGTCACGGTGTCGGTCATCTTCGAGACGCCGACGACCACCGCCGTTCCGCCCTTCTTCACCATGTTGTACGCCTGTTCGATCGTCTTGCCGATTCCGATGCACTCGAACGCGTAGTCGGCGCCGCCGCCGGTCATCGCGACGATCTTCGCGACGGGATCTCCGTCGCGCTCGGGGTTCACCGTGTGGGTCGCGCCGAACTGCTGCGCGAACTCGAGCTTCTTGTCGGCCATGTCGATCGCGATGATCTGGCTCGCGCCGGCGAGGGCCGCGCCCTGGATCACGTTGAGGCCGATGCCGCCGGCGCCGATCACGGCGACGACCGAACCGGGAGCGACCTTTGCCGTGTTGATCGCGGCGCCGACGCCGGTCATGACGGCGCAGCCGATGAGCGCCGCCTTGTCGAGCGGGATGTCCCTGTCGATCTTCACGACGTTCTCGCACGGCAGCGTCGCGTACTCGGCCATCACGGCGACGCCCGCGAAGTGGTTGAGCTCCTGGCCCTTCGCGTCCTTGAGGCGGCGCGTTCCGTCGGGGAGCGTCATCGCGGCCTTCTGCGCGTTGTCGCAAAGCGCCGGGCGGCCCGAAACGCAGTAGGGGCAGCGGCCGCAGATCGCGACCCACGAGACCACGACGGCGTCGCCGACCTGGAAGTCCGTCACTCCCTCTCCGACCTCGACGACGTGGCCGGCGGCCTCGTGCCCGAGCACGAGCGGCGGAGGGAGCGGGATGGTGCCGTTCGTGGCGGAGAGATCGCTGTGGCAAACGCCGCACGCCGCCATCTTGACCATGACCTCGCCGCGGCGGGGCGATTCGACGGTGACGGTCTCGACGCTGACCGGCTTGTTCCACTCGCGGCAGACGACGGCTTTGCCCTGCTTGGCCATGGGTTCTCCTCGAATCTCCTGGGAGGAAGGGTCGGAGCCTCGCCCCGACGGTCGACACCGCAGTCTAGTAGAGCACGAAGCTCGGTGCGATTTGCGTTTCTCGAGGCGGCCCCGGGCGCCGCGGCCCCTTGCGGCGACCGGCTCCCGCCCGGTCCGCGCAGGACGCGGCGTCCGCCCCGTCCGGGTAGAATGACGAGGGGTGGTGGCCCGGGCGGAACCCGGCGCGGTCTGGCGCGGGGAGCGGCTCGGGAGAACGCGGAGACGAGATGACGATCCGCCCCTTCCGGGCCGGCGATGCGCTGGAGCTCGCCGAGCTGGCGTCGGCGTGCGCACGGACCGAAACCGACTTCGTGCTGAACCCCATGTGGGAGACCGCGGAGGAGGTGCTGGGAGACTTCGCCCGGCAGCACATCGATCCGGCGGAGCACCTGCTCGTCGCGGCCGACGGCGGCGGCGCGCTGCTCGGCGTGGCCGGCTTCCTGCGCCGGCCGGGGAGCGACCTCGGCGGGCTCGTCTGCCCCGTCGTCGCGCGCCGCGAGCGTGGCCACGGACTCGGCGGCGAGCTGCTGCGTGCGGCGCTCGCGCTCGGGCGAGACGAGCTCGGCCTCGCGCTCGTCGCCGCCGCGATCGGCGCGCGCAATCACGCGGGCTATGCGCTCCTCGCGGGCGCGGGCTTTCGCCCGGTCCGGCAGCACGTGCTGATGCGCTGCGACGAACGGCCGAAGCCGGCGCCTCCTCCGGTCGAGGGCCTCGCGTTCGAGCCGGCAAGGCCGGCCGACGCCGCCGCGATCCACGAGATCTACGAGTCGTGCGGCTTCGAGCCGAGGACCGCCGACGCGACCCGCACCGCGATCGGAGGGCGCCTTCACGCACACGCCGTCGCGCGGCAGTCCGGTCGCGTCGTCGCGTTCGTCGAGCTCGAAACGCACTGGCCGCACCGTCCGTGGGTGGCGTACGTCGGTGTCGTCCGCGTCCTGCGCGACCGCGGCGTCGGCTCGGGCCTCGTCGCCTGGGCGCTCGCGCGAGAGTTCGACGCGGGCGCGACCGCCGCCCTGCTGATGCTCTCGCCCGCGAACCGCACCGCCTTCCGCGCGTACGAGAAGGTCGGCTTCCGGCGCCACCGGATGGTCGACGTTCTGGAGACGCGGATCTAGCAAGGCCGCAAAGCGGCCGCGCAGTGAGGCCGTCTGCGGCCGAACGAAGGCCGCTGCCGGCGAGCGCAA
>JAYRMX010000268.1:0-9189 GCA_041912475.1 Myxococcota bacterium
AGGTCCCGAAGCTGGTGCGCGAGGACATCCTCGCGCGTCCCGCGTTCCGCGCCGGCGTCGCGCGACTCGCGCGCGAGACGCACCAGGACGAGGCGAAGGTCGCGGCGGAGGCGGCGAAGTACCTGCGCGAGATCGCCGCCACGCACTCGCCGTACGTGATCGACCTCGCCGCGCGCCTGATCCGTCTGCTCTACACCCGCGGCTACAGCGAGACGCTCCACTACGACCGCGAGCAGCTCCGCCAGCTCTACGCCCTCGCGCAGCGCTACCCGGTGGTCTTCCTGCCGTCGCACAAGTCGAACCTCGATCATCTCGTGCTGCAATACGCGCTGTTCGAGAACGGCCTTCCGCCCAACCACACGGCGGGCGGGATCAACATGAACTTCTTCCCGGTCGGGCCGCTCGTGCGGAGGAGCGGCGTCTTCTTCATCCGGCGCAGCTTCAAGGACCAGCCGATCTACAAGTTCGTCCTGCGCAGCTACGTCGACTACCTCGTCGAGAAGCGCTTCTCGCTCGAGTGGTACGTCGAGGGCGGGCGCTCGCGGTCGGGAAAGCTCCTTCCGCCGCGAATGGGGCTCATGGCCTACGTCGTCGACTCGTTCCGCCGCGGCAAGAGCGAGGACGTCTACCTGCTCCCGGTCTCGATCGCCTACGACCAGATCACCGACGTCGGCGACTACGCGGCCGAGCAGCGCGGCGCGCGCAAGGAGCGCGAGAGCTTCCGCTGGTTCCTGCGGATCCTGCGCCGGCTTCGCGGGCGCTACGGTGCGATCCACCTGCGCTTCGGCGAGCCGCTCTCGGTCTCCCGCGCGCTCGGTCACGGCCCGGGCGTCGAGGAGACCCCCGAGGAGGAGAGCCTCGAGGTGCAGAAGCTCGCCTTCGAGGTCTGCGTCCGCATCAACCGCGTGACTCCGATCACGCCGACGTCGCTCGTGACGCTCGCGCTCCTCGGCCGCGGAGACCGTGCGCTCGATACGAGCACGGTCGTCGAATCGCTGCGCAACCTCCTGTACTACGTCGAGCGGCGGAAGATCCCGACGACGAGCGACCTGCAGCTCGAGACGGCCGAGTGCGTCCGCCGCGTGCTCGACGAGCTGGTCGCGAGCGGCGTGGTCACCTGCTACGCCGAGGGCCCCGATGCGGTCTTCGCGATCGGCCCCGACCAGCACCTCGCCGCGGCGTATTACAGGAACACGATCATCCACTTCTTCGTGAACGGCGCGATCGCCGAACTCGCGTTGCTTCGCGCGGCCGAGACCGACCCCGAAGACCGCAAGGCCGAGTTCTGGGCCGCGGCGATGCGGCTCCGCGATCTGCTGAAGTTCGAGTTCTTCTTCGCCGACAAGGACGCGTTCCGCGACGAGCTGCGCGAGGAGATCGCGATCCACGACGGCGAGTGGGAGTGGCGGCTCGGCGACGGCGCGCCCGAAGCGCTCGCGCTGCTGCGGAAGTTCAGGCCCTTCCTCGCGCATCGCGTGCTGCGGCCGTTCATCGAGGCCTACCGCGTCGTCTTCGACACGCTCGAGCGACGCCCGTGCGACGCGCCGCTCGATTCCGCGGCGTTCCTCTCGGAGTGTCAGGCGCGCGGCAAGCAGTACCTGCTGCAGCGCCGGAGCCGGAGCGCCGAGTCGGTCTCGCGCGTGCTCTACGAGACGGGCCTGAGGCTCGCGCGCAACCAGCGGCTCGTCGACCCGGACGGCCCGGAGCTGGCCGAGCGCCGCGCGGCGGCTGCGGCAGAGATCCGTGAGCTGCTGCGGCGAATCGACGCGATCGACGCGATGGCCGCGGCGCGAATCGCCGGGCTGTCGCAGTAGCGCGAACCGGCCGGAAGGGACCGTGACGACGATCTCCGCGACGCCGCGCCCGTCGGTCCCGATCCTGCGCTTCCTCGGCGCGGCCGGGACGGTGACGGGAAGCCGCTTCCTCGTCGACACGCCACGCGCGCGCGTCCTCGTCGACTGCGGCCTGTTCCAGGGCGAGAAGGCGCTGCGCCTGCGCAACTGGAGCGATTTTCCGGTGGCGCCGGCCTCGATCGACGCGGTCGTCCTCACGCACGCGCACATCGACCACGCGGGGTATCTCCCGGCGCTCGTGAAGCAGGGCTTCGCGGGGCCGATCTTCGCGACGGAGAACACGCGCGCGCTGTGCCGGATCGTCCTTCCCGACAGCGGGCACCTGCAGGAGGAGGACGCGACGTACGCGAATCTCAAAGGGTTCTCGAAGCACACCCCCGCCCTGCCGCTCTACTCCGAAGCCGATGCGCTCGCGGCCGCCGAGCGCATCCGCGCCTGCGCGTTCGACCGTCCCGTCGAGGTCGCGCCCGGGATCTCGGCGCGGTTCTCGCACGCCGGCCACATTCTCGGCGCCGCGAGCATCGCGCTCGACATCGACGGCGCCGCGCCGCGGCGACTCGTCGTGAGCGGCGACCTCGGCCGCGGCAGCCACCCGCTGCTCCGCGACCCGGCGCCTCCGTCCGAAGCCGACGCGATCCTCGTCGAATCGACCTACGGCGACCGGCGACACCCTCCTGCGTCGTCGCTCGCGGCATTCGAGGCGGCGATCGTCCGCACGGCCGCGCGCGGAGGCTCGGTCGTGATCCCGTCGTTCGCGGTCGACCGCACGGAGGTCGTCCTGCTCGAGCTTCGCCGCCTCGCGCGCGAGGGCAGGATTCCGAGCCTTCCGGTCTACGTCGACAGCCCGATGGCGCTCGCGGCGCTCGGCCTCTACCGCGCGGCGATCGCCGAGGGGAGCGACGAGATCAAGCCCGGCTTTCGCGGCGACGGCGACCCGTTCGATCCGGGGCGCCTGCTCGAAGCTCACGACATCAGCGAGTCGCGCGCGATCAACGATCAGCGCTTTCCGTGCGTCATCATCTCCGCATCGGGAATGGCGACGGGCGGGCGCGTGCTCCACCACCTCGCGAACCGCCTGCCCGACCCGCGCAACACGGTGATCCTCCCGGGCTTCCAGGCCGCAGGGACGCGCGGCCGCAGCCTTCTCGACGGCGCTCGCACGGTGAAGCTCCTCGGCCGCTACGTGCCGGTGCGCGCCGAGGTGCTCGACGTCTCCGCTTTCTCCGTGCACGCAGACCAGGCCGAGCTGCTGGGCTGGCTGCGGCAGGCGCAGCGCCCGCCGGGGATGGTCTACGTGGTCCACGGCGAGCCCGAGTCGGCGGCCGGGCTCGAGCGCGCGATCGAGCGCGATCTCGGATGGCCGGCGGCCGTGGCCCGCGACCTCGAGTGCGTCCGGCTCGACTAGCGGTACCGTACGGGGCCCGGCGCGAGGAGCAGGACATGACGATCTTCGAGCGCGTGAACGCGGATCTGAAAGCGGCGATGAAGGCGCGCGACGCGCTGCGCCTCGCGGCGCTTCGCAGCGTGCGCGCGGCCTTCCTCACCGAGATGAAGAAGGACAACTCGGAGAGCCTCCCGGACGAGGTCTGCGTCGCCCTGCTCCGCCGGCTCGAGAAGCAGCGCGGCGAGAGCATCGAGGCGTTCGAGAAGGCCGGCCGCCCGGAACGGGTCGCGGAAGAGCGCGCCGAGCTGGCCGTGATCCGGGAGCTGCTGCCGCAGCTCGCCGGCGAGGCGGCGACGCGTGCGTGGGTGCAGGAGGCCATCGCGGCGACGAATTCCGCCGCGCCTGCCGACGTCGGAAAGGTGATGGGGGCCCTCATGAAGGCGCACAAGGGCGACGTCGACGGAAATCTCGCGCGCAGAATTGCAGCAGAGCTGCTGGCGGGATGAAGGCGGGCTGCGTCTCCGTGCTGCCCGCGCCGTGAGCCGAGCCTCGCTCGCGATCCTCGCCGCCTGCGCGATCGCGGGCGGCGTCGGGCTCTGGGCCCTGCTCCGCGACGGCGCCGCCGATTCGGGCAAGCCGATCACCGAGGCCGTCGACCGCGGCCCGATCGTGGCCGCCGTCACGGCGACGGGAACGGTGAACCCGGTGACGACGGTCCAGGTCGGAACCTACGTCTCCGGGCCGATCCGTGAGATCAGCGCCGACTTCAACTCGCCGGTCCGCAAGGGCCAGCGCGTCGCGAAGATCGACCCGGCTCCGTTCCAGATGCGGGTGCAGGCGGCCGAGGCATTCCTCGCGCCGGCGCGGGCGCGCGCCCGGAAGTCGGCCGCCGATCTCGAGCTGCGGCGCCTGCAGCCCGAGCGACGAACGCAGCTCCGCGCGCGAGAAGCCGCTTCGCTCGACGACCTCGACACGGCGCGCAGCGCCTTCCAGCAGGCCGAGGCGCAGCTCGCGCTCGACCGCGCGGGCGTCGCGCAGGCCGAGGCCGCGCTGCGCGAGGCGAACATCAATCTCGGCTACACCGACATCGTGTCGCCGGTCGACGGCGTCGTCGTCTCGCGCAACGTCGACGTCGGCCAGACGGTCGCGGCGAGCTTCCAGACGCCGACGCTCTTCCTCATCGCCGAGGACCTGACGCGCATGCAGGTGAACGCCGACGTGAGCGAGTCGGACATCGGGAGCGTTCACGAGGGGCAGGCCGCGGATTTCAGCGTCGACGCGTATCCGGGCCGCACCTTCCGCGGGCACGTCTCGCAGGTGCGAAATGCGCCGCGAAAGGTGCAGAACGTCGTCACCTACGACGTCGTGATCGGCGCCCTCAACGACGACCTCGCGCTCAAGCCGGGAATGACCGCGACGGTGACGATCCGCACCGAAGAGCGGCCGGACGCGGTGCGGATCCCGCTGCGCGCGCTGCGCTTCGATCCTCCGGGAGCGGCGCCGCAGAGCGGAGCGTCGCCGGGCGTGTGGCTCGTCGATCCGGGGGGCGCACTGCGCCGCGTCGAGGTGCGAACGGGCCTGCGCGACGAGCGTCACGCCGAGCTCCTCTCGGGTTCGCTCGCTCCCGGAGACGCCGTCGCCATCGGCCTCGAGCACTCGCAGGAGGCCCCCCGTTCGGCGTCGCCCTTCGGCATGCCGCGCCTGCGCTAGCCGTGGACGCTCCGCTCATCGAGGTGCGCGATCTGTGGCGCGTCTACCGCATGGGCGACGCCGAGGTCGCTGCGCTGCGCGGCGCGACGTGCAGCATCGAGCGCGGCGAGTGGGTGGCGGTGATGGGCGCATCGGGCTCGGGAAAGTCGACGTTTCTCAACGTGCTCGGGTGCCTCGACCAGCCGACGCGCGGGAGCTACCGGCTCGCCGGGCGCGAGACGGCGAAGCTCACGCGCGACGAGCGCGCCGGGATCCGAAGCCGCGAGCTCGGCATCGTGTTCCAGAGCTTCCAGCTCATCGCGCGAACGACGGCGCTCGAGAACGTCGAGCTGCCTCTGGTCTACGGCGACGCTGCGGCGAACGACCACGAGCGGCGCGCTCGCGCTGCGCTGGCGTCGGTCGGGCTCGCGGGACGCGAGAACTTCGTTCCGAGCCAGCTCTCGGGCGGGCAGCAGCAGCGCGTCGCGATCGCACGCGCGCTGGTGCAGGACCCGGCGCTGCTCCTCGCCGACGAGCCCACGGGGAACCTCGACTCGCGAACGAGCGTCGAGATTCTCGAGATCTTCCGGCGCCAGCACGAGGAGCGCGGCCTCACGATCGTGATGGTGACGCACGAAGCGGACGTCGCGGCGTGGGCGAGCCGCGTCGTCACGTTCCGTGACGGCGAGATCGTCTCCGACGTGCGGGGACGGGCGGCCGCTCCGGAGCCGCGTGCATGACGCTGCTCCGCATGTCGATCCGAACGGCGCTGCGGGCGCTTCGCCGCAACAAGCTGCGGTCGGCGCTCACGATGCTCGGCATCGTGATCGGCGTCGCCGCGGTGATCGCGATGGTGAGCCTCGGGCAGGGGGCGAACGCGGCCGTACAGCAGCAGATGCGGAGCCTCGGGACGAACCTGCTGATGGTGATCCCGGGCGCGACGACGGCGGCCGGCGTCCGATCGGGCTGGGGCGGGGTCTCGACGCTCACGCTCGCCGACGGCGAGGCGATCGCACGCGAGTGTCCCGACGCCGCCGAGGTGACGTGGATGCGCCGGCAGGTGGTCCAGGCGGTCGCCGGCGACCGCAACTGGTCGACCGTCGCGCAGGGGGTGACGCCCGCGTACCCGCGCGTTCGCGACTGGGCCCTTTCCGCGGGCGAGTTCTTCACCGACCGCGACGAAGCGACGGCGCAGCGCGTGGCCGTGCTCGGCCAGACCGTGGTGCAGAACCTCTTCGGCGTCGGGATCAACCCGGTCGGCGAGATCGTTCGCGTGAAGGACGTTCCGTTCCGCGTGGTCGGCGTGCTCGCACCGAAGGGGCAGACCGCCTTCGGCCAGGATCAGGACGACGTCATCCTCATGCCGTTCTCGACCGCCGAGCGGCGCGCCCTCGGCGCCCAGATCCTCGGCACGGTCGACATGATCTTCGTGAAGGCCCGCGCGGCGGACCGGATCGAAGCGGTGACCGAGCAGATCACGGCGCTGCTCCACGAGCGGCACCGCATCCAGCACGGCGAGGAGAACGACTTCACGGTACGCAGCCTCAGCGACATGGCGCAGGCCACGGAGGCGGCGAGCCGCGTGATGGCGTCGCTGCTGCTCGGCGTGGCGTCGATCTCGCTGCTGGTGGGCGGAATCGGGATCATGAACATCCTGCTGGTCTCGGTCACCGAGCGAACGCGCGAGATCGGGATCCGCATGGCGGTCGGGGCGCGCGAGGGGCACATCCTGCTCCAGTTCCTGATCGAGGCCGTCGCGCTGTCGGTCGCGGGCGGGATCGTTGGGGCCGTTCTCGGCGCAGGTGTCTCGCTGCTCATCGCGAAGCTCGCCGGCTGGCCCACGCTGCTCTCGCCCCTCGCCGTCACCGGTTCGGTGGTCTTCTCCGGCGCGGTCGGGATCTTCTTCGGCTACTACCCGGCGCGCCGAGCGGCGCGCCTCGACCCGATCGCCGCGCTGCGCTGGGAGTGAGCCGGCCGCGGCGTGACGGCCCCTGCGCGCGAGTTAGCTTCGAGCGCGGACCCACGGGGCTCGCCGCGGCCCCTCGGAGGCCTGCATGTCCACGCCCGCCGTCAATCAGCTCGATCGGCTCGACCACGAGCTCGACACGATCCTCACCTCCTTCGACACGAACTACGTCTGGAACTACGGAACGGTGAAGGAAGGCCTTCGCGACCTCTACGAGAAGGCGAAGCGCGACCAGTGGAACGGCACGACGCAGCTCGCGTGGGCCACGCGCGTCGAGCCCGAGAGTGAGATCATTCCGTCGGCGATCAACCCGCTCGCGGGCTACGCGCCTTTCGAGAAGCTCGATGCGCGCGAGCGCGCGCGGTTCCGCCACGCTCAGATCTCGCTCCAGCTCTCGCAGTTCCTCCACGGCGAGCAGGGAGCGCTCATCGTCGCGTCGCAGCTCGTGGGCGGCGTTCCGTGGATCGACGCCAAGTACTACGCCGGCACGCAGACGATGGACGAGGCCCGCCACGTCGAGGTCTTCAGCCGCTACCTGCACGAGAAGCTCGAGTGGGAGTGGCCGATCAACCCGCAGCTCCGCGAGCTCCTCGACGCGACGCTCACGGACTCGCGCTGGGACTTCAAGTATCTCGGAATGCAGGTGATGATCGAAGGCCTCGCGATGGCGGCCTTCGGCAACCTGTACCAGCTCTGCCGGGAGCCGCTGCTCAAGGACCTGCTCCTGTACGTGATGCGCGACGAGTCGCGCCACGTGGCCTTCGGAGTGCTCTCGCTGCAGGACTACTACCGCGACATGCCGGCGACGGAGCTCTCGGACCGCGAGGACTTCATCATCTACGCCGCCGAGCTGATGCGGAACCGGCTCGTCGGCAGCGAGCTCGCGCGCGCGTTCGGCTGGAACGAGAACGAGGTGCGCGATCTCGTCCTCGCGTCTCCGGTCGGAAAGATGTTCCGCAGCACGCTCTTCCAGCGCGTGGTGCCCAACCTGAAGCGGCTCGGCCTGCTGACGCCGCGCGTGCGCGAGGCGTTCGAGAAGCTCGACATCCTGCGCTTCGAGAACGACGACCCGGACCGGCAGGACCGCGAGCTCGGCTTCGCGTAGGGCGGGCGGCTATCCTCCGGCGCCCGGCCACCGGAGGACTCGATGACGACCGCCCTCGCACGCCTCGACGGAAAGCGCGCCCTCGTGACGGGAGGCTCGCGCGGAATCGGCCGCGGAATCGCCCTCGCCTTCGCCGACGCGGGAGCCGACGTGGCGATCGGCTACCGCCGCGACCGTGAGGCGGCGCTCGCGACGGTCGCCGAGATCGAGGCGCGCGGCCGGCGCGGCTTCGCGTTCGCCGCCGACGTGCGCGACGCCGCCGCGGTCGACGCCATGGTGAAGGGCGCTGCGCACGCGCTCGGCGGCCTCGACGCGGTGGTCGCCAACGCGGGCGTCGCGACGCGCTTCGAGCCGGTCCACGAGGTCGAGGTCGGCTACTGGCAGCGCGTCCTCGACACGGATCTGAACGGCGTCTTCTACACGCTGCACGCCGCGATCCCGATCCTGCGCGCGCAGGGCTCGGGGGTGATCCTCACGATCTCGTCGATCGCCGCCGACGCGTGCGGCGCGAACGGCGGTCCGTACGTCGCTTCGAAAGCGGCGGTGAACGCGCTCACGACGGTCGTCGCGCGCGAGAACGCCGCGCTCGGGATCCGCGCCACCGTGATCGCGCCCGGCCTGGTCCGCACCGACATCGCCGACAAGCTGCTCGAGTTCCACGGCGAGGCGATGCTGAAGAGCATCCCGCTCGGCCGCATCGGGACTCCGCGGGACATCGGCAGCCTCGCGGTCTTCCTCGCCAGCGACGACGCCTCGTGGATCACGGGCGAGGTCTTCCGAATCGACGGCGGCGCCTGGTAGCAGCGTCACGGCGCGAGCGCAGACGGGCCCGGCGCGCGGAAGAAGCGAGCCTTCATCCGCGCGAGGTCGCGGAAGTTGACGATCCCGTCACCGTCGAGATCGGCGTTCGGGTCGGTGCGAAAGAAGACGGCCTTCATTCGCGCGAGATCGCGGAAGTTGACGATGCGATCACCGTCGAGATCGGCGTCGCAGACGTTGCCGTAGCCGTCACCGTCGGTGTCGCGCTGCCACTTGCCGCCGGCGTCCGGCGCGAGCGGTCCGTTCGCGTCGGCGATGCAGTCGTCGCAGGCGTCGCCGACGCCGTCGCGGTCGCGGTCGCTCTGCGCGGGGTCCGCGACGTTCGGGCAGTCGTCGAGGCCGCTCGCGACGCCGTCGCCGTCGGGGTCGGTCC
>JAYRMX010000269.1:0-20801 GCA_041912475.1 Myxococcota bacterium
CGAGCGTCCCCTTCGCGATCGCCTGCGCGAGGACGGCCGCACCCATGCAGTGCCCGACGATCCCGACCAGCGGCTGCGCCGCGCCGTCCGTCGCGACGATCGCCTCCACCCGCGCGAGCGCCTCCGGCAGGTCGTGATCCGCCGCGTGGTCGAGGTCGAAGGAGTGCCGCGCGCTCCGCAGCAGGCCGCGGCTTCGCGACTCGTCCACCACCCGCGCGCTCCCGCGCCAGTCGAGGAGCCACGGATCGAAGCCGCGGTGGTGCAGCCAGGCGGCGAGGCTGCGCGGAGCGCCTCCGAACGACCGGGGCAGCGTGAACGTCTCGTGCCGCGCGCTCGCTCCGTGCACGAGGAGAACGGGCATCGCTCCGAGACGGGGCTGGCGGTGCAGGACGAGCTCGACGGCGCCCGCCGACCGCCACGCGGCGACGCGCTCCGGAGCATCAGACATGCGTGCGCCTCACGGCCTTCGCGAGAATGGGCGCGAGGCCGCCGAGCTCCGGCGCGTAGATCTGCGCCAGCCGTCCGAGGAAGAAGTTCCCGAACGCAGTGAGCGCCCAGGTCTGGCGGAGCGGATCCTCGGTGTGCGTTGCGCGGAAGCTCGGGAGCTGGGTTCCGAAGAGGACGCTCGTCGGAAGGCGCGCGATTCCGCGTCGCACTCTCGTGTCGCCATCGAAGAGATCGAAGAACAGCGTCGTCGCGTCCTCGAACGCGTCGAGACCGGGGTCGTCGCGCAGCAGCTTGTGGCCTTCGAGCCGCCACGGCCGCCCTTCCGCTTCGAAGCGGAGCCGGTACTCCATCCGGCGAGCGGCGGGGGCGCCGGCGGCCGCTCGCCCGCCGCGCGAGAACAGCGTGATGCGGCTCCCGTCGAGAACGGAAAAGGTGCCCTCGCCGTCCGCCGCGCCAGGAAGATCGCGCGCGCAGATCGTCCCCGTGACGGCAATCTCGGGCGGGTCGGCCGCTTCTGCTCCGCCCCCCCGCGCGAGCGCTCGCTCGGCGCGCTCGGCCCGCTGGAGGAAGCCCGACAGATCGTCGACGACCGCGGCAAGGCGGATCTCGAACGGAGCGCTCCGTTCGATCCCGCTTCGCTCGGCGTCCCGGAAGCCCGGCGCACGCTCGCCGGCCGCGGCGTGAAAGCCCGTCATCCGCTCCTCGAATTCGATTCCGATCGGACAGCTCGACGGCGCCGCGTGCGGCCCGAGCCGGTGCGGATCGCCGAACGGATCGAGGTCTGCACGCCGCAGATCCGCCCAGCGCGTCGCCTCGTCGAGCTCGGGCGCCGCCCACCCCTCGCGCCCGGGCAGCGTGCGAACGAAAGCCTCGACCTTCCGCTCGGCGACGGCCGCGATCGTCGCGGACGGATTCACACCGACGGGTGTCGGGAACGCCGCGGCGTCCATCACGAAGAGCCCGAGGCAGCCGAACACTTCGCCACTCGCCGCGGTGACCCCCGTCTCCGGGTCCTCCCCCATCGCGCAGCCGCCCTGCGCGTGCACCGTGAAGCGCCGGTCGACCAGTGTCCACGCCGGGTTCGTCCGCAGCTCGCCTTCGAAGCCGAGCGCCGCGAGATCGCGCAGCAAGCGCTCCTGCAGCAGCGCCTCGGGCGCCTCGAGCCGAGAGGGCAGCGACGCGACGAGCTTTCCCGACGAATCGAGGGCGAGCGTGCCCGGCGCCCGGTCGCGGCCCATCGAGAGCAGGATCGCCGTATGGCCGTCGTCGAGCCGGTAATCGAGCGCCCAGCGCAGCGCGTTCGAGACCTGATCGAGCAGCGCGTCGGAATCCGGAATCAGCTCGTCGAGCGCGAACGAAACGAGATCGTGGATGAGCGAGGCCTGGCTGCCCCAGACCTGCTGAACGACCATGCGCAGGAACTCGAGCTCGAGGGCGAGCTTCCCCTCGCCTCCGAGCCCTGCGCCCGCGAGGCCGTCGAAGAGCGGCTTCATCGGCCCGTCGCGGCCCAGACTCCCTGCGAGCCGCGACAGGAACTTCTCGACCAGCGGCTCGGCGGCCGTCGAGAGCGCCGCTGCGAGCTCGTTGCGACCCGAACCGAGCGCGCAAAGGAGCTGCCGGGGCAGGCCCCAGCGGGGCTCTCCACCTCCCCTCACGTCTCCGCCGCCGGCGAGTCGGTGCAGCTCTGCGCCGAGCACGTGCGCCAGCGAGTGCCGCGGCGTGCGCGACGAACGCTCGAGCTGCGCGAGAATTCCGGACGCGCCGCCGAGCGGAAGCGGAGCGAACGCGAGTCGCTGCGGCAAGGGCTCGCCCGCCTCGCTTCGCCTTGCGTCGCGCCGACTCTCGCGAAACCGGTTCCGAGCGGCGAGAAGCGGGCTGCGGTAGAGGCCGAGCAGAGGCTCGAGCGCACCCGGGAGCCCGCCGTCCTCGATGAGCAGCCAGTCGCTCCCCGAGCGGTGGAGCAGCGCGCCACCGATCGTCGGTCCCCGGTCCGGCTCTTGCAGCTCTTCGCAGTCGAAGATCACCGCCGGCGCGTCCGCGTTGGTGTAGAACCGCTCGCCGAGCCCTTTCCCGGCCGGGCGCAGCGCGCCCGACTCGCGCGCAGCGAGCAGCAACGCGGTCGTGTTCACCGCGCCCGCGCAGAGAAAGACGTTTCGCGCGAAGACGCGCTCGCGCACCTCGAGCCGCTCGAAGCAGCGGTCGACGTACTCGACCTCGTAGCCGGGGTGGCCTTCGCGGGCGGACGAGCAGATCGCGACCACCTCCGCCTGCGTTCGAACGTCGGCGAGCGGACGGCCCTGCGAATCCGCCGCGTCCTCGACGCTGGCGAGGTAGTTCGTGTCGAGCGTGTTGCGCGCGCCGCTGCTGCAGCCGAAGCAGCAGTCGCCCGAGAGGTCGCACGCGCCCCGCTGGCGCCCCCACCGATTCGCCTCGCCGCCGGCAGGCCGACCGGCGGAGAACCTCACGGCGAGCGGCGGCCGGAAGAACGAGAACACGGGCGATCCGCCGGCGCTCCGGCACGCTCCGGCCGCGCGGCGAAGCTGACGCGTCTTGCGCGGGAGAATCTCCTCCGGCATCGGCTCGGCCTGCAGCATGAACGCGGCGAGGTCGTAGTACGCGTCGAGCTCTCGATGGACCGCCGGCCAGCGCTCGAAGACGTCCGCCGGCGCGCGCAGATGGACGTTCGCGTAGATGAGCGAGCCGCCGCCGTAGCCGGCGGCCTGCGCGACCACGACGTCTCCGAGGTCGCGGAAATCCCAGACGCCCCCGCCGAGCGCCCACGCGAGGCGTGACGGATCCGGATCGGACCCGCCGTCCGGCTCCGCGCCTTCGAACGCCGGCCTGTACACCGGAACGTCGTCGGCCTCGAAGCGTCGCCCGCGCTCGAGGATGCAGACGCGGAGCCCCGCCTGCACCAGCCGGCACGCGGTCACGGCTCCCCCGAAGCCCGTTCCGATCACGACGGCGTCGAAGCGCTGCGGCTCCTGCGTCATGGCGCCTCGAGATCGATCCGGCCCGTGAGCGCCGGCGCGCGCGCCGACCCGGCGAGGCCGGCCCCCGTCGGAACGACCCGCCACCGCACCGCCGGCCGCTCCTGCGGCGAGACGCTCACCCGCAGCACGCCCGCGGCCGAATCGCTGAACGCGCGCAGGAACGTTCGATACGCGACGCCCGCGCCGCGCGTTCGGCCGATCACCTCGTCGCAGAAGTCCGCGCGCGGCGTGTACTGCGCCTGATGGATCGGCCCTCCGGCCAGCTCGTGGACGAGAACGCGACGTCCGGGCGCTCCGAGCTGCATCGTCGCGTGATACGTGCAGTGCATGTCGCCGGCCAGGAAGACGAGCCCGCCGATGCGTTGGGCGTGCACGAAATCGAGGATCTCGTCGCGCTGATCGCGGTAGAACCGTCCGGTCCACTTGTCGTCGCGCTCGCCGGCGAGGTCGGCGCGGTCGCGCAGCTCCGCGAGGAACGGAACGCTCGACACGACGAACTTGATCCGGTCGCGGCTCTTCTCGAGCCAGCCCAGCAGCCAAACGAGCTGGTCGCGGTCGAGCATCCGCCTGCTCTCGCGAAAGCGCTGCGTCCGCAGGTCGAGGACGAGAAAGCGAGCCGCCCCGTGGTCGAAGGCGTAGCCGCGGTGCCCCTCGCCTGCATCCGGCGTCTGCCGCGACGCAACGTACTCGTCGTAGGCGCCCAGGGCCGGGCGATAATAGTCCTCCGGGACACGGTTCTCGATCGGAACGAAGTCGCGGGCGAAGCCGTCGACCAGCTCGTGGTCGTCGAGCGTCATGAAATGCGGAAGGCTCGCGAGGAACTCGCGCTGGACCGGGTCTCCGAAGAAGGCCTGCCGGTACGCGCGCCGGTACGCATCGCGCGTCGGCTCTCGCGCCGCCAGCGGGAAGTCGAAGTAGATCTGATCGCCGGCATGGATCATGAATGCGGGGGGGGCCGCTCCGCCGAGCAGATCGCACAGCGGCGCGAACGGGCTCGGCACGATCGGCGCGGGCTGCCACGACGCCGTGTGCGCGTAGACGGACTGGAAGAAGCGGACGACGGCCGAGCCGGCGCCCGCTCGCCGAGCGCGGGCCGTAGAAGGGCCGCCTCCCGCGGCGACCGGGTCTGCGGTCGCGAGCGAGCCCGGCGCACCGCTCGCCGCGACGCGAGCGCCGGCCGCCCGCGGCCGGCGCAGCATGTGGAAGGCAGCGAGGCTGCCGATCGCAACCGCGGCCACGGAGAACGCCTGCGTGAGCGACACCACCGAGAGGTTGCAGCTCGCGTGAAGGAAGCTGAAGGCCGCGCCCGAGTCCGGCGCCGGGAAGGTCCGAAATCGACCGGACACGCACGTCGTCCGCCAGCCTCCGGGCGCCTCGAAGCGCGCCTCGACGTCGTACGCCGTCGCGGCCTCGAGCCCTGCGATTTCGGCGGTCGCGGTGAAGTCGCTGCTTCGAACGAGCCGCAGCTCATGACCCTGCCGTTCGCCCGCCGGCCGCACCGAGACGCGCGCGCGGCGGCGCCACCAGCCGCCCCTCACCCACAACCGCGCGCTTTCGTGCGTGACGGGCCCGACGATGAGGTGCGGCATGCGGCGGCACTCGGATGGATCCCGCTCGCGGAGCGGGAGGCGAGAGATCGCCGCCCGCATTATGCCACCGGAGCGCTCCGCGAAGCCCGAGAACTTCGCCGTGCGGCCTCGTTCAGCCGATTCCCGCCAGCGCGAGCCGCTCGCCGAAGCGGCGGTCGACCGCGCGAGCGAGCCGCGGGCTCGATCGCAGCGCGGGGTCGGCCCTCGTGGTTTCCTCGGCGGCCCTGCGGGCGACGCCGACGAGGTCTGCGTCGCGGAGGAGATCCGCGAGGCGAAGGTTCGGGATCCGCCCGCTCTGGCGCGTCCCGAGGAACTCGCCGGGGCCGCGGATCCGCAGGTCGGCGTCGGCGATCGCGAAGCCGTCGGTGGTCTCGACGAGCGCGCGCAGCCGCGCCTCGCTCTCCTCGGTGCTGCCGCGCGCCATCAGCAGGCAGGTCCCGGGCCGGGCCCCGCGCCCCACGCGCCCGCGGAGCTGGTGGAGCTGCGCGAGGCCGAAGCGCTCGGCGTGCTCGACGATCATGAGCGTTGCGTTCGGCACGTCGACACCGACCTCGACCACCGACGTCGACACGAGGACGTCGGTGTCGCCGCGCTCGAAGCGCGCCATTGCCGCGGCGCGCTCGCCCGGTCCGAGGCGCCCGTGGACGAGGTCGACGCGCTTTCCGGGCAGTGCCGCGGCGATCTTCCCGGCCGACTCGGTGGCGGCGCGAAGGTCCGATCTCTCCGACTCCTCGACCAGGGGATAGACGACATAGGCCTGCTCGCCGCGCGTGAGCGTCCGCTGCAACAGCTCGAGGATTCTCCGCCCCTCGCCCGGCCGAAGCACGTCGGTCGTCACCGGGCTGCGGCCGGGCGGCATCTCGTCGATCACCGAGACGTCGAGGTCGCCGTAGAGCGTGAGTGCGAGGGTTCGTGGGATCGGCGTCGCCGTCATCACGAGCAGGTGCGGCGCGCGCCCCTCGGTGTCGCGCTCGAGCAGCGCCTGCCGCTGCGCCACGCCGAAGCGGTGCTGCTCGTCGACCACGGCGAGCGCGAGTCGGGCGAAGCGCACCTCCTCGGAAAGCAGCGCGTGCGTCCCAACGACGAGGTCGACCTCGCCGGCCGCGAGCGCGCTGCGAACCGCCTGCGCCTGCGCGCGGGGAAGCGAGGCCGTGAGCAGCGCGATGCGGAGCGCGGTCGCAGCGCCGCCCGAAGCGGCGAGCCGCTGGAGCGTCCTCTCGTGCTGCTCCGCGAGGAGCTCGGTGGGCGCCATGAGCGCCGTCTGACGGCCGCTCGCCGCCGCGCGTACGGCAGCGAGAAACGCCACCGCAGTCTTCCCGCTGCCGACGTCGCCCTGCAGCAGGCGGTGCATCGGGTGCGGCATCGCGAGGTCGCCTTCGATCTCGTGAAGCACGCGCGCCTGCGCGGCGGTGAGGCGGAACGGAAGCCCAGCCGCCGCCTCGCGAACGCGCTCCTCGCCGAGCGGAAGCGCGATGCCCGGCTCGCGCGCGCGTCCGGCGCGCCTCGCCTCGAGCCCGAGCTGAAGGAGGAAGAGCTCCTCGAGAACGAGCCGCTCGTGCGCCGGCGAGCGCCGCCGCAGATACGGCGCGAGGTCCGCGTCCTGCGCGGGCTCGTGCACCTCGCGCAGCGCGGTCGCGACCGGCGGAAGTCCGCGCTCGCGGACGAGCCGGTCGGGCAGGAAGCCCTCGACCACGTCGGCGCTCGCCGCGACCGCGGCCTCGACCAGCCGTCGAAGCGTCCGCGGAGGGACGCCCTCGACCGATGCGTACACCGGGACGATCCGCCGAAGGCCGTCGAGCGGCGGCGCCGGCGTCGCGGACGGCGACTGCGTCGCGGCGCCCTCCTCGAGGACCTCGATCTCCGGGTGCAGCAGCTCCTTCGAGAAGCGATAGCGCCGCACGTCGCCGGTCACGAGCAGGAGCGCGCCCTTGCGGAGCCGGTCGTGCATCTGCTCGCCGCCGTGGAACCACTTGAGGTTGACCGTCCCGCTCTCGTCGCCGACCACGGCCTGGAAGGCGCGCTGGAGGCGCCCGCGCGGGCGCGACGTCGTGAAGTCCGCGACGAGCACACGCGCGACGAACGTCGCTCGCCGGCCGACCTCGAGCCCTCCCACCGACTCGAAATTCCGGCGATCGTCGTACCGAGACGGCATCAGGAAGAGAAGATCGGCGACGCAGCGAAGCTCGCGCTTCGCGAGCGTCTCCGCGCGCCTCGATCCGACGCCGGGAAGCGTCGTCAGCGGAAGATCGAGGGCGACGTCCGCGAAGTCGGGCGCGCACAGCGGCTCGATCTCGGCGAGGCCGCGCCGGACGGCCTCGCGCAGCTCGTCCGCTCCCGCGTCGTTGCCGAACCACGACGCCACGCGCCGCATCCGGCTTCGCGCCTCGGCCGGGATCGAGAGCGCCGCCGCCCGCTCGGCCGCGGAGCGCACGCTCGCCGCGAGGCCGCGAAGGCGCGGAAGGCGCGCGAAGTCGTCGGCGGCTGCGAACTCGAGCGGGCGTCGCAGCGCCTCGAGCGCTTCGGCGAACGGGCTCGGCGGCACGCCCGGATGGTCCGGCCGCGGCGCCCCGCGTGCAACCGGGCGCGCCGGGGACCTGCTCAGCCCCGATGGATCTCCTGCAGCGAACGAACGCCGATGGATTCGAGGCGAAGCGCCCGGATGCCGCCGACCGCCGCCCGGATCGCTGCGACCGTCGTGAAGTACGGAAGGCCCCGCTGCAGCGCCGCACGCCGCAGCGTGAACGAGTCGCGGACCGACGCCGCGTCGGCGCCCACGGTGTTCATGACGAGGCTCACCTCGCCCCGCTCGATCCGATCGACCACGTCCGGGCTGCCCCTTCCCCGTTTGGGAACGGTCTCGACCGCGATGCCCGCTGCCGCGAGGTCGCGCGCAGTCCCGGGAGTCGCCATCACGCTGAAGCCGGCGGCCGCGAGCTCGCGACTCGCGTCGGCGATCCGCGGCCGATCTCCCTCCTTCACCGACACCAGCACCGATCCCGCGACCGGGAGCGAGTTGCCGGCCTCGATCTGCGACTTCGCGTACGCACGGCCGAAGTCCGAGTCGATGCCCATCACCTCGCCGGTGCTCCGCATCTCCGGGCCGAGAAGCACGTCGACGCCGGGAAACTTCACGAACGGGAAGACGGCCTCCTTCACCGAGAAGTGGCGCGGCCAGATCTCCTCGGTGTAGCCCAGCTCGGCGAGCGACCTCCCGGCCATCACCAGCGCGGCGATCTTCGCGAGCGGCCGGCCGATCGCCTTCGACACGAACGGAACGGTCCGCGACGCGCGCGGGTTCACCTCGATCACGTAGAGCTCGCCGTCCTTCACGGCGTACTGGACGTTCATGAGGCCCTTCACGCCGAGCTCGAGCGCGAGCCGCCGCGTCGAGACGAGGATCTCGTCGATCACCGCCTTCGGCAGCGAGTACGGCGGGAGCGAGCAGGCGCTGTCGCCCGAGTGGATCCCGGCCTCCTCGATGTGCTCCATGATGCCGCCGATCACCACACGCTCGCCGTCCGCCACCGCGTCCACGTCGACCTCGGTCGCGTCGGCGAGGAAGCGGTCGACGAGGACCGGATGCTCGGGCGACGCCTTCACCGCGAAGCGCATGTAGTCGCGCAGCGATGCGACGTCGTAGACGATCTCCATGGCGCGGCCGCCGAGCACGTAAGACGGCCGCACGAGGACCGGGTATCCGATCCGCGCGGCGACGGCCTCGGCCTCCGCCTCGCTGCGAGCGACGCCGCCGGGAGGACGCCGCAGCGCGAGCTTCTCGAGGAGCGCGTCGAAGCGCTCGCGGTCCTCGGCGCGGTCGATGGCGTCGGGTGGTGTCCCGAGGATCCGAATGCCCGCGCGCTCGAGCGGAACGGCGAGCCGCAGCGGCGTCTGCCCGCCGAACTGCACGATCACGCCCTCGGGCTTCTCTCGATCGTGGATCTCGATCACGTCCTCGAGCGTGAGCGGCTCGAAGTAGAGCCGGTCGGCGGTGTCGTAATCGGTCGACACCGTCTCGGGATTGCAGTTCACCATGAGCGTCTCGAACCCGGCCTCGCGAAGCGCGAAGACGGCGTGGACGCAGCAGTAGTCGAACTCGATTCCCTGTCCGATCCGGTTCGGCCCGCCGCCGAGAATCATGATCTTACGACGCGAGGTCGGCGCCGCTTCGCACTCCTGCTCGTACGTCGAGTAGAGGTACGGCGTGAACGCCTCGAATTCGGCGCCGCAGGTGTCGACGCGCTTGTACACGGGGCGCACGCCGCTCGCATGGCGAAGCCCGCGGACCTCGTCCTCGCGCATCCTCCAGAGCGCCGCGAGGCGGCGGTCGGAGAAGCCCGCCTGCTTCGCGGGGCGCAGCCACTGCACGCGCTCGTCTGGCGCGGCCGCCTCGAGGTCGGCCTCCATCTCGACCAGCTCGCGCAGGTTGCCGAGAAACCACGGATCGATCGCCGAGCGCCGGTACACCTCCTCGACGCTCGCACCGCGGCGAAGCGCCTCGGCGAGCGCCCAGAGGCGCCCGGGCCTCGCGACGTCGATCTGCTCCCAGAGCGCCTTCTCGCCGTCCTCTCCCGGCGGCAGCGCGGGCCGCTCGAGCCCCGCGTGTCCGATCTCGAGCGAGCGCAGCGCCTTGTGCAGGCTCTCCTTGAACGTCCGGCCGATCGCCATCACCTCGCCGACCGACTTCATCTGCGTCGTGAGGCGGCTGTCGGCCTTCGGGAACTTCTCGAACGTGAAGCGCGGGACCTTGGTCACCACGTAGTCGATCGTCGGCTCGAAGCACGCCGGCGTCTCGCGCGTGATGTCGTTGCGGATCTCGTCGAGCGTGAAGCCCACGGCGAGCCGCGCGGCGATCTTCGCGATCGGGAAGCCGGTGGCCTTCGACGCGAGCGCCGACGACCGCGAGACCCGCGGGTTCATCTCGACGACGACGATCTCGCCCGTCGCCGGATCGACCGCGAACTGGATGTTGCAGCCGCCCGTGTCGACGCCGATCTCGCGGATGATCGCGATCGCGGCGTCGCGCATCGCCTGATATTCCTTGTCGGTGAGCGTCTGCGCGGGCGCCACGGTGATCGAGTCTCCCGTGTGCACGCCCATCGGGTCGAAGTTCTCGATCGAGCAGACGATGACGACGTTGTCCGCACGGTCGCGCATCACCTCGAGCTCGTACTCCTTCCAGCCGAGGACGCTCTGCTCGATGAGGCACTCGTGCCGCGGCGACTGCTGGAGCGCCCACGCGACGAGCGCTTCGTACTCCTCGGCGCGGTACGCGACGCTCCCGCCCGCGCCGCCGAGCGTGAAGCTCGGGCGGATGATCGCGGGAATCCCCGTCTCCTTCACGATCTCGCGCGCCTCCTCGAGAGAGTGCGCGTAGCCGGAGATCGGAACCGCGAGGCCGATCTTGCGCATCGCGTCGCGGAACAGATTGCGGTCCTCGGCCTTGAGGATCGCGCCGAGGCGTGCGCCGATCAGCTCGACGCCGTGCCGCTCGAGAACGCCGCGTTCGGCGAGCTCGACCGCGAGGTTGAGCGCCGTCTGCCCGCCGATCGTCGGCAGCAGCGCGTCGGGCTTCTCACGCGCGAGGATCTTCTCGACGGCCTCGACCGTCATCGGCTCGACGTACGTCCGGTCCGCCGTCTCGGGGTCGGTCATGATCGTCGCCGGGTTCGAGTTGAGGAGGACGACGCGGTAGCCCTCTTCGCGAAGCGCCTTGCACGCCTGCGTTCCCGAGTAGTCGAACTCGCAGGCCTGGCCGATCACGATCGGGCCCGAGCCGATCACGAAGACCGTATGGATGTCGGTTCGCTTCGGCACGGACGGCTAGGCTCCTCGCGCGATTTCGGCGCCGCTCACGCGCTCGCCCGCCTTGCGGCGCGCGACGAGCTCGCGAAAGCGCCGGAAGAAGTACGACGCGTCGTGGGGGCCGGGCGAGGCCTCCGGGTGATACTGGACGGAGAAGAGCGGCCGGCGCGCGTGCGCGAGGCCTTCGACGGTGCCGTCGTTCAGGTTCCGGTGCGTGATCTCGACCGCCTCGCCGGCCTGCGCGAGCGAGTCGGCTTCGACCGCGTAGCCGTGGTTCTCCGCGCAGATCGCGACCTTGCCCGTGTGGACGTCCTGCCCGGGCTGGTTTCCGCCGTGATGACCGAACTTGAGCTTGCGTGTGCGGCCGCCGAGCGCGAGGCCGAGAATCTGGTGGCCGAGGCAGATGCCGAAGATCGGAACGTCGCGGCTCGCGATCTCGCGAACGATCTCGGGCGCCTTCGCGACGGCGGCAGGATCGCCGGGGCCGTTCGAGAGGAAGACGCCGTCGACACCGCGGGCGAGCGCCTCGTCGGCCGGCGTCGTCGCCGGCACCACGGTGACGTCGAAGCCCTGCTCGACGAGCAGGCGAAGGATGTTGCGCTTCACGCCGAAGTCGTACGCGACGATGCGAAGGCGAGGCTCGGGGCGCGGCGCGCGCGGGAGCTGACCGGCGATTCCCGACCACGCGCCCCCGGTCCACGCGTACGGCGCAGCGCACGTCACCTCGGCGACGAGGTCGCGCCCGTCGAGCGTCGGCGCGCTCTTCGCGCGGGCGACGAGCGCGCCCGGATCCTGCTGGCGCGGGTCGGTCGAGAGAACGCCCGTCTGGAAGCCGTGGTCGCGGATCCGCCGGACGAGCGCGCGGGTGTCGAGCCCGGCGATCCCGGGGACGCCGTGCCGCTGCAGGAGCGCCTCGAAGGGCTCGCGCGCGCGCCAGTTCGACGGCTCGTGGAAGAGCTCCTTCACGACGAATCCCGCCAGAAACGGCCGCGCCGATTCGTCGTCCTCGGGCGTCGCGCCGACGTTCCCGATTTCGGGATAGGTCATCGTCACGATCTGCCCGGCGTAGGAGGGATCGGTCACGATCTCCTGATACCCGGTCATGCTGGTGTTGAAGCAGACCTCGCCCGACGCGACGCGCACGGCTCCGAATGCAGTCCCGCGGTAGACGGTTCCGTCGGCGAGCGCGAGCGTCGCCGGCTGCGGCGGGGGCCTTCGCGCCGTCACGGAACGAGCACTCCGCGCTCGACGTCGTAGACCAGCCGGCCGCCGACGATCGTTGCAATGGCCCGGCCGCGCATCGGCCGCCCCGCCCACGGCGAGTTGTGGCTCTTCGACCAGCCCTTCATCGGCTCGTAGACCCACTCGCGCTCGGGGTCGAGGACGACGACGTCGGCGCCCGCGCCCGCGGCGAGCGTTCCGAGCCGTTGCCGCACGATCCGCGCCGGTGTCGTCGAGAGCCGCCGAACGAGCTCGATCGGCTCGATCTCGCCGGCGCGAACGAGATCCATGACGACCGGGAAGGCGGTCTCGAAGCCGAGGACGCCGGGCGGCGCCGCGGTGAACTCGACGTCCTTCTCGTGCGGCGCATGCGGCGCGTGGTCGGTCGCGATGGCGTCGATCACGCCCTCGACGAGGCCCTGCCGGCACGCCGCGACGTCCGCCGCCGAGCGCAGCGGCGGCGCCATCTTGGTGTTCGTGTCGTAGCCGAGCGTCGCTTCGTCGGTGAGCGTCAGGTGGTGCGGCGTCACCTCGGCCGTCACGTGGACGCCGCGCTCGCGCGCGGAGCGGATCAGCTCGACCGCCCCTGCCGTCGAGACGTGCGCGATGTGAAGGTGAGCGCCCGTCAGCTCGGCGAGCAGGAGGTCACGCGCAACGAGCACGGTTTCGGCGACGGCGGGGCTTCCCGGAAGGCCGAGGCGCGTCGCGACCGGCCCCTCGTTCACGACGCCCTGCCCGACCAGGTGCCGGTCCTCGGCGTGAACGCTCACGGGCGCTCCGATCATCCGCGCGTACTCGAGAACGCGACGCATCACGGCGCCGTCCATCAGCGTCCTGCCGTCGTCGCTGAACGCCACCGCGCCCGCCTTCTGCAGCGCGCCCATCTCGGTCATCACCTTGCCTTCGAGGCCGCGCGTCGCCGCGGCGATCGGCAGCACCCGCGCCGGAGAGTCCTGCCGCGCGCGGTCGAGGATGTAGTCGGTGACGGCCGGGTCGTCGTTCACGGGATGCGTGTTCGCCATGCAGCACACCGTGGTGAAGCCGCCCGCGACGGCCGAGCGCCCGCCCGACGCGATGTCTTCCTTGTACTCCTGCCCGGGCTCGCGAAGGTGCGCGTGCAGATCGACGAAGCCGGGAGCGACCCAGCAGCCCGCGGCGTCGATCACAGCGGCGCCGGGCGCGCCGAGGCCTGCGCCGATGGCGGCGACCTTCCCGTCCTCGATCAGAACGTCCGCGAACTCGTCCCGGCCCGTCGCCGGGTCGAGGACTCGCCCTCCGCGGATCAGGATTCGGCTCATGCCCTAGACTCCGTGTGCGGGCTGCGCGCGGCCCGCGAGCAGGTACAGCACGGCCATCCGCACCGCGACCCCGTTTCGCACCTGGTCGAGGATCACGCTCGGGCGGCGGTCGGCGAGGTCGTGCGAGATCTCGACACCGCGGTTGATCGGCCCCGGGTGCATCACGATCGCGTCTTCCTTCGCGAAGCGGAGCTTCGCGCGGTCGAGCCCCCACGCCGCGGAGTACTCGCGAACGCTCGGGACGTACGCGCCCTGCAGCCGCTCGTTCTGGATGCGCAGCGCCATCACGACGTCCGCGCCGTCGAGCCCCTCGCGCAGCGAGCTGTACGCCTTCACGCCGAGGGCCTCGACGCCGTCCGGAAGCAGCGTCGGCGGCCCCACCACCCGCACGTCGGCGCCGAGCTTGCGGAAGCCGTAGACGTTCGAGCGCGCGACGCGCGAGTGCAGGATGTCGCCGACGATCGTCACCGTGAGGCCGTCGATCCTGCCTTTCTCCTGAAGGACCGTGAACAGATCGAGGAGAGCCTGCGTCGGGTGCTCGTGCGCCCCATCGCCGGCATTGATCACCGGCGCGTCGAGGACGTCGGCGATGCGCTTCGGGACACCGGCCACCTTGTGACGAACGATCACGGCGTCGGGCGCCATCGCATCGAGGGTGCGCGCCGTGTCGAGGATCGACTCGCTCTTCGACAGGCTGGAGCTCTCGGCCGAGAAGTTGATGACGTCGGCGGAGAGGCGCTTTCCGGCGATTTCGAAGCTCGTCCGCGTCCGCGTCGAAGACTCGAAGAAGAGGTTGATGATCGTTCGCCCGCGCAGCGTCGGAACGCGCTTCACCTCGCGCAGCCCGACCTCCTGCATGTGCCGCGCGGTCTCGAGGATGCGCTCGAGATCGTCGCGTGCGAGGTCCTCGATGCCGAGAAGGTCACGCCCGATCACGACTCGCCCCTCCCCGCCTCGACGCGCACCTCGAGCGGCGACTCGAGGCTCGCGCCGCGCCCGCGCAGGACGACCCGCTCGCTGCTCGCCGTCGGGATGTTCTTGCCGACGTAGTCGATGCGGATCGGAAGCTCACGGTGCCCGCGATCGACGAGCGCGACGACCTGCACCGCTCGTGGACGTCCGAAGTCCATGAGCGCGTCCATCGCGGCGCGGATCGTGCGGCCGGTGCTCGCGACGTCGTCGACGAGGACGACGATGCGGTCGTCGACGGCCGAAGGCATCTCCGTGTGGCGCAGCGGCGGCCGCTCGCCGCGGCGCGAGAGGTCGTCGCGGTAGAGCGTCGTGTCGAGGATCCCGACCGGGAGATCGAGGCTCGCGATCTCGCGCAGGTTCGCCGCGATCTGGCGCGCGAGCGGAACGCCGCCGTTCGGGATCGCGACGAGGTAGAGGTCGCCGGCTCCCTCGTTGCGCTCGAGGATCTCGTGAGAGATGCGCACGAGCGCCCGGCGGATCGCGGCGTCGTCGAGGACGACCCGGTCGCCCGGGCCGGAGGCGCTCGCGACCTCGCCCGCGGCGGGCTGCACGCTGCTGGGGGGCCTTGCCACGCCCGACCTTTCTCCGCCTCGCCGGACGGAATTAAAAGGACTCGATCGGGCCGCAGGATACCCGGCCGCCCGTCGCAGCGTCAAGCGAAGCCGGCCGGCCTGTGCGAGCGTGAGAGGGTCCCTCGACGGAGGACCGCATGCAGCTCGGGCGCATCCGCGAGATCTGGCGCTACCCCGTGAAGTCGATGGGAGGCGAGACCCTCGAATGCACGGCCGTCGAAGAGCGAGGCCTTCCGGGAGACCGGATCTGGGCCGTACGCGACGAGGTGCGTGGAGGGATCCGGGGCGCCAAGAAGATCGCTCCGCTGATGCGCTGCAAGGCCCGCCTCGGCGGCGCTCCGGAAACGGGAGCTCCCGAAATCACGCTCCCGAGCGGCGAGTGCTTCGCGGCCGACGCCGCAGACGCCGCCGAGCGCCTCGGCACCGCGCTCGGCCAGCCCGTGACGCTCTGGCCGCTCCTTCCGGCCGACTGCCTCGACCACTACCGGCGCGGCAAGCCCACGCACAGCGACGTGCTCACCGAGCTGCGGTCGGTCTTCGCGCTCGACCCCGGAGAGCCGCTTCCCAACTTCTCGGCATTCCCGCGCGACCTGCTCCAGTACGAGTCGCCCCCCGGAACGTACTTCGACGCGTTTCCGATCCTGCTCCTCACCACCGCCACGCTGCGCCGGTTGCAGGTCGCCGCGCCGGCCTCTCGCGTCGACGTGCGCCGCTTCCGTCCCAACTTCGTGATCGACACGCCCGCCGGCTTCGACGGCTACGCCGAGCCGGGCTGGGTCGGCCGCCGCCTCCGAATCGGCGGCGCGCTCGTCGAGGCCACCGCCGGGTGCCCGCGCTGCGTCATGATCACGCGCGGCTTCGACGATCTCCCCGAAGACTCCGCGCTCATGCGCGCCGTCGTCCGCGACGCCGGCCACGAGATCGGCGTCTACGCGAAGGTGCTCGAGCCGGGCGCCGTCTCGGTCGGCGACGCGGCCGAGCTGGTCGATTGACCTCCCGGCGCGCGCCGCGGCCCGCCTCAGTGCACCCAGTCCCCGATTCGCCCCCAGCGCATGCGGTGGGCGAGAAGATCCCACCACGTGAGCGGGCTCAGCATCTGGAGCCAGCTCTTGGTCTCGGAGTCCCACGACCAGTAGAGGAACATCGCCGGGCCGCGCATCTCGTTGCGGGTGATCGTTCCCCACTCGCGGCTGTCGCGCGAGTTGTCGCGGTTGTCGCCCATCATGAGATAGCGCCCCGGCTCGATCGTCGTCGCGCGAAGATCGAGGCCCGGCGCTCCCGGAAGATCGAGGATGCCGTGCTCGACGCCGCCGAGGTTCTCGAGCGCCTCGTCGAGCCTTCGCCCGTTCTCGTCGACGAACTTCTCGGGGAGCGGCCGGTTCGGAACGACCTCGCCGTTGATGCTCAGCACGCCGCCGCGAACCTCGACGCGGTCTCCCGGCATCCCGACGATGCGCTTGATGAAGGTGTCGCGGGGAAGGTCCGGTCTGCGGTCGGCCGGGACGATCCCCGACCCGTTTCGCGCCACGTCGAAGACGACGACGTCGCCGCGCTGCGGATCGCGCAGCGCCGGGAGGTGCAGGTTCGTGAACGGGATCCTCGCGCCGTAGGCGAGCTTGTTCACGAACAGATGGTCGCCGATGAGAAGCGTCGGAAACATCGAGCTCGACGGGATGCGGAACGGCTCGATCACGCACGCGCGGATGCCGAGCGCGACGAGCACGGCGACGACGAGCGTCCCGCCCTGGTCCCACGCCGCGCGCAGCCCGCTGCGCGCCGTCGCGTCGTCCGCCGCCTTCCGCTCGGCCGCAGGGCCCGCCTTCGCGCTCAACTCTCGCCCAGGCGCAGCGCGGCCAGGAAGGCCTCCTGCGGGATCTCGACCGAGCCGACGCGCTTCATGCGCTTCTTTCCTTCCTTCTGCTTTTCGAGCAGCTTTCGCTTCCGCGTGATGTCGCCGCCGTAGCACTTCGCGGTGACGTTCTTGCGCAGCGCCTTCACCGTGGTTCGCGCGACGATCTTCGAGCCGATCGCCGCCTGGATCGCGACGTCGAACATCTGCCGGGGAATGAACTCCTTGAGCTTCGACGCGAGCTCGCTACCCCGCGCGTGCGCCTTGTCGCGGTGAACGATCAGCGAGAGCGCGTCGACGCCGTCGCCGTTCACGAGGATGTCGAGCTTCACGAGGTCGGCCGGGCGGTAGCCGAGCAGCTCGTAGTCGAACGACCCGTAGCCGCGCGTCGCCGACTTGAGCCGGTCGTGGAAGTCGATGACGACCTCGTTGAGCGGCAGCTCGTAGCGCACCTGCACACGTGCGCCGTGCTGCGCCATGTCGCGCTGCACGCCCCGGCGATCCTGACACAGCGCGAGGACGGCGCCGACGAACTCGGCGGGAACGTGGATCGTCGCGAGGATCACGGGCTCTTCGACGCGCTCGATCTCGGTCGGCGGCGGGAGCGCCGCGGGCGTCTCGATCTCGAGCCTCGTGCCGTCGGTCTTGACCACCCGATAGCGAACGGTCGGCGCCGTCGTGATGAGCGACAGCGAGTACTCGCGCTCGAGCCGCTCCTGGACGATCTCGGCGTGCAGGAAGCCGAGGAAGCCGCAGCGGAAGCCGAAGCCCAGCGCGGCGCTCGACTCGGGCTCGTACGTGAACGACGCGTCGTTGAGCTTCAGCTTCTCGAGCGCGGTCTTGAGGCCCTCGTAGTCATCGGCGTCGACGGGGTAGAGCCCGGCGAAGACCATCGGCTTCACCTCACGGAAGCCCGGTAGCGGCTCCTGCGCCGGCCGCGCGCTTCCCGTGATGGTGTCCCCGATCTTGATGTCGGCGAGCGACTTCACGCCCGCGATCACGATCCCCACCTCGCCGACGCCGAGCGATTCGACCTTTCGCGGGTGCGGGTCGATGACGTCGAGCTCGGTGATCTCGTGGTCCTGCTTCGTCGCCATGAAGCGGACGCCCATTCCCTTGCGGAGCGCGCCGTCCTTCACGCGCACCAGGGCAGCGACGCCGACGTACGGGTCGAACCAGGCGTCGAAGACGAGCGCGCGCGCGGGGCCGTCCGCGTCGCCGGTGGGCGGCGGAACGCGCGCGACGATGCGCTCGAGCAGATCCGGGACGTTCGTTCCCTCCTTCGCCGAGATCGGGAGAACGTCCTCGGCCGGAAGGCCGATCACGTCCTCGACCTCCTGCGCCACGCGCTCGGGGTCCGCTGCCGGAAGGTCGATCTTGTTGCAGACGGGAAGGATCTCGAGCCCGGCGTCGACCGCGAGGTACGCGTTCGCGAGCGTCTGCGCCTCGATTCCCTGCGAGGCGTCGACCACCAGCACGGCGCCCTCGCACGCCTGAAGCGCGCGCGACACCTCGTAGGAGAAGTCGACGTGCCCGGGCGTATCGATGAGATTGAGGACGTACTCCTCGCCGTCGCGGGCGGTCCAGCGCATGCGCGCGGTCTGCGCCTTGATCGTGATCCCGCGCTCGCGCTCGAGATCCATCTTGTCGAGGAACTGGGCGCGCATCTCGCGCGCCGTGAGCGATCGCGTCGCCTCGAGCAGCCGATCGGCGAGCGTGCTCTTGCCGTGATCGATGTGCGCGATGATGCAGAAGTTGCGGATGCGCCGGGGGTCGGTCACGTCTTTGCCTTCGCCTCCCGCGCCAGCGCCTCGGCGAAGTAGTCGCGCGTGCGGACGAGCCCGTCGGAAACGCTCACCTTCGGCTCCCAGCCGTCGAGGACGCGGCGTGCGAGCGTGATGTCGGGCCGCCGCACCTTCGGGTCGTCCGGCGGGAGCGGCCGGTGGACGATCTCGCTCTTGCTGCCCGTGATCTCGACGATCTTCTTCGCCATCTCGAGCAGCGACATCTCGTTCGGATTGCCGATGTTCACCGGGCCGACGTGGCCGCAGCGAAGCAGCCGAAGGATGCCCTCGACGAGGTCGTCGACGTAGCAGAACGACCGCGTCTGCGACCCGTCGCCATAGACGGTGATCGGATCGCCCTCGATCGCCTGATGGAAGAAGTTCGGGATCGCGCGCCCGTCGCGGATCTGCATTCGCGGACCGAACGTGTTGAAGATTCGGACGATGCGGACGTCGACGCCGTGGTGCCGGTGGTACGCCATCGTCATCGCTTCGGCGAAGCGCTTGGCCTCGTCGTAGACGCCGCGGATCCCGATGGGATTCACGTGACCCCAGTAGCTCTCGGGCTGCGGATTCACCTCCGGGTCGCCGTAGCACTCGGACGTGCTCGCGAGCAGGAAGCGCGCGCGCTTGGCCTTGGCGAGGCCGAGCGCCTTGTGCGTTCCGAGCGAGCCCACCTTGAGGATCTGGATCGGGAGACGCTCGAAGTCGGCCGGGCTCGCCGGCGACGCGAAGTGAAGGATCGCGTCGAGGCCGCCCGAGACGTAGAGGTAGTTGGTGACGTCGTAGTGGTCGTACGAGAAGCGCGGGTGGCCGAGCAGGTGCGCGATGTTGTCCATCCGCCCGGTGAGCAGGTTGTCGAAGACCAGCACCTCGCTCCCCGCTTCGAGCAGGCGCTCGCACAGGTGCGACCCGATGAAGCCCGCGCCTCCGGTCACGAGAACGCGCTTCGGAAACGGCCCCAGCGTCATGGTTTCTCCCCGATGGTCCGAAGCGGCGTATCGTCCGACGCGAGATAGGCCGCGAGCGCCGCTCGCCAGCCGCGGCGGACCACGCCCGCGGCGTCCGCCTTTGCGCAGCCGAGGGCGGAGTAGGCCGGACGCGGCGCGGGCCGCGGAAACTCGCCCGTGCCGACCCGCTCGATCGGCACCTCGCGAAAGCCCGCGAGGTCGAGGGCCTCCCGCGCAACCTCCCACCACGTGGCGACGCCACGGTTGGCCAGATGATAGAGGCCGCGGGCCTCGCCCTCCACCAGCAGCAGAATCCAGCTCGCGAGGTCGCCGGCGTAGGTCGGCGACCCGAACTGGTCGTCGACGACGCGCAGCGGCGCCTCGCCGCCCTCGGCCCGCCGCCGATCCGCGGCCCCCAGCATCGTCGCGATGAAGTTGCGCCCCGGGCCGAAGACCCAGCTCGTCCGGACGACGAGCGCGCCGGGCATCGCGTCGCCCACGCGGCGCTCGCCCTCGAGCTTGCCGCGCCCGTACTCGGTGCGCGGGGACACCGGATCCTCCTCGGTGTAGGGGCGCCTCGCCTCACCGTCGAAGACGTAGTCGGTCGAGACGTGAACGAGCCGGATCCCGCGCGCGGCGCACTCCTGCGCCAGCAGGCCGGGAGCCTCCGCGTTGATGCGCCACGCGAGCTCGCGCTCGGTCTCGCAGCGGTCGACCCACGTGAATGCGGCCGCATTCACGACGGCGTCGGGGCGCGCGGCGTCGAGCGCCGCGCGAACGGCGGCGCGGTCGGCGACGTCGAGCTGCGCGTGGCCCGGCGCCGCGGCGAGCACGTGTCCCGCACTCGCGCCGATCTTCCGCACGAGGCAGATGCCGAGCTGCCCGCCCGATCCGGTGACCAGGAATCGCATCGGGGCGGCCGGCTCAGCCGCTCTCTTCGAGGACCCAGACGGGAAGCTTGTCCTGCGTCTTGAGCCTCGCGGCGACGCGGTCGGCCTCGTCGCGCGTCGCGAGCGGGCCCACCCGAACGCGCCAGCGCGAGTCGCGCGCGCCGGTCGCGGGCTGCACGTAGACGGGAAGGCCCTTTCGCCGCAGCTCGGCCTCGAGCTTCTCGGCTTCGGCCGACTGCGCGAACGCGCCCACCTGCACCGCGAATCGCGTTCGCGCGGCCGGTGCCGATGCGACGCTCTGCGGTGTCACCGGCGCGGCCGGGCCGCCCCGACGCGGCGCCGCGTCGGGAGCCGGGCGCCCGGGCGCTGCCGCAGCCGGCGCGCCGGCGGGCGCCGGCGTCTCCTGCGCGGCTGGCGCAGCGGCTTCGCCGGCG
>JAYRMX010000270.1:0-3593 GCA_041912475.1 Myxococcota bacterium
CTGCGCGGCATGGCCGTCGCGCGTACCGTGCTCTTCGGCAGCCGCCTGATCCTCGCGCACAACGAGCGGCTGTACCCGTACCACAAGTGGCTGCTCCGCGTTCTCGAAGCCGTCCCCGACCGGCCGCCCGACCTGATGCAGCGCATCGCCGCGGTCCACGCCGACCCGTCGCAGGCGAGCCTGCTCGGCCTGTGGGCGACCGTGAAGAACTTTCGCACCTGGGAAGGCGCCGAGACGCCGTGGTCGGTGCAGTTCATGAACGACAGCGAGCTCCACTGGCTCGCGTCCGATCCGCCCGTCGACGACCTGTAGCGCGCGGCGGCTCGGGGAGGCGGCAGCGCCGGCCGCGAGGCCGGCTTCGACCGGCACCGCGCGGCGCCCGCCGCTCGCGGAGAAGAAGCGTTCGCGCCATCATCACGCTGGAGGTCGCAGCATGAGGCTGGTCCGATCCGCCGCGATCGTTCTCGCGCTCGTTGCCGGCGAGGCGCACGCGCAGCGCTATCTCGGCAATCTCAGCAGCAACCCGTACGACCCGCGCTCGACCGCGAACCCCTACGGCGCGGGAAGCCCCTATCGCGCCGACGGCGTCAACAATCCCTACGGCACGTACGGAAGCCCCTACAGCCCTCGCAGCGCGACGAACCCGTACGCCACCGACGCGCCGAAGCTCTACGACAGCAAGGGCCGCTATCACGGCAAGCTGAGCGCGAACCCCTACGACCCGGAATCCGTGTCGAACCCGTACGGCCGCTACGGCAGCCCATACTCGCCCGACAGCATCAACAACCAGTTCGGCGCCGGCAGCCCCTATGCCCCCGACAGCCCGAACAATCCGTACGGTCGCGGCCTCAGCATTCTCGGAGACGACTAGCTCCGGCGGCGGATGGCGCCGAGTCCCGCCAGGCCGAGACCGATGAGGGCGAGCGACGCGGGCTCCGGCACGGCGGCCGCCTCCACCTTCGTGAGGCTGTAGCTCGTCGCTCCGAGGAACGTGAAGCCGCCAGCGGCACCGATCTGGAAGCGCTGGAATGCGACGCTTCCGTCGAAGACACCCGGGACGAGGCTGACGCTGAGCGGCAAGGCGGGGCTCGCGAGCGTGACGTGCGGACCGTGGAACGCGAGGCTGACGAGGTCGTAGGTGCCCGGCGCCAACCCGGCGACGGAGCCGCCCGACGCAACCTGGAGGACGTCGAGGTTGCTGGGGGCGCTCGCGACGACGAAGACCGTGATCGGCGCCGAGAATGCTCCCGTGCTCACGTCGAACTGGTCGACCCCCACCGCACCCGTCGGATAGGAGGCGTCGTTCGCGTGAGACGTCGAGGCCGCGACCGCCGTGTCGTACCCGAACGTGCCGGTGATGCTGGGGAACGGCGCCGCGAGCGACGCGAGGCCGCCCGGCGTCTGCGCGCTGGTCTGGCTCGCGGTGAAGTGGAAGGCGATGGGTGTCGCGCCGGCCGGCGCAGAGAGCGTGGCGAGAGCAACCGAGGCGATCAGGAGCGAGATCCGAAGCATGAGAATTCCTCCAGAGAGCCGAGCTCTTGCAGCAACCGAGACCACCCGGCGGCCGCGGGCCTGTCGGGCGTTCCGCCCGAACCGCCCTACGCCGGTCGAAGGAAGGTTCGGTACAGGGTTGTGGCATCGAGCGGCAGGTTTGTGGCAAGACGGACGCAAGAATCGTGCGGCAAGGCCGCCCAGCGAGCCGATGCCCCCGGACGGCGCACGCGGCGAGGCCTTCGAGAGGCCCGCCCGGGCGCCGCCGCTGCGCCGCCTTTGCCCGGCGGGCAATGCCGCGGCCACCGGCCGTCAAGGCTGCTCGATGTCGCTCCGACACGGGGACACACGGGCCGAGGAGGCCCGCCCATGCGCCGTGCCCTCGCCTGCTGCGTTCTCGCCCTCGCGCTCCCCGCGGCGCCCGCAGTCCGCGCGCAGTCGGCCGACGACGAGGCGGCGCTCGGCGAGCTCGAGCGATTTCTCAACGACCCCGACGCGCGCCGCGAGAACGCGGCCGGGAGCCCCGACGCCGCCGCCGTCGAGGACTGGCTGCAACGCTATCCGGCGTGGGCGCAGAAGGAGCTCGTCGCGATCGCCCTCGAGATCATGCGCGAGTCGGGCGCCGGCGCGCAGAAGCACGTCGACTCGTACCGGCAGGGGGGCGCAGAGGCGGCCGGGGCCTCGTTTTCTCCGGCCGTGCGCGCCCGGATCTCGGCGCTCGAGGCGCGGCTCGAACGAGACCCGTCCTTCAACTCGAGCCAGAACCTCTCGCGCATGCGCGAGGAGATCCCCGGCTTCCTCGCCCAGCCCGCGCGCTGAGCGGCGCGGCGCCGCCCACGCGCGGTCGCGGCGCGCGGATCTTCCTCTACTCCGGCCGGCCGCCGATTCGGACCCACAGCGCGCGCGGGGCCTGCGGCCCGAGCTCGGCCGCGAGGCGCGCGAGGATCTGCGGCGAGCGCAGCCGCAGCGTCTGCACCCAGACGCTCGAATCGGCGTCGACCTCGAGCGTCTCGCCGCGGATCGCCGACGGCCGCACGTGCGAGGCGGCGTCGGCGCCGGCGATCGCCTCCCATTGCTCGCCGATTCGCGTGAGCGTTCGCATCGCGTCGAAGCCGAGATCGTCGAGCAGCGCCGGAACGAGCGCGCCGAGGGCTTCGGGGCGCGTGCGGCGCTTGCCGGGGCGTCTCACGCCGGCTCCTCGAAGGTGCGAAAGACGAGGCCCGTGGGAAGCTTCGGCAGGAAGAAGGTCGACTTCTGCGGCAGCACCTCGCCGGCGCCGGTCACCCGGAAGACGTCCTCGGGCGCGAGCGGGTTCAAGTACAGCGCCACGGCGCCGCGGCCCGCGCGCACGGCCGCCGCCGCGCTCCCGACGTCCTTCGGGTCGTCGAGCGCGCCCTCGCGCACGGCCGCTTCGCCGAGGCCGAAGACGCCCTCCACCACCTCGCGGTGCAGGACGCGGATCGAGAGCTCCTCGGGAGAGGCCTCGCGCCAGAAGATGCGAAGCGTTCCCGAGCCGTCGTCGGCCGCGAAGCACGGCCGGCGGCCGAGCGGCGCGAGATGCTCGGCGAGGAGCGCGGGCAGCGCCGCCGGATCCGACACCGTAACGTGTCGAACCTGCCAGCCCGGAAGCCGCTCGCGCCACGCGGCGTCGGCGGGCGCCGGGCCGCGCTTCACGACGCGGTGGATCGGGAGCAGGAGCGTTCCTTCGGCGTAGGCGTTCGCGAAGTACGCGAGCGTGAACTCGAACGGGGCCTCGGGGCCGGCGCCCGGCTCCTGCGCGCGCCGCTCGTCGCGGTAGGCGAGGGCCGTCTCGTAGCGGTGGTGCCCGTCGGCGATCACGACCGGGCGCCCTTCGAGAAAGCGCGCGATCGCCTGCTGCGCGTTCGGGTCGCCGATGCGGCCGAGCGCGTGCTCGACCCCGCCGCCGTCCTGCGCGACGCCGAGCGGCCCGCCCGCGAAGCCGCTCGCGAGCGCTCCGGCGAGCACGTTCTCGCGGTCTTCGTAGAGCAGGAACACGATCGAGAGGTTCGCGCGCGTGGCGCGCAGCATCTCGAGCCGGTCGGCCTTCGGCCCGGCGAGCGTGCGCTCGTGCGGGCGCACGA
>JAYRMX010000271.1:0-6080 GCA_041912475.1 Myxococcota bacterium
AATCCGTCGTATCCGTTCGAGGAGTTTCCGCGGCTGCTGGTGACGCTGCCGTATCTCGCGGCCGCGCTCCGCGCCGAGGGGCACGAGGTCGAGATCCTCGACCTGCTCCTCGCGCGGACGACGCCCGACAAGATCGAGCGGAGGATGGCGCGCCTTCGGCCGGACCTGGTCGGCATCACGTCGGTGACGCTCAACCATCACATCGCGTCGGCGATCGCCGAGGTCGTCCGCAAGTGCGACGAGCGGGTCCCGATCGTGATGGGCGGCCACCACGTCTCGTTCGAGATCGAAGGATCGTTCCGCGACCTCCCGGCGCTCGACTACATCGCGATCGGCGAGGGCGAGCACACGATGATCGACCTCGCCCGCGCGCTCGAGCGCGGGACGGATCTGCGCGACGTCGCCGGGCTCGCCCTGCGCGAGCCGGGAACGGACCGCATCGTGAGGACGGCCGGCCGCGGCGCGCCGGGAGATCTCGACGCGATCCCGAACCCGGCCCGAGACCTCGTCCCGCTCGCCCGCTACCTCGCGTTCGACAGCCATGCGAGCGTGATCACGAGCCGGGGCTGCCCGTACTCGTGCGTCTTCTGCTCGGCGCCGCAGTGGACGGGCCGCGCGGTTCGCTACCGCACGCCGTCGCTGTGCGTCGACGAGATCGAGAGCCTCTCGGGACTCGGATTCACCGAGATCACGATCGAGGACGATCTCTTCACGCTCTACCGCAAGCACTTCCTCGCCGTCTGCGACGAGCTCGTTCGCCGCAACACCGGCATCCGGTGGAACGCCTTCTCGCGCGTCGACACGATCACGCCCGAGATCGTCGAGACGATGGCGAAGGCCGGATGCCAGGCGATCTGCTTCGGCGTCGAGAGTGGGAGTCAGGAGATCCTCGATCTCGTCAAGAAGAAGTCGAACCTTCACCTCGTGAAGGAGGCGATGCGGATGACGCAGGACGCCGGAATCAGCGCGCTCGCGTCGTTCATCATCGGCCTTCCCGGCGAGACGGAGGAGACGCTGCGGCAGACGGTCGCCTTCGCGAACGAGCTGCACCAGGAGTTCGGCTCGCTCTACGGCTTCCACATCCTCGCGCCCTTCCCGGGCTCCGAGGTGCGCGAGCGCGCCGCCGACTACGGGATCGAGATCCTCACGAACGACTGGACGAAGTACGACGCCAACCACGTCGTGACGCGGTCGAAGGGCACCGACACGAGCGTGGTGCAGGCCGTCGCCGACGCCTACGACGACACGATGCAGCGCTACCTCGAATATCAGAACCACCTCTACCGCACCGATCAGCTCCCGGCGTACGAGCGGAAGATGTACCTGCGGCGGCGGCGGCAGTCGCTGCTGTGGAAGATCCTGCTCGACGACGTCGTCGAAGGGCTGCCGGCCTACCGCAGCGACCCCGTCGCGGAGCTCAAGCGCGCCGTCTCCGGCGCGACCGCGACCGACGCTGCCGTGGTGGACGAGGAGATCGACCGCGTGCTCGCGCTCGGCGCGCTCGCGGGAGAGGAGACGCCCGAGGGAACGCGCTTCTCCTGGACGGAGTAGCTACGCGGACGGCAGGCCCGCGGCGCCGGGGCGACGGCCCGGTGCAATCCGCCTCGCGATCCGCGCGCCCGCGTCGATGCCGCGCTTCTCGACGAGGTGGTGGCCCGCCACCGCGAGCGCGACGAGCGCGGCGGCGAAGGCGGCGAGCTGGACCGAGAGCGGCGCCTCGCGCAGCCGCGCGAAGCCGATCCAGAGCGCGACCATGTGGAACAGGTAGACGCCGTACGAATAGCGGGCGATCTCGCGGAAGGCGGCGCGCGGCCAGCGGGCGCGAAGCTCGGTGACGAACGGCAGCAGCGCGCCGAGCGAGAGGCAGAGCGCCCAGCCCGCCCAGCGCGGGTGCGCTTCGCCCGCTCGCCACGCGACGGCGACGTAGACGCAGACGAGCGTGGCGAGCGCAGCGGGCAGCGCGGCGAAGGGCAGCCGCGCCCGGACGCGCCGGCCGAGCGCGTACGCGACCGCGCCGGCGAGGAAGCACGGCGCGAACTGCACGACGTCGAGCCGCCCGGCGACCTCCGGCTGCACGAATGCGGCGGCGACGCCGGCGGCCCAGAGCGCGAGCGCGCCGGCAAGCCCGCGCTCGCGATCGACCACCCGGAAGACGCCGGGAAGGAGCAGATACATCTGCAGCTCGTACGGAAGGCTCCAGAGCGGGCCGAGGATCGACTCCGAGTACGTGAGGTTCTGCGTGAGCGCGAGGTTCGAGACGAGCTGAACGGCGCCGATCGGCCGGCGGACGCTCTCCCAGGCGGTGCCGGGCATGCCGAGCGCGAGGACGAGACCGATGCACACGAGGCTGAGCGGATAGATCCGGAAGGCGCGGCGAACGAAGAACGCGAGGGCGCTCGACCGTCCGGCCCGTGCGCTCCGCTCGAGCGACTGGAGCAGCACCAGCGACGTGAGGACGAAGAAGAGCAGCACGCCGATCCGGCCCGCGTACCACGCGAAGGGCGTCGGATCGAAGCCGCGAAAGGCCCCGAGCGTCTCGAGGACGTGGTCGAGCAGGACGGCGAGGACCGCCACGGACCGGACGAAGTCGAGATTCGCGGAGTCTCGCAGCGCCGCTCCGGTCAGGCCGTTCCCGCCGCGTCGCGGTCGAAGAGCGCCTCGGCGAGGCGGCGGCGGTGATACGGACCGTCGCCGAGCGTCGCCCGGCTCCAGAGCGCGCGCTTGAAGTAGAGGTGCATGTCGCAGTCGATCGTGAAGCCGTACCCGCCGTGGAGCTGAACGCCCTTGCGAACGGCCGTCGCGAAGACGTCGCTCGCCTGGGCCTTCGCCATTCGCGCGGGCACCTCGGCGTCGCCCGGCGCATGGTCGAGCGCAGCGGCGGCGCCGAGCGCGTGGTTGCGCGCGAGCTCGACGCCGATCATGACGTCGACGATCGGGTGCTTCACGGCCTGGAAGAAGCCGATCTGGCGGCCGAACTGCTTGCGCGCGATCGCATAGTCGCGAGTCATCACGAGCGCGGCGTCGGCCGCGCCGACCATCTCGGCGGCGAGCGCAGCGAAGCCGCGGACGTGCGCGCGCTCGAGCGCGGCCGCTCCGCCGCAGTCGAGCTTCGCCTCGCGGCCGACGCGAACGCCGTCGAGCGCGATGCGCGCCGTTCGCCGTGTCGGGTCGACGCCGATCTCGCGCTGGACGCTCGCGCCGCTGGCCGGCAGGTCGACGACGAAGAGGGCGATCTCGCCCGACGGCTCGCGGCAGGGCGCCACGACGAGGTTTGCGTTCGCCCCGGCGAGCACGAAGCGCTTCTGCCCGCGCAGCACGAATCCGCCGCCGGCGGGCTCGGCGGTCGCCCGGACGCTCTCGGCCTCGAAGCCTCCCGACGGCTCGTAGAGCGCGAGCGTCGCGATGCGCTCGCCGCTCGCGATCTCGGGCAGCCAGCGCGCCTGCTGGGCCTCGCCACCCCCCGCCTCGATCGCGAACGCGGCGAGCACCGACGCGAGGAGCGGCGACGGCACGAGCCTCCGTCCCGCCTCCTCGAGCAGGAGCGCGAGCGGAAGCGAGCCGAGGCCTGCGCCGCCGTGCCGCTCGGGGATCGCGAGGCCCACCCATCCGAGGGCGCCGAGCTCCTTCCACAACGCGGCGTCGAAGCCCGCTGCGTCGTCGGCGATGCGGCGCACCTCGGAGATCGGGCACCGCTCCGCGAACAGGCGACGCGCCTCCTGCCGGAGCATCTCGTGCTCGTCGCTGAAGCCGAAGTCGGCCGGGATCTTCGTCACGGTCGCAGCCCCCTCACCGGGTCTTCGGCAGGCCGAGCACGCGCTCGCCGATCACGTTGCGCAGGATTTCGCTCGTGCCGCCGCCGATCGTCATCCCGAAGGAGTTCATGTACGCACGCGGCCACTCGGCGCGATCGACGGCGCACGGATCGCCGAGCCACAGCGTCGCATCGGGGCCGAGCATCTCGCAGGCGAGCTCGGAGAGGCGCTGGTTGTACTCCGAGTAGACGAGCTTGTTCATGAGGCGAAGCGCCTGCGGCCGGTCGGCGTTGAGCTCCGGGATGCGCGCGCGAAGCGACGAGAGGCGCAGCGCCTCTTCCTCGATCCAGAGCTGCGCGACGCGGTCGCGGAAGACGGGATCGCTCGCAGCGAGCCCGGTGTCGCTCCGCGCGCGTCGCGCAACCGACACCAGCGCGCGTACGCTCTCGCCGGACGCCGTCGCCTGTCCGCCGCCCGAGCCCTCGGCCGCGCCGCGCTCGAACAGGAGCGTCGTGAGCGCGACGTCCCAGCCCTGGCCTTCACGGCCGAGGATCGCGTCGGCCGGCATCGGCGCGGCGTCGAAGATCACCTGGTTGAAGCCGCCCTCGCCCGTCATCTTGATGAGCGGCTGCACGGTGACCCCGGGAGCGTCCATCGGGAACAGAAAGAACGAGAGGCCCTCGTACTTGCCCGCGTTCGGGTCGGTTCGCGCGAGCAGGATCATCCACTTCGCCTTGTGCGCGAGCGTCGTCCACACCTTGTGACCGGTGACTCGGTACGAGCCGTCGCTCTGCTTCTCGGCGCGGGCCGACGCGCTCGCGAGGTCCGATCCGGCGCCGGGCTCCGAGAAGCCCTGGCACCAGATCTCTTCGGCCGAGAGGATCGGCTGGAGCATCCGCTTCTTCTGCGCATCGGTGCCGTACACGAGGATCGTCGGCCCGGCCCACTGCAGGCCGATCGCGTTCAGCAGGAACGGCGCCCGTGCGCGAGCGAGCTCCTGGCCGACGATGCGCTGGCGCTTCAAGGGGTCGCCGCGGCCTCCGTACTCCGCAGGCCAGTCGAGGCCGAGATAGCCGGCCTCGTAGATCCTGCGCTGCCATTCGCGCAGGAAGTCGAACTGCCGGTCGGACTCGACCTCGAGGAAGCTCTGCGGGAGCTTGAAGCCGGGGTCGGCCGGCTTGTTGGCCTCCATCCACGCGCGGACCTCGAGGCGGAACGCCGCGATCTCCTTCGGCTCCGCCGCTTCTCCGGACGCTCGTTCGGACATGCTCGACGCGCCTCCCGCCGGGCGTTGATTCCCGCGCCGGCCGCAGTATAGACAGGACCGGGCCCGTGCTCCCGGGAGGCCGAATGACTCGATCCGCAAACCCTGCCGACCGCCGCGACCGCATCGAGGTCCGGCTTCGTGAGGCGCTCGCCGCGACCCACGTCGAGGTGATCGACGACACGGTCACGCACGCCGGTCATGCGGGCGCGCGCGGCGGGCAGAGCCACTACCGCGTCACGGTGGTCTCGCCGCGCTTTGCCGGCCTCTCGCGTGTCGCCGCGCAGCGACTCGTCTACGAGGCGCTCGCCGCCGAGCTCACGAGCGGCCTGCACGCGCTCGCGCTGCGGACGTACGCGCCCGAGCAGTGGCGAGACGGCGCGTGATCGCGCACGGCTCGGGCTGAGCGTCGCGGGCCGTGGCCGTCTGGCGGCTGCCGCGCGAGCTGGTCTTCCCTCCGCCCGAAGCGGCGGACGCGTCGGGGCTGCTCGCCGTCGGCGGCGACCTCTCGCCGGAGCGTCTCCTGCTGGCGTACCGGAGCGGCATCTTTCCCTGGCCGATCGAGGGGCTGCCGCTGCCGTGGTTCTCGCCCGACCCGCGCTGGGTGATCGTTCCGAGCGCGCTGCGCGTCTCGCCGCGGCTCGCGCGCAGCCTTCGAGCGCGCCGCTACGAGGTGCGTCTCGACACGGCCTTCTCGCAGGTGATCCGCGCCTGCGCCGCGGCGCACCGCCCCGGGCAGTCGGGAACGTGGATCACGCCCGAGATGGTCGCCGCGTACGAGCGGCTCCACGATCTCGGCTTCGCGCACAGCGCGGAGGCGTGGAGCGAGGGCGAGCTCGCCGGCGGGCTCTACGGCATCTCGCTCGGCGGCGCGTTCTTCGGCGAGAGCATGTTCACGCGCGCCTCCGATGCGTCGAAGGCCGCTCTCGTCGGGCTCGTGCGCCAGGTCGGCGCCTGGGGCTTCACGCTCTTCGACTGCCAGACCCACACGCCGCACGCCGAGCGCCTCGGCGCGCGCGCGTGGCCGCGCGCGCGCTATCTCGAAGCGCTCGCCGAGGCGCTCG
>JAYRMX010000272.1:0-2286 GCA_041912475.1 Myxococcota bacterium
CGGGCGCCTGCGCGCGCCGGTCGCGGCGCCGATCTCGCGCGGCTTCGGGCGCGTCGTCGACGCCGAGTTCCGCACTGCGACCTTCCGCAAGGGGATCGACTTCGCAGCGCCCGCCGGCGCTCCGGTGCGGGCCGTGGCCGCGGGCGGCGTGCGCTTCGCCGGCTGGTTCCGCGGCTACGGCAAGATGGTGATCCTCGACCACGGCGAGAGCTACTTCACGCTGTACGCGCATCTCGACGAGATCCAGGTCGGCCTCGGCGACGAGGTCGAAGCGGGCCGCACGCTCGGCACCGTCGGCGACACGGGATCGCTCTCGGGCCCGCTCCTCTACTTCGAAGTCCGACACGGCAGCGAGCCGCTCGATCCCGCGCGTTGGCTCGCAGGGGGCACCGGGCTAGAGTGACGCTCCGGAGAGCGGAGGAAAAACGCTTGCATCGGCCGAACGTTCGGCTCGCCGTCACCTTCCTGGCCGGGGCGCTCGCCGGAGCGCTCCTGCTCGGCGGCGGATCGGTCCCGGTTTCGGGCGCGTCGCCGCGCTATCAGGATCTCAGCCTCTTCTCGAGCGTCCTCGACCTCGTCCGAAAGAACTACGTCGAGCCGGTGGACGAGGAGAAGCTCGTCCACGGCGCGCTGCGCGGGATGCTGCAAGAGCTCGACCCGCACTCCTCGTACCTCGACCCCGAGGCGCACAAGGAGATGCAGGTCGATACGCGCGGCGAGTTCTTCGGCATCGGGATCGAGATCACGAAGCAGCAGGACGGCCTCATCGAGGTCGTGGCGCCGATCGACGGCACGCCGGCGGCGCAGGCGGGCCTCAAGGCGAAGGACCAGATCGTCGCGATCTGCCCGAAGCCGCGCCCCGAGGGCTGGGCCGAGGACTGCAAGCCCACCAAGGGGATGCCCCTGTTCGAGGCCGTCAAGCTGATGCGCGGGCCGCGCGGATCGACGGTCACGATCGAGGTCCTGCGCGACGGCTCCGACCGGCCGAAGTCGTACAACCTCGTCCGTGACGCGGTGAAGGTCGCTTCGGTCGACGGCCGGATGCTCACGCCGGGCTACGCCTACGTCCGGATCCGCTCCTTCCAGGAGAGGACCGAGCAGGAGCTGCGAAAGACGCTCGCCCGCCTGCACGAAGAGGCGAAGGCGCCGCTGCAGGGCCTCGTCCTCGATCTGCGCGACGATCCCGGAGGGCTGCTCGATCAGGCCGTGAAGGTCGGGGACGTTTGGCTCTCCGATGGTCTCATCGTCTATACGCAAGGCCGTGTCGAGTCGCAGCGGCAGGAGTTCCGCGCGCACCCCGACGGGCAGGAGCCCGCATACCCGATGGTCGTGCTCGTGAACGCAGGCAGCGCGAGCGCGTCGGAGATCGTCGCCGGTGCGCTGCAGGACCAGCGCCGCGCGCTCGTTCTCGGCCGGCGCACCTTCGGCAAGGGATCGGTGCAGACGGTCTATCCGCTCGAGGACGGCTCGGGCCTTCGCCTCACGACGGCGCTCTACTACACGCCGTCGGGGCGCTCGATCCAGGAAGTCGGCATCGTCCCCGATCTCGACGTGGCGGGGCTCGCCGAAGGCGCTGCGGACGGAGACGAAGGGCCGCGTCGCATGCGCGAGAAGGACCTCGAGCATCACTTCACGCACGAGGCCGCGCAGCCCGGCGCTGCCGTCGCGCCGGCGCAGGAAGAGGCGCCGCAGCAGGACGCCGGGCCCGCGCCTGCCGAGGCGGCCGCGGGCGAAGATCCGCAGCTCTCGCGCGCGCTCGACGTGCTCGAGCACTGGTCGGAATACGAAGGCAAGCTGCGCGAGAAGCCGCAGGAGGCGCCGGCGCCGACGGTCACCTCCGCGAGCGCGCCGTAGCCGCGGCGGCAGAGGAAACCGGAGCATGGACGTGCAGGGCTACCTGCGGGAGCAGGGAGAGCGGGTCGACGCCTTCCTCGAGGCGCTGCTCCCCAAACCCGGAGACGTTCCGCCCGCACTCGCGCAGGCGATGCGCCACCTCGTCTTTCCCGGCGGCAAGCGGCTGCGCCCGGCCTTCGCGTTCGCCGCCGCGGAGGCCGTCGGCGCGCCGGCCGGGCGCGCGCTGCCGATGGCGGCGGCCGTCGAGCTCGTCCACACCTACTCGCTCGTCCACGACGATCTGCCCTGCATGGACGACGACGACGAGCGTCGCGGCCGACCGACGGTGCACGTCGTCTTCGGCGAGGCGGTCGCGGTGCTCGCGGGCGACGCGCTGCAGGCACTCGCCTTCGAAGCGCTCGCGGCCCACGGCGCGCGCGAGGCCGGGCCGGC
>JAYRMX010000273.1:0-5997 GCA_041912475.1 Myxococcota bacterium
CTCGGCGATCACGCGGCGCTTTCCCATCGACCGCGCGAGCAGCGCCTGACCGAGCACGTTGTTGATCTTGTGCGCGCCCGTGTGAGCGAGGTCTTCGCGCTTCAAGTACACGCGCGCGCCGCCGAGGTCCTCGGTGACGCGGCCGGCGAACGTGAGCGGCGTCGGCCGGCCGGCGTAGGTGCGGAGCAGGTGCCCGAGCTCGTGCTGGAAGGCCTCGCTCGGAACGACGCGCAGGCGAGCGGCGTCGAGCTCGTCGAGCGCTGCGACGAGCGTCTCGGGGACGTACCGCCCCCCGTACGCGCCGAAGTGTCCGGGCGCCTGCGTCACGCCGGCCCTTCCGCGCGACGAACGGCTTCGACGAACGCCTTCAGCTTCGCGGAGTCCTTGCGGCTGCCCTCGCTCTCGACGCCGGTTGCGACGTCGACGCCCCAGGGCAGGAGGTCGCCGAGCGCCTCGAGCGCGCCCGTCACGTTCGACGGATCGAGCCCGCCGGCGAGGATGACGTCGATGCCGTCCTCGATGAGCGGGCTCGCATCGGACCAGTTCCACGTGCGCCCGCGGCCCCCTCCCTCGGTCGGGTGGTCGAGCAGCAGCAGCGTTCCCGGATAGCGCTCGGCCTGTTCGGGGTCCGCGCCCCGAATCGCTTTGATCACCGGCAGATCGACCTGCTCGACTTCCTCGGGCGCCTCGTCGCCGTGGAGCTGCACGCGCTCGACTTCGACGCGCCGGATCACGCGCTCGATCTCCGACCAGCCCGCGTCGCGGAACACGGCGACCAGCTCGACCTGACCGCGGACTCGATCGGCGATCGCCGCCGCCTTTCGCACGTCGAGCGCGCGCGGAGAGCCCGGCACGAAGTTGAGGCCGAGCAGGTCCGCTCCCGCGTCGACGGCCGCCTGCGCGTCGTCGGGATGGACGACCCCGCACACCTTGATCCGAACGCTCCCGCTCACGATCCCTCCCGTAGCCTGCGCAGCGCGAGCCCGGGGTCGGGCTCGCGCATCAGGGACTCTCCCACCAGAAATCCACGCGCACCCGCGGCGGCGAGCCGCCCGACGTCGGCGCCCGTCATGATGCCGCTCTCGGCGACGATCACCACGCCTGCCGGCGCCCGCGGCGCGAGCCGCTCGGTGACGCCGAGGTCGACCGTGAAGCTGCGAAGATCGCGGTTGTTGATCCCGACCAGCGTCGCGCCAGCGCCGAGCGCCGCGTCGAACTCGCGCTCGTCGTGCACTTCGACGAGGACGTCGAGGCCGAGCGAGGCGGCGCGCGCGTGCAGCGCGGCGAGCTCGCTCGCCGGCAGCGCCGCGACGATGAGGAGCACCGCGTCCGCCCCGGCAACGCGCGCCTCGTCGATCTGCCGCGATGCGACCACGAAGTCCTTTCGCAGCACGGGCAGCGGAGCCGCCGCGCGGGCCGCAGCGAGGAACTCGAGCCGGCCTCCGAAGTAGGGCTCGTCGGTGAGGACCGAGATCGCCGCAGCGCCGGCCTCGAAATACGACTTCGCGATCACCGCGGGATCGAAGTCGGCGCGGATCTCGCCGCGGCTCGGCGAGCGGCGCTTGATCTCGGCGATGATCCGGGGCGGGGCGCCCGACTCGATCGCGCGCCGCAGCCCGCGCGCCGGCTCGACCACCGCCTCGGCGCGCGCCGCGAGCGCGGCGTCGCTCTCGCGCCGCCGCGCCGCATCGACTTCGGCGCGCTTGCTCGCGAGGATTTCGTCGAGGATCGTCACGCCGCCGCTCCCGCCTTCGCCGCGCGCGTCGCGCTCGCCAGCGCGTCGAGCTTCGCCCGCGCCGCGCCCGAATCGATGCTCTCCGCCGCCTGTGCGAGGCCGGCCTCGATCGACGGCGCAGCGTCGGCGATCCAGAGCGCCGCCGCCGCGTTCAGGCGCACGACGTCGCGCCGCGGCCCCTTCTCGCCGCCGAGGACCGCGCGCACGATCGCGGCGTTCTCGGCCGCGTCGCCGCCCCGCAGGTCCTCCGCGCGCCCGAGCGGAACACCGAGGCGGCGCGGATCGATCTCGAGGACGCGGCCCTCGCCGAACTCGCCGCCCACCCGCACCGCGTGCGTCGGTCCGGTGATCGTGATCTCGTCGAGCCCGTCGCTGCCGTGCACGAGCAGCGCCGCGTCGGTGCCGAGCGCGAAGACCACGCGCCCGAGCAGCGCGCAGAGCGCCGGCTCGCCGACGCCGATCACCTGCCGGCGGACGCCGACCGGCGAGAGGAGCGGCCCCATCCAGTTCATGAGCGTCCGCACCCCGAGCTCGCGGCGCACCGGAGCCACGAAGCGCATGGCCGGGTGCGCGACCCGCGCGAAGAAGGGCGCGATTCCGACCTCGCCCAGCACACGGGCGGCCGCCTCGACGGGAAGCTCGATCTCGACGCCGAGCGCCTCGAGCACGTCGAAGCTTCCGGCGCGGCTCGTCGCCGCGCGGTTGCCGTGCTTCGCGACCGGAACCCCTGCGCCGGAGACGACGAAGGCCGCTGCGGTCGAGATGTTGAAGGTCCCGGCGCCATCACCCCCGGTGCCGCAGGTGTCGACCGTGCGCGGATCGCGAAGCGGCGCCTGCTGCGCGCGCGATCGGAGCGCGCGCGCCACGGCGACGAGCTCGGCCGCCGTCTCGCCCTTCGTGCGCAGCGCAACGAGGAGCGCGGCGATGCCGACGGGAGTCGCCTTCCCGTCCATGATCTCGCCGAACGCGGCTTCGAGCACCGGCGCCGGCACCTCGTCTCCGCGCACCGCGGCTTCGATCGCGGCCCCGACGCTCACGCCGCACGCCGCTCGCGACAGCGCGCGAGGAAGTTGCCGAGCAGCCGCTTGCCGCACGGCGTCAGCACCGATTCGGGATGGAACTGGACCCCTTCGACGGGCAGCGTTCGATGGCGAACGCCCATGATCTCGCCGTCCTCCGTCCGCGCCGTCACCTCGAGGACGGGCGGGCAGGTCTCGCCCTCGATGACGAGCGAGTGATACCGCGTCGCCTCGAACGGCTGCGGGAGGCCGGCGAATACGCCCTTGCCGTCGTGATGCACGAGCGACGTCTTGCCGTGCATGAGCGTCCGCGCGCGCGCGATCCGGCCGCCGTACGCGACGCCGATCCCCTGGTGGCCGAGGCACACGCCGAGCACCGGGATCCCGGACCGCGCGAACAGGTCGATCACCGGCACGGTCACACCGGCTGCCTGCGGCTCACCGGGGCCCGGCGAGATCACGAGGCCGTCGGGCCGGCGCGCCAGCAGCGCCTGCGGCGTCTCGACGTCGCTTCGAACGACCTCGACGTCGGCGCCCAGCTCGCCGAGATACTGGACGAGGTTGTACGTGAACGAGTCGTAGTTGTCGATCACGAGGATGCGCGGCCCCGCAGCGCTCGCCGCCATCAATCCTCTCCTTCGCGCGCGAGGTCGATGGCCTGGATGAGCGCGCGGGCCTTGCTCATCGTCTCCTGGTACTCGGCTTCGGGGTCGGAGTCGGCGACGATCCCGGCGCCCGCCTGCAGGTGCATCGCGCCGTCCTTGACGAGGATCGTCCGGATCGTGATCGCGGTGTCCATGTTCCCGGAGTAGTCGACGTAGCCGACGCAGCCGCCGAAGAAGCTCCGCCGGACGGTCTCGAGCTCGTCGATGATCTCCATCGCGCGCACCTTGGGCGCGCCGGACAGCGTTCCGCACGGGAAGGTCGCCCGCAGCAGGTCGAGCCAGTCGAGGCCGGCCCGCAGCCGTGCCGTCACGTGCGAGACGATGTGCATGACGTGCGAGTAACGCTCGATCACCGCGTAGTCGCGCACCTGAACCGAACCGATCTCGGCCACGCGGCCCACGTCGTTGCGCCCCAGGTCGACGAGCATGAGGTGCTCGGCGCGCTCCTTCGGATCCGCGAGCAGCTCGGCTTCGAGCGCGCGGTCCTCCTCGGGCGTGCGGCCGCGGCGGCGGGTGCCCGCGATGGGGCGCACGTCGATCTGCCCGTGGTCGAGCCGCGCGAGGATCTCCGGAGAGCTCCCGATGAGAACGGCGCCTTCCATTCGCAGGAAGAACAGATACGGGCTCGGGTTGATCGCCCGCAGATGCCGGTAGATCAGGAAGGGATCGGCCTGCAGCGGGATCCGCAAGCGCTGCGACAGGACGACCTGGAAGATGTCGCCGGCCTCGATGTACTCCTTCGCGCGCTTGACGATCTCGTGGAACCGCTCGCGCGGGACGCTCGACTGCACGTCCATCGGTGCGCGCGCGGCCGGGCGCGGCGGCTCGGTGCTCAGCGGCGCACGCAGCCTGCGCACGACCGACTCGATCTCCGCTGCCTCTTCGCGATGCCGGGCGCGGGGGTCGTCGCCGGGGCGCAGCTCGACGTGACGCACGATCAGCGCGGTGTGACGGATGTTGTCGTAGACGACGACCGTCTCGGGCAGCACGAACCACAGGTCCGGCAGATCGAGCTCGTCGGGATTCTCGTCGGGGACGCGCTCGATGAAACGGACCCAGTCGTAGCCGATCATGCCGACCGCTCCGCCGACGAATCGCGGCAGCTCGACGCCGTCGAGCGCGACCGGCCGGAGCCGGGCGAGGCGGTTGCGAAGGACCGCGAGCGGGTCGCCTTCCGCTTCGAAGCGCTCGGTGCGACCGCCCTGCTCCCACTCGACGCTCCGGCCGCGCGCCCGGAAGATCGCGCGCGCGCCCGCGCCGATGAAGCTGTACCGGGCCCACTTCTCGCCGCCCTGAACCGACTCGAACAGGAACGTCGTGCGCCCGTCGTCGAGCCGGCGGAACAGCGAGAGCGGCGTGTCGAGGTCCGCCAGGATCTCGCGCACCACCGGGATCAGGTTCCCTCGGGTCGCGAGCCTCTCGAACGCATCCTCGGCCGGGCGGAGCACGCCATCCTCGGGCGCAGGACGATCCCGCGCGTGCGGAAGGTTTGAAGTGCCTTGGGTATCAGAGCCCCGCGGGAGCGTCAACCGACGCGAAGCGCCGGCCGCTCCGGCCGAACGGCTTCGCGGTCAGAAGATGCTCGATCCCGGGCTCCGGCTCGACGGAAGCACGCCACCGCCCTTGTAGCCGGCGAACGGCCGCACGGTGTCGTCGCCGAGGCCGACGATCCGGTACTTCACGTTGAACCGTGCTCCGCTCACGGGGTCGTCGTCGGCCTCGAAGCGCAGCGCCCAGCACCGGCACTTCGACAGGTACTCGACGCCGCCCTGGTTGCCGAGGAACACCGAGTTGTCCGCGCTGTACGTCCCGCTGTAGGTGATGCCCCAGCTCCGCGTGACCGCCCACCGCACGTACACGCTGATCTGGTTGACCTGCGAGAAGGCGCCGGTGTAGTTCTTGAAGCGCTCCTCGTCGTAGCGGAACGATTCGTAGAAGAGCGGAATCTGATCGAGGAACCGGTACGAGATGCTGAGGTCGTCGCCTCGCTCGCTCGCCCACGACGCCTGCACGAGCGCCTCGTCGAAGCGCTGGTCCTGCATCTGGTAGCCCATGATGAACCGGGTGTAGATGCCGCCTCCGGGGTAGCCCGTGCCGTCGAGCACGAGCTCGCCCGCCCGGTCCTGCGAGAAGTCGTATGCCCCGAGGACGGTCACGTCCGCGAGCAGCCGCGGCGGACCTTCGCCGAGCCCCTTGCCGTAGAGACGGTTGCCGAAGCCGCCGGCCAGGACGTTCGCCGACGGGAGCCGATCCGCCGGGTCGAGCGTCACGTTGTCGAGGTCGAGCTCACGCAGCCGCTGGTCCTGCGGCCCCGATTCCGGGATGAAGATCGGGCTCTTCGAAACCGTCGTCTTCGAGACGAGCGCGTAGCCAATGCGTGGCTCGAGCAGGTGCGTCGCCTCTCCCATTCCGAACGGGAGGTCGAGCGTGCGGCGCAGCCGCGTCCTCAGGTCGACGCGTCCGGTCACGTAGCCTCGGTTCTCCGCGCCGAGCGCGTCGGTCGCGTAGACGGCCTCGCGGTAGCCGGCCTCGGGGAGCACTTCGAGGAAGTCGAACAGACGGAGCGGATATCCGAGCC
>JAYRMX010000274.1:0-9209 GCA_041912475.1 Myxococcota bacterium
AGGGAGCCGCCACCGCATTCTTCTCGCAATCTCTCCAGGATCTCGCGCGGCGCGGCTGTGAGCGTGCCTACGCGACCGTCGCGGTCAACAACGAGCCGGCGAACCGCACCTTCCTGCGGCTCGGCTTCCGGCCGCTCGTTCGCTGGCGACGAAGCCGGGGCGGCTACCGGTACGAGAAGGACCCGATTCGTTGAGCGCACCGGCTCGGATTCGGGTCTGCCACGTGGTTTCGGACGATGGCTGGGGGGGCGCCGAAGCCGTGATCCGCTCGCTCCTCGAGGCGCAGCACGCGAGCCTCGAGGTCGAACCGAGCCTCGTGGCGCTCAACGACGGACGGCTCGCCGCGTTCGCGCGCGACCGCGGGATCCCGGTGCGGGTCGTGCCCGAAGCAGGCCGGAGCTTCGTCGCACTCGTGCGGGATGCGTCGTCGCAAATCGCAGCGCTTCGCCCCGACGTGCTGCACTCGCACCGCTACAAAGAAAACTTCCTTGCGTGGATCGCGGCACCGCGCTGCGGCGCGCGAAGCGTGGTCACACTGCACGGCGAGGAGCCGCCCGCGACGCGGCGGGAGCGTCTCTACGTCTGGATTCGGCGCGCCGTCGCGCGGCGCATGGCCGCCCGCGTGGGCGCCCGGTTCGCGACCGTCGCCCGCGACCTGCCGCCGCTCCTCGGCCTTTCCGAATCGCAGTGGGTGCAGATCCCGAACGGCATCGCGCTTCCGCCGCTCGCGCGGCGGCCGAACGAGGCGCGGCCACCGGGCTGGAAGCCGACGATCGGCTGGGTGGGGCGGATGGTCCCCGTGAAGGCTCTCTCGCTCCTGTTCGAGGCCGTCACGCTCCTGCCGCCGGCCCTTCGCGACACGCGGCTACTCCTCGTCGGAGACGGGCCCGAGCGGGCACGCCTCGAAGCGCGCGCGGCGCTTCTCGGCATCGCGGAACGGGTCGACTTCCGAGGCTTCGTCCCCGACCCCGGCCCGGACCGCGCTCGGATGGACGTGTTCGCTCTCCCCTCGCTCTACGAGGGCGTTCCGGTGGCGCTGCTCGAAGCGATGGGGGCGGGGCTTCCATGTGTCGCGGCCGCCGTCGGAGGAATCCCCGATGCCGTTCGAGCCAGCGGCGCGGTGCGTCTCGTCGCGTCGCGCGATCCCGCACTCTGGGCGAAGGAGCTCGCGGACCTGCTCGCCAACCGCGAGGAGGCCGCGGCGCTCGGGGCTCGGGCGCGCTCGTACGTCGAGGCGCACCTCTCGGCGGCCGCGGCGGCGCGTGCATACGTCGCGCTCTATCAGTCCGCGTTCGCCGGATCAGCCTGACGTGCGCGCCATGCGCCGAAATCGCGCCCTGAGCGCGTGAAGCCGCGGAGAGCGCGCGAGCCGCCAGCGCGCGCGAACAGCTGCGAGCGCGAAGGGGCCGAGCAGCGTCCCGCCGGCGGCGGCGATCTGGTGAACGTCTCGCTCCCGGTGAGACCACGCGAGCTTGTAGGCTTCGTCCCCGCGCAGGAAATCGAATTCGCGGAAGGCGCCGTCGAAGGTGTCGCGTACGACGGCGGCAAGGAGCTGACTGCCGGCGTCGGACAGGCGGGCACGGAAGGAAGGGAGATAGTAGTACCGGACGTCGCCCTCTACGAACACCACGGCGAAACCTCCGAGCGTCCGGTCTACTCGGAGCGTCCACAGCTCGCACGGCAGCCGGTCTTCGACCATCGCAGCGTAGAGAAGCCGTCGCTGCCGCGTGTCCCGAAGGAACGCGGATCCCGCCCCCCATTTCCACGAGTCTCGCTCGACCGCGAGCATCTCCTCGAAGAGCTCCGGGGTCGGTCGCTCCCGCGCGATCTCGACCGTTCCGTGCGCGGCGATTCGCCGCTCTGCGCGCTTGAGGTTCGCTCGGAACTTCTTCCGCCGCGACGCGAGATAGTCGCTCCACGTCCCGGTCGTATCGATCACGGGGCAGCGTTCGTACACGCGCTCGGCGAACGGGCGCCCGAGCGCCGCGGTGAGTGCACGGCGGCGCGTCTCGTCGGCATACAGGCTTTGCAAATCGAGGAGGTCGAACTCGCGCGCCGTGTCGCGCAGCCGCGCACCGAAGGCGGCGAATGCTTCGACCGGGGCCTCGAGCGGGAGACTCCCGAGGTAGTCGGATGCGCCATGCCCGAGGAGACGTACGAGGCGAAGGCCGCGGCGGCGAACCCGAACCAGCGGAAGGATTGCGGCGCACGGCGAGCCCCAGGTGAGCAGCCACGGGTCGCAGTCGCGACCGACCGTCGCGAGCCACGCGCGGGCCCACGCGAGGCGCTGAAACGGCGTGAGCGCGCCTGCGTCGCAAGCCGCTTCGAGCGCGCGCCATCCGGCCCAGCCTCGGTCGAGCGGCTCTCCTCCGAGGACGGCCTCGACCTTCAACGATCTTCGCCGCCGGCCTGCTCGCCGCCCGTCACGGGATGAGCTTGGGCTGCCCGGGCACCCCGAGCTGCGTCGGGGGCGTGCTCCCGCCGAGGTTGAAGCCGATCGCCTCGCAGGAGACGGGCTCCGAGCTCGTGGTCACCACGACGTTGTCTTCGTAGCGGTAGGCGATCGTTGAACCCTGGTAGGCGCCATTCATATAGTTGTTCCAGGTGATCGAGTTGAGTCCGGCCGCCGCGTCGCGGATCTTGGTGAGATCGACGTTGGTTACGTCGACGAGCAGGTTTCCGTCGATCCAGTCCCGGATGCGCGCCCCGGCCTTCCCGACGCCCGAGACGTGGAACTGGCGGCAATGCCAGGAATCGAGCCCGAAGTTGCGGTCGAAGTCGTAGTCGGTCGGTACCCGGGCGGCCCACCGGAAGGCGCTCGCGTCCGAGTTGATCAGCCCGCGCAGCGCCGTCGCTCCGGTGATCTGCGAGGTCGTGAAGAACGAGCCGTGGTACGGGTTGCCCGAAACCGGGGATACGATCGTCCCCGACGAGCAGCCCATGACGCAGTTGCTGCTGGGGCCGAACTCGTCCGTCTTCTTCGGCGAATCCTGGTTGGCGAAGTTCTTCGAGAACTTGACGGCCATCGTCACGCCGAAGTTGGCGCCGGCCTGGAACGACTTCGAGCCGACGATCCCCTGCGTCTCTCCCGGGTGATAGCGGTGACCGAGTGACTGCTTGCCCTGGAACACGCAGTCGGTCTGCCCCGGCACCTCGCACGCGGTCTCGGTGACGACGTTGACGCAGCAGGTGGCGCAGGTGCCCTCGACGGTCTTCACCCACTGGCCGCTCGCGAGGCCCTTCTGCCAGCAGCCGTCGACGGGTGCGCCGTACGCGTCGGTCCAGCCGCTGCCGGCGCCGTCCTGGTTGAGGAGCGGGCTCTCGAAGTCCTCGCAGAAGACGACGCCGGGGTCCGTCTGCGCGATCTTGTCGCAGAGGCAGTTCGTGCCGTGGGTGCAGGTCTCGTCCTTGGCGCCGGCGGGCGCGGCGGCGAGCAGCAGAGCGGCTGCGAAGGTGGCCAGGGCGAGGCGGTCCGTTCTCGTCATCGTTCCTCCGATCGGTTGCGCGCTCGCGTCCGGGTGCCTGCACCCGGCGGGCCGAACCGGTCCCGGCACAAGGGATCGGCGGGCCTCCCAAGAAGTCTCGTGACTCCCGTCACCGCGAGGGCCCGGACACCGGCTGCGCCGGATTGCCCAGAGGGAGCGCTCGGATCAGCCGGATCTTGCCGGAGGGCTCGCGCTCGATCGAGCCTACCTCCCGGACGGCGACGCGCAGCCGGCCCGCAGTTCTCGCTTCGAGCTCCCGCGCCATCCAGGCTCCGGCGCCGCCTCCTTCCGCCGACGCGACGATGCGCAGCTCGAGCGCATCGGCGTCCGTCTGTACGAACTGCGCCTGCCGGACTGCGAGGCCGCGCTCCCGCGCCTCCTCCAGAACATACAGGAAGAACTCGCCGTGGTAGCGCGTGCCATCGCTCGTCTCGACGACGTCGTACGCGCGGCCGAACACGCGAGCGAACGAGGCGAGGCCCCGGCCACAGGCGCACGGCGGAGCCGGGACGACGCGGTCGCCGAGGTCGTAACGCAGCAGCGGCGTCGCGCGGTTGTGAAGATCGGTGACGACGAGGCGTGCGGCCTCGGGCTCCTCGGGCGTGGGATCGGGCAGCAGCTCGACGAAGAGGTTCTCCGCCATGAGGTGCTTCGTCCCGCGCTCGCACTCGTAGAGCACGGCGCCGACTTCTCCGCAGCCGTACTCGTCGTAGACCGGCGCGCGGAAGGCCTCGGCGAGAAGGGCCCGGTCGCCCGGCGTCAGGACCTCGCTCGTGGTAACGACCGCGCGGACGCCGGCGTGCGCGAGCGCAAGGCCCTCGTCGAGACAGTGTCGCGCGAACTGCACGAGCATCGAGACGTAGCCGTAGGCCCAGGCTGGCCGCGTTGCGGCGACGCGTGCGTAGTAGCGGCCGAGGTCCTCGCGGCGGAACGCGAACGCGGAGAAGCGGTCGCGGTTGAGAATGAAGTCGATCGCGCCGAAGCGAAGCCGCGCCTTCGTCGTCTGCGGCATTCCCCAGAAGCGCGCCTGCCGGTCGCCGGGACCGATGCCGTACCACGCATAGCTTCGCCACGAGGCGGCCTGCTCGGCCGCCGTCGCGAAGCGGTCCTTGCGAAGCCGCACCGCGACGCCGGTCGATCCGCCGGTGGTCTTCCAGCTCGTCGCACCCGGGCGCATCGGCGCCTGCAGTCGCCCTCCGCGCTCGACGAGGTCGAGCTTCGTGAGCAGCGGGAGCCTCGCGAGGTCCTTCGCCTCGAGCGTCGCGGGATCGAGGCCCGCCTCACGAACGAGATCGCCATAGTGCGCGGTGCTCGCGGCGGCGTGGCGAAGGATGCTCCGCACGCCGTCCTCCTGGAGTGCGGCGATTCGCGCGGCGGGCCACCACTGCGTCTGCTCGTAGCGCCGCAGCAGCCGGAACACGGGCTCGCCGCGCAGCCAGGTCGCCGGCCGGTAGACGAGGTTGCGCGCGATCCACGGATTCACGGCGACTCGACGGCCGCGAGCAGGCGCTCGGCGTCACGCGACCAGTTGTACGTCTCGGCGGCGGCCTTGCGGCCGCGCTCGCCCATGGCGCGCCGGGCGGCGGGTTCGTCGAGCATCGACGCGGCGGCGCGCGCGAAATCGGCGGCGTCGCCCGCGCGGAACGTCACGCCGGCGTGCGTCTCGGCGAGCACGCGGCGCATCGGCCGCGCGTCGGACGCGAGCACCGGCAGGCCGAGCGCCATGTAGTCGAACAGCTTGTTCGCGAGCGTGGTGTCGATGTGCGTGCAGGCGTGAAATGGCAGGATCCCGACGTCGGCGCGCCGCAGCCACGCGGGCAGCTCCGCGTGATCGATCCAGCCGGCGAAGCACACGTCGGCGCCGAGGCCGAGTGCGCGCGCCTGGGCCTCGTACCGGTCGCGGGCCGGGCCGTCGCCAATCACGAGCAGCGCGGGCCGCGGGGAGCGGGACCCGAGCTGCGCGAGGCCGGCGATCGCGACGTCGAGGCCGCGGTCGCCGACGAGGATGCCCGTGAAGATCAGCAGCGGGCGGCCGGCAAAGGCATCGGGCAGCGGGCGCGACGGCGGCATCCCGCAATCGAGGCGCGCGAGATCGGGCGTGTTGCCGACGAGCGTCCAGCGCTCGCGCGCGAGGCCGAGCCGCTCGAGCCGCTCGCCCGCCTCGGGGGAAACCACGAGCACGCGCGGCGAGCGGCGCAGCACCCAGCGCTCGACGGCCTCGGCCGCCCGGGGGCTTCGGAGGACGTGGTCGAGCCCTCCCAGGCGGTCGAACTGCCAGTTGCTGCGCAGGGCCTCGGGGTAGGGCTCGGCCATATCGACGATCGCCGGCACGCGCAGCCGCCGCGCGATCCAAAGGCCGAGCGGCGCGAGCGGCAGGTCGCGGACGATGACGCGCTCCGGCCGGCACTCGCGGGCCGCGCGCCACGCTGCGGCGGCCCAGACCGGGTTCGCGAAGGCCGGAAACGTCAGGAGCGCACCGGCGCGGCCGAACGACGGCAGCCGGCGCAGGGTGACACCGTCACGCACCTCGCGGCGCGGCAGCGCCTTCCGGTTCCGCGCGACGAGCGTCACCGCGTGTCCGGCGCCCACCAGCGAGCGCAGCATCTTCTCGACGCGGACGTCCCACGGGTAGTCGCCGTCGTAGAGCTTCAGCAGTTTCATGCGGATGCCGATCCCGATGCACCGGGGTGAGGGCAGGGTATCATCGGCAGTTCACGGGCGGAGCCCAAGCCCCACGTCGCCATTTCACGGATCGCTGCCGGGGGGTCGGCCATGGCTGCTGCGCGAGCGCCCCAGGACCCGCAGTTCGGCGTCGCGAAATCGATCGTCTTCAGCCTCGTCCTGATCGTCACCTTCGTCGGCGGCGCGGAGCTCGCGCTTCGCACGTGGGCGTACTTCTTCCGCGAGCAGATCCAGCGCTACGACACGAGCGCGGGCACGTTCGAGCTCATCCCCGGCGAGCACACGACACCGCTCGGCCGCGTGCGCATCAACGCCGACGGCTTCGTCGGCGACCCCCTCGCGAGGAGCGGCCCCGACCTGTGGCGGATCGTTGCGGTGGGCGATTCGTGCACCTTCGGCGGCGGCAACGAGTTGGACACCTACCCCGCCATGCTCGGCCGGCTGCTCTCGGCGAAGGAGCCTCCCGGCGAGCGGATCGACGTCGTGAACGCCGGCATCTCCGGCCTCAACTCCGAGCTCGCGCTGCGCCGCCTCGAGAGCCGCGTGCCGCCGCTTCGTCCGAACGTCGTGACGCTCTACATCGGATGGAACGACCTCATGAAGTTCGACCCGCTCGCGCAGAGCGAGGCGAGCGCGTGGTCCGGCGTCGCCCGTGCGATCGACGGCCTCTGGCTCACGAAGAGCCTCCGCAAGCTCCTGTTCTACCACCTGCGACCGCACGTCCGCGAGCCGGCGACGGGCCCGGCGAGCCGGACGGGCAAGTTCGCACACTTCGTTCCGACGATCTTCGAGGCGAACCTGCGCGCGATGATCGCAGCGGTGCGCGGGATGCACGCGCAGCCGCTGGTGATGACGCTGCCGACGGTCGTGCGACCGGACATGACGGCGGCGGACCTGCGAAAAGCGGGCGTGGTGTTTCCGTATTTTCCGTCGGCGTACGCGGTGGGCGACTTTCTCGATCTGCTCGGCGCGTACAACGGCGTGATCCGCCGCGTGGCCGCCGAGGAGAACGTCCCGCTCGTCGATCTCGCCGCGCGCTTCGACGCGCTCGCCGACCCGAAGCCGTACTTCTTCGACACGATGCACACGGACCCGAAGGGAATGGAGCTGATCGCGAAGGACGTGGCCCGCGTGCTCGAAGAGCAGGGCCTCACGGGGCCGCGAACGGACGCGACCGCCTCGGCAGGCGGTGCGCGCTAGGCCATGTGCGGCATCGGCGGCGTTCGCTACGCGGACCAGGCGCGAGCGGTCTCCGAGGATCTGCTGCGCGAGATGCAGCGGCGCCTCGCGCACCGCGGACCCGACGCGAGCGGCACCTGGACGGAGGGCCCCGCCGGCCTTTGCCACACGCGGCTCTCGATCCTCGACCTCTCCGAACGCGGCCGCCAGCCGATGGCGAGCCCGAGCGGGCGCTGGTGGATCTCGTACAACGGCGAGATCTACAACTTCCGCGAGCTGCGGGGCGAGCTCGAGGCGTGCGGGCGCCGCTTCGCGAGCAGCAGCGACACCGAGGTGATCCTGCAGCTCGTCGAGGAGCGCGGGGTTGGCGGGCTCGCCGCTCTCGAGGGGATGTTCGCGATCGCGCTCTACGACCGCGAGCGCCGCGCGCTGCACCTCGTTCGCGACCGGCTCGGGATCAAGCCCCTGTTCTGGTGCGCGGGGCCCGAGGGCGTCGGCTTCGCGTCCGAGCCGAAGGCGCTCCCGCCGCTCGCGGCGGCCGGCAAGCCGTCTCCGGCGCGCGTCGCCGAGTACCTCGCGTTCCGCCACGTCGCCGGCGAGGAGTCGCTGCTTCCGGGCGTTCGAACCCTCGCGCCGGGACACCGCCTCGAGACGGACGGCCGGAGCGTGCGTGTCGAGCGCTGGTGGCAGCCCGGGCGCGCTCCGGCGCCGGCGCGCGCGGACGAGACCGGCGCCGTGATCGGCGCTGCGGTACGCCGGCAGCTCGTCTCCGACGTTCCCGTCGGGGTCTTTCTCTCGGGCGGCGTCGATTCGGCAGCCGTCGCCTTCGACGCCGCCGCGGCGCTGCCGTCGCTCTCGACCTTCACCGTTGGCTTCGAGGAGGCGGGCTGGGACGAGTCGGCGCGCGCGAAGATCGTTGCCGACGCGCTCGGGACGAAGGAGCACACGATCCGGCTCGGGCAGGCGGAGTACGTCGCGGGGCTCGCGCGCGCCGTCTGGCACCTCGACGCGCCGCTCAATCACGCGCACTCCGTTCATCTGCTCGCGCTCTCGCGCTTCGCGCGCGAGCGAATCACCGTGGCGCTCACGGGCGAAGGAAGCGACGAGCTCTTCGCCGGCTACCCGCGTTACCGGATCTTTCTGCTCGCGCGAAAGCTCCGGGCGCTGCCGCCGCCGCTGCTGCGCTCGGCGGCGCGGCGCCTTCGCGGCGCGCGCCCGCGCTGGGCGCGGATCCTCGAAGCCTCCGCGGAGGACGCTGCGACGGCCGCCGCGATCAACGCGGCCTTCGTACCGGTCGACGAGGCGGCACGGCTCGCCGGCGCCGCCGACGAGGGCGAGATCCTCGCGCCGCGCCGTGCGCTCTATGCCGAGGCGCGCGATCGGGGCGAGAGCGAAGCGGAGGCCCTCCTCTCGCTCGAACGAGGCACCTACCTCGTCTCGCTGCTCCAGCGCATGGACCGCATGAGCATGGCGGCCGGCCTCGAGTGCCGGGTTCCGCTCCTCGACGAAGGCGTCCTCGCGCACGCGCTCGCGCTTCCGCTGCGCGAGCGCATCGATCTTCGGACGACGAAGAAGCCCGTGCGGGCGCTGGCCGAGCGGCGCTTGGGCCGCGGCTACGCGCATGCGCCGAAGTCGGGCTTCGGCGTTCCGCACGGCGAGTGGCTGCGCAGCGGCGGGCCGTACGCGTCGCTCGTCGAGCGGCTGCTCGGCGACGGCCGGGCACGCCGGCGCGGCCTGTTCGATGTCGACGCGGCGCAGCGCCTCCTCGCGGAGCACCAGAACGGGGCGGCCGATCGTACGGAGCACCTGTGGGGTCTCGCGAACCTCGAGCTGTGGGCGCGCGTGTGCCTCGAGGGCGAGGGG
>JAYRMX010000275.1:0-2645 GCA_041912475.1 Myxococcota bacterium
CCCGCGGGCACCGTCTTCCCGGCCACCGGGACGATCACGATCGACACCGTCGCGCTCACGATGACGCTCTCGCTCTCGGTCGCGACCGCCTCGATCGACGGCGCGGCCGATAACGGCGTCACCGCGCTCACGCTCTCGAGCACGACCTATACGAGCGGACCGCTCCCGATCACCGTCTCGGGCCCCGTCGGCGGCGTCACCTCGTACAGCATCTCCGCCGCGCAGACGGCCGTGGTCGACCCCTCGCTCGTGAGCGAGACCGGCGGCGGCAGCTCGGACCCGATCTTCCCGTCCGCTCGCGTCACCGGGCAGTGCGGCCTGCTCGCGGACAATACCGGGAGCTGCGGCTTCACGTTCGGCCGCGTCGGGCTGCTCATGCCGGCTCCCCTCGGCCGCTATCTCGAGCAGACGTTCAACGTCGGCGTCGTGCCCGAGCCGGGAACCGCGCTGCTCGTTGCGGCGGGTCTGCTGGGGCTCGGCGTCGCGGGAACCAGGCGGCGGTAGGCGGGCCAGCGCCCGCCCTCCCCCCACGCGACGCGGGCGTTGGCCCGACTCGCGCGTACGCCCGGCGGGCGCCCGTCGGCCAGCGGGCGCGCGGGGCAGAACGCCGCGGGATCTGCCGACCACCCCCGGTTGGGTATTGCGAAGCCGGCCGGCCAGTGGGATTCTGCACCCGTTGGGGCGGAGGGGTACCGATGCGGCTGCAGGCTCGGCGGGTCTTCTCAGGGTTCTCGTGCGCGGCGACGGCCGCGGTCTTGCTGGCGGCGAGCGCGGCCGGCGCCGCGCCGGTCACCTACCCGTTCACCTCGGGCAGCGTGACGCTCGCGGCGACCGTCGCGGGAAGCGCCGTGATGGCGCCTGCGACGTTCGCGCTCGACGGCGTGCAGGTGACGGTCGACGAATCCGCGCTGGCGCTCTCCTCGTTCGAGTTCACGCTCAGCGACGCAACGCTCGTGCTCACGACGCCCTACGCCGGCTACGACACGATCCACCTCGACTTCGCGTCGATCACGGCGAGCGCCGGCGCGCTCACGCTCATCCCGCCGCCGGATGATCCGCAGGAGTATGCGTTCAGCGTCTCGCCGGTGACGGTCTCCGGACAGATCGACGCGACCGGCAGCTCGCCTGCGATCACGGACTCGCCGTTCTCGTTCACGAACCCGAGCGCGACCGGATCCATCTTCGTCGGCTCGGCTCCCGGCGGCGGCATCCTCACGCTCGATGGCATCACCCTCGGCGCGATCCAGCCCGCGGGCGCGGCGGAGCCGCTGCTTCTCAAGGCGGACATCACGTTCACGGGGAACACGAGCGCCGTCCCCGAGCCGACGGCCGCGCTGCTCTTCGCGGTCGGATCGGTGGTCGTCGGCCGCGCGATTCGCGTCCGGCGCTAACCGGCCGGCCAAGAGCCACGCCTCGGCGAACGAAGCGCGAGCCAGGCCGCCGCATCCGGCAAGCGTCGGGCAGCCCGGCGAGCGCGCGCGGCCGGCAGGTGATCGGCAACTGGTGTAGCAGGCTTCCCGAAGGCGGAACCGGCTGCGCCCGTGGCGATCGGCGCGCGCGAACGAGCGCACTCGCCGAATCAGAATCCCTTTCCATGCCGATGAGTTACGCGCTCGCCCCCTCGCAGCGGCGCGGCACGTCGCTTGCAAAACGGGCCCTGCGGTGCGTGCCGCGCGACGGCGTGTGCCCTCGCCTCGCGCCTGCCGGCGCGAGCCGCGGGCACCCCGGCGCGGCTCGCGGGCACGAACCGATCAAGCCGGAATGCTGTGCAGGGGGTTGTACGCGGATGCGAACGTTGCTCGACAGGTTGCTCTTCGCCGGACTTGCCGCAGGGTTCTTGGGGGCCGCCGACGCCCAGGCTGCTCCCGTCCTCTATCCCTTCACATCGGGCAGCGTGACGCTCACGGCGTACGTGGGCGGCAGCTCCGTCATGGCGCCTGCCAGCTTCGCCCTCGACGGGCAGCAGGTGACGATCGACGAGGCCGCCCTCACGCTCGACTCGCTCGCGTTCACTCTCAGCGACGCGAGCCTCACGCTCACGACGCCCTACGCCGGCTACGACACGATCCACTTCGACTTCGCGTCGATCACCGCGAGCGGCGGAACGCTCGTGCTGGTTCCGCCTCCGGACAACCCGCAGGAGTACGCGTGGGCGATCGGTCCGGTGTCGGTCTCGGGACAGATCGACGCGACCGGTAGCGGAGCGCCGATCAGCGACTCGCCGTTCGCGATCTCGAACCCGAGCGCATCGGGCTCGCTGTTCGTCGCATCGGCGTCGGGCGGAAGCACGCTCACGCTCGACGGCATTACGATCGGCGCGCTCTCGATTCCGGGAGCGAGCCAGCCGCTCGTGATCAAGGCCGACGTGACGTTCGAGGGCTCGGCGAGCCCCGTTCCCGAGCCCGGCGCGGTCGCCCTCTACACGGCCGGCCTCGGCGTCGTCGCGACCGCGCTTCGAAGGAGGGCCGCGTGATGCTGCGCGCGCGACTCTTCGTCTCGGCGCTGGCTGCCGCTGCGGCCTCGCTCTCCGCCGGCGCCGCCTCGGCGACGATCATCAACCTCTCGGTCGCGAGCGGGGGCATCGACCACGAGCGCACGTGCACGACGACCGCGTGCAGCAGCGTCGTGTGGACGATGCCCGGAGG
>JAYRMX010000276.1:0-5029 GCA_041912475.1 Myxococcota bacterium
GAGACGATCGCCGTCGAGTCGATGCCGCCGCTCAGGAACACGCCCACCGGCGTGTCGGCGACGGTGTGCGAGACCACCGCGTCGCGAAGGCGCGCCGAGAACTCCTCGATCGCGGCGGCCTCGTCACCGATCGTCTCGTTCGACTCGGGCCGCCAGTAGCGCTCGATCTTCGTGCTCCCGTCGAAGGTGAGCGTGTGCGCCGGCGGAAGCGACGCGATCCCCTGCCACGGCGTCTTCGGCGCCGGAACCATCTTGTACGAGAAGAAATCGACGATCGCGCTCGGGTCCGGAGAGCGCGGGCCGAGGGCGAGCAGCGCCTTGGGCTCGGATGCGAAGGCGAGGCCGCCGGGCACCTCGGCGTAGAAGAACGGCTTGATTCCGAGCCGGTCTCGCGCGGCGAAGAGCGTTCGCTTCCGCGCGTCCCAGATCGCGAACGCGAACATGCCGTGGAGGCGGGAGAGGCATGCGGCGCCCTCGCGTGCCCACAGACGAAGCAGCACCTCGCTGTCGCTCTCCGAGACCAGCGGCCCTTCGAGGCCCGCGCGCAGCTCGCGGTAGTTGTAGATCTCGCCGTTGTAGACGAGCACGAGGTCGCCGAAGGCCATCGGCTGCCGGCCCGCGCTCGAAAGATCGATGATCGAGAGCCGGCGGTGCCCGAGATGGATTCCGGGCCCCGCGAACTGCCCGGCGTCGTCGGGGCCGCGGTGGCGAAGGCGCTCGGTCATCGCGAGGCAGCGCTCGGGCGTCCCGAACGGGCCGACGATTCCGGCGATGCCGCACATCGACTGCGCCCGGCGCTACGCGGAGCTCTGGAGCGAGACGAGCTGGCGGTAGAGGTTGTCCTCGGCCATCAGCTCGTCGTGCGTCCCGACGCGGGAGATGCTGCCGTTCTCGAGGATCACGATGCGGCTCACGTTGCGGAGCGTCGAGAGCCGGTGCGCGATCACGAACACCGTCCGGCCGCCGAGCAGCGTCTCGATCGCGTCCTGGACGAGGCGTTCGCTGTGCGCGTCGAGCGAGCTCGTCGCCTCGTCGAAGATGAGGATGGCCGGGTTCTTGAGGATCGCGCGCGCGATCGTCACGCGCTGGCGCTGTCCGCCCGAGAGCATCACGCCTTCTTCGCCGACCTCCGTGTCGTAACCGGCGGGAAGCTGCTCGACGAACTCGTCGACGTGCGCGGCGCGTGCAGCGGCGAGCACCTCGTCCTCGGTCGCGGACGGACGTCCGTAGCGAATGTTGTCGCGGATCGTCCCCGCGAACAGGAACGGGTCCTGCGTCACGACGGCGACGCGGTCGAGGAGCGACGCGCGTGCGATCTGCCGCAGGTCGATGCCGTCGATCGAGATCGACCCGGAATCGGGGTCGTAGAAGCGGAGCAGGAGGTCGGCGAGCGTCGTCTTGCCGGCTCCCGTGCGGCCGACGATGGCGACCATCTCGCCCGCGCGCACCTCGAGGCAAACGTCCGAGAGCACCGGCTCGCGGCCGTACGAGAAGCTCACCTTGTCGAAGACGATGCGGCGGAGGGTCCCCGAGAGGCGCACGGCGTCCGGCGGGTCGGGCGCCTCGCCGGGCGCGTCGAGCAGCTCGTTGAAGCGCTCGGCGGCGGGCAGCGCCTCCATGAGCGACGTCCACGCCTTGACGAGGTCCTTGCACGACGCGTACGTCGTCATGCTGACGGCGACGAAGAAGAACAGCTCGCCGATGGTGAGCGACCAGGCCCGCTCGCGGACGCTCCAGTAGACGACGAGGATCAGGAGCAGCGCAGCGCCGAACGAGAGGCTCTCGGTGAGCGACTTCGAGAGCACCCGGTTCTTGTTGACCTTCATGCTGCTGCGGAAGAGCTTCAGGTTCGTGCGGTGAAACGACTCTTCCTCGACGCGCTCGGCGTGGAAGGCCTTGATGACCTTGATCCCGGCGAGGATCTCCATGAGCCGCTGCGTCACGTCGCCGACGCGCTGCTGGCGGCGGCGACCGGACTTGCGGATCCGTTTGCTGAAGACGGCGAGGACGCCGAGCAGCGGCGGCGCGATCACGAGCGCGACGAGCGTGAGCTGCCACGAGATGGACAGCAGGATCGCCACACCGACCAGCAGCGAGAGCGTTCCCGGCAGCAGGTCCGCGAACAGCATCTCGAGCGCGCCGTGCGCGCGCGCGACGTCGTTGAGGATGCGCGAGAGCGTGTCGCCGCGCGTCGTTCCGTGATGGAACCGGAGCGGGAGCGCGAGGAGCTTGCGGCACACGTCCTGCTGGATGTCGACGAGGACGCGACCGAGCGCCCACTCGATCAGGTAGTTCTTGCCGAAGAGCGTCACGGGGACGAGGACGATCGCGGCGAGGCCGACGATCAGGATCTCGAGCAGGCTCGCATGCAGCTTCGCGGCGAAGGCCGCGCGCCGCTCCGCCTCCTGCGGCGCCTCGGCGCCGGCTCCCGTCGCGCCGGCGTCCTGCCGGCCGAACCCGGGCACCCACGACGGCACCCAGCTCCGCGCGCCGTGCTCCGCACGCACGGTCTGCGCGGGCACCAGCACCTCGTCCATGAAGGGCTTCGCGAGGTACGAGAACGAGTTGTACGCGCCCGAGTAGAGCAGAGCGCACAGCAGCGCAATCGAAACCACCCCTGCGTACGGGCGCGCGTACCGCACGAGGCGCAGCAGGATGACGCGCGCCGGAGCACGCGCCCCGTGGACCGCGGGCTGGGCGAGCGGAGCCGACACTGCCGGCCGTTCTACCGTACGGCGGGCGGGCGGGCAACCGGCCCCCGGCCGGGCGCCGGTCGCAGGCGGCGGCCGCCGAGAGCGCTGCCTCGCCCTCCGGTGGCGCTCCGCCAGCACCGAGCTCGGATCAGGGCAGCTCGCTGCGGATCACGTCGCCGGCGCGCCAGCCGAGCAGCAGGTCTCCCTCCATGCCGAGCGCGGCGAGCGACTCGCGCGGAAGGCCGTAGATCGCCGGCCGGGTCGAGAGGCGGATCTCGGCCTCGACGGGCCAGCCTTCTCCGAGCCTCGGGTCGCAGAGCGCGGCGTCGTCGTCCCAGCGAACGGGCGGGACGGGCTCGTGCGCGAGCTGACCTTCGCAGAAGGGCATGAGGCCGGAGACCTGACGCACGAGCTCGGCCTCGATCCCGGCGCGGTGCTCGCGCGCATCCGCTTCGGCCACCACGGCGGATGCAATCACCTCGGCGCGGTCCGAGCCGGGCTGCGCGGCCGGGAAGATCGAGATCGTGACGAGGTTGAGCCCGTCGGCGGGCTTCGCCGGGTCTCGCAGCACGACGACGCGGGACGCCATCGCTTCGGGGATCACCGAGCGGCGAACGCGTGCGTGAACGGCGACACGCCGGCGTGTCGGAGGCGGCCCTGCGAAGATCTCGGGCGGGTCGCCGCCGAGCTCGCGCAGCGCGGGAGCGACGCAGCCGCGCGGCGCATTGAGCACGAGCGCGCGGCCCACCCAGAGATCGGTCATGCCCGGGGCCGTGATGCCGGGGTGCCCGCCGATCGCGACGAGGTCGAAGCGCCCGGGCAGCGTCCGGAACTCGCCGAACAGGCCCTGGATGCGGCGCCGCAGGCAGCCGCGCAGGAAGCCCTCCGCCGTGCGGTAGCTCGCGGCGCCTTCGAGCGCGGCGCCGAGCAGCCGCCCGCGCGCTTCGGGCGGCGGCGTGCCTTCGGCGAGGTTCGACAGTGCGCGTACCTGCGCGTCGAGCAGCGGCCGCAGCGTCGCCGGCGGCGAGGCGACCTCGACGGGGAGGCCGCGTCCGTGCCGCGCGACGCGCGGCATTCCGGGCGGGCGCGGGCCGCCGCGCGGCGCCGCGCCCTTGATCACCGCGGCGTCGAGCATGGCCGCGCGCTCGGCGACGCCCGCCTCGGCGATCGCGCGAACGAGGCCGCGAGCGACCTCGGGCTTCGCGAGACCCCACGCGACGATCTCATCGGCGGTCGCGATGGGGTCGCCGACGTCGAGGCGGATGTCCGGGAGGACGATCTGGAGACCCACCGGATCGGGCTCGAGCTTGCGGCGCTCGATCAGCGGGACGGTGAGCGCCTTGAGGCAAGCGTCGAGAACGCCTCCGGCCGCGCTCCCCGTGATGAGGAACGGTTCGCGCAGGCCGGGGTACAGCCCCGCCGCCGCCTCCTCCTCGACGACGAGCACGCGAAGGCCGTCGAGGCCGAGGCGCGCCGCGGTGACGAGGCCGGGAAGGGCGCCGCCGAGGACGATCACGTCCCAGCGCCGCGCGCGCAGGCTCGCCGACGGCCCGGCCTCGGCGATCCCCTGCATCAGGCGCCGCCTCGCCGCTGCGGCGGCGCGTAGAGCAGCGGCGGCTCGTCCGGCGCCTTTCGCTCGATCTCGCCGATCCGCCACACGCGCTCGTCCATCCCCTGCAGCCGGTGCGCGATGTCGTCCGCCTGCTCGCGCGGCACGATGAGGATCATTCCGATCCCGCAGTTGAACACGCGCAGCATCTCGGCCTCGGCGATCTCGCCGCGCTGGCGAAGCCAGTCGAAGATCGCGGGGCGCGGCCAGGCCTCGGGATCGATTCGCGCGCGAACTCCCTTCAGCAGCACGCGCGGGACGTTGCCGTCGAAGCCGCCGCCGGTGACGTGCACCATGCCGTTGATCGTGAAGTCGCGGAGCAGGTTGAGGATCGGCTTCACGTAGATGCGGGTCGGCGCGAGCAGTGCGCTCGCCGCCGACCCGTTGAGCGCCGGGTCTTCCGCGCGCAGATCGAGCGCTCCCGCCTTCTCGCACTGCGCGAGCACGTGCCGCACGAGCGAGAAGCCGTTGCTGTGGACGCCGTTCGAGCCGAGGCCGAGCAGGACGTCGCCTTCGCGGATCGTCGAGCCGTCGATCACCTTGTCGCGCTCGACGACACCGACGCCGAAGCCGACCAGCTCGATCTCGCCCGGCGGGTAGACGCCCGGCATGGTCGCCGTCTCGCCGCCGAGCAGCGCGCAGCCCGCGCGCCGGCAGCCCTCGGTGACGCCGCGCAGGGCCTCCTTCGCGATCGCGCGGTCGAGCTCTCCCATCGCGAGGTAGTCGA
>JAYRMX010000277.1:0-14216 GCA_041912475.1 Myxococcota bacterium
CGCACGCGCGGACTCTCGCCGCTGCGGGCGCCGACCTTCTGCGGTGCGAGACACACAACTGCGTGCGCGCGCCGCGCGCGGCGGTCGCCGCCGCGCGCGAGACCGGCCTGCCCGTCCTCGCGAGCTTCGTCTGCGGACCGGGAGCGCGCCTGCTCTCGGGCGAGCCGCTCGCGCGCGGCGTCGAGGCCGCCGCAGCGGCCGGCGCGCTCGCCGTGCTCGTGAACTGCCTGCCGATTGCGGACGTCGCCGCGTGCCTTCCCGTGCTCGCGGCGAGCGGCCTGCCCTTCGGCGTGTACGCGAACCTCGGCGCTCCGGAAACGCCCGCGGGCGAGCGCTGGCAGGCCGATGCTCCGCCGGAGGCCTTCGCCGAAGCGGGCGCATCGTGGGTCGCGGCCGGCGCGCGTCTCGCCGGCGGCTGCTGCGGAACGCGCCCCGACCACATTCGCGCGCTCGCGGGGCGGCTGCGGCGCGAAGCGCGCTGAGCGGCTCGCACGCGTTCTCGGGGACGCGGGCGTGCGACACGAGCGAAGCGTCCTCGGGCTGCATCCCGGCAGCGTGCCGCCGCCGCACCGGCCCCGGATCGATCGGCGTCCTATGCCCGCGCGACTTCCGCGTGATCGCGCAGCACGCGGTCCGCCACCTGCACGCCCGAGTCCGCTGCCTGGTGCGTCCCGCAGCCGTAGCCGCCCGCGTCGCACCCGACGAGGTAGAGGCCGCGGACGGGGGTTCGCGCGTCCGGCTTGTGCCTCCCGCACTGGCCGACGATCTGCGCGAGGCCGATGCACTCGCCGCCCTGCCCCGGCACCGCGCGATCGCGCGTCAGCGATGAGACGTCGGCGCCGAGATAGCGTTCGACGCGCTCGATGCAGCCCGCGAGGCCCGGCCACAGGCGCCGTGCGCTCGCGTCGAGACGCTCGAGGAGCGCCTCTCCGTGCGCGAAGTCCGGGTCCGGCGTGCAGATCGTCCCGACGAGCGCGCACTGCTTGCCCTCGGGCGCGAGACTCGCGTCGTACACCGACGGAACGACACAGAACAGCAGCGGGTCTTCGGGAAAGCGCCCCTGCGCGATCTCGGCGAGGCGCGCCGCGTGCAGGTAGCTCTCGTCGGAGTACGCGATGTACATCCCGTGTTCGAAGAAGGGCCGATCGAGGAAGTAGCGCAGGCCGATGATGGCTTCGGACGGAACGAGGCTGCGAACCCGCTCGCGGTAGGCCGCGCCGAAATGCGCCTCGCCCGCGAGCCGCAGCACGGTGGGCTGGATGCCGGCGTTGCTCACGACGATCGGCGCTTCGAACGTGCCTCGATCGGTCGCGACGCCCGTCACGGCGCCGCCCGTGATCTCGATGCGCTCCGCGCGCGTGCGCAGCAGCACGCGCCCGCCCGCCTGCTCGACCGCCCGACAGAACACCTCGGCCATCCGCCCGAAGCCGCCGGCGTGGTAGCGGCCCGCCCCGCCGCGCGCGAAATCCTGGAGCGTTCGCACGGCCTCGCTCGCCGCGACGCGGTCGAGCGCCACGACGAAGACGATGTTGACCCACATGCCCCAGTAGCTGATCACGCTCTGCGGCAGCCGGTAGCGCGCGAGCAGGTCCGCGAACGAACGGTCGTCGAGCGCGTCGATCTCGTGCGGCGGCATCGCGACGAGGTCCGCCATCAGCCGCGCCGCCTCGGCCGCGTCGTCTGCGCCGAGCGCGAGCAGCTCGAGGAGCGCCAGCGGGTTCGCATCCTCGGGGCGCGCCGAGCCGACGCTCCGTGCCCACTCGCCGCTCGCGCGGCGGTAGAGCAGGACGCTCTTCTCCTTCGGCGCGAGGATGCCGACCTCGCGCTCGAGCCCCAGCTCGGCGAGGACGCGCTCGAACTGCGAGCCGATTGCCGGTCCGCCGACGATCGGCCACAGCTCGTAGCGGAAGCCGCGCTTCGAGAGCGTCATGGCCTTGCCGCCCGGGATCGAGTTCTTCTCGATCACCAGCACGCGCAGCCCGCGGCGCGCGAGCAGCGCCGCGCAGGCCGACCCGCCCATTCCGGCGCCGATCACGATCGCGTCGTAGCGCTCCGGCATCTTCGCCCTCCTCGCCGTCTCCCCCGGCCCGGAACGGGCCCGGGCCCCTGCGAGACCGGCTCGCCGCGGACCGCAGCCGCACCCCCCGGCCCGTCGCCCGGTCCTTGCGAGCCCTCCGGGAGCGCCGGGCCGGCCTTTGCTCATCATAAAGAAATTATTTACGGTCCGCGATGGCGGCGGCGCCTCCACCGCGGTCGCCCCGGCCAGAGGAGACGGCGATGGGCGGCGGCGGGCGGCGCGGGACGATTCGGGTGGCGGGCTGCGACCTCGGCAAGGCAGCGGCCAAGCTGGTGCTCCTGTCGGTCGGGGACGGCGGCGTCCGCATCGAGCGGCGCGACTGCATCTCGCACGACGGAAAGCCCGCGCAGGCGCTCGCCGCGTGGTACCGCGAGGCCGGCGTCGCGGCGTGCGACGCGCTCGGCGCCACGGGGCTGCACGCCGACGAGCTGCGCCCCCCGGTGATCAGTGGCCTGCCCGAGGATGCCTGCCTCACCGCGGCGATCGAAGCGCTTCGCGAGCTCCGCGGCCCGGTCAATCTCGTGAGCGTCGGCGCGCGCGGCTACAGCGTGCTGACGCGCGACCACACCGGCCGCGTGCAGGCCGTCGGAAACGACAAGTGCTCGTCGGGAACGGGCGAAACGATGGTGCGGATCGCCGGCCGCTTCGGCCTTGCGATCGAAGAGGCCGACGCGCTCGCGCGCGGCGCCACCGCCACCATTCCGATCACCGCGCGCTGCTCGGTCATCGCCAACAGCGAGATGACGCACTTCGGGAACCAGGGGCGGCCGGCCGACGCCCTCTTCCGCGGCTACTTCGGCTCGGTCGCGCGCTACGTGGCAGCGCTCCTCGCCCGCGCGCGCGTCGACGGCCCGGTCTACGCGATCGGCGGCTGCGCGCGGCTCGACACCCTCGTCGCGGCGCTCGGTGAGGCGGTCGGCGCCGAGGTGCGCGTTCCCGACTCGTTCCAGTACCTCGAGGCGATCGGCGCCGCGCTGCTCGCGGCCGAGCAGTGCCGCAGCGCCGCGCTCCCGCCGCTGCCGGACGACCCGGACACGCTGTTCTCGCACACGCCGGCGCGATTCACCGTCCTCCGCCCCGCGAGCGGGTGGAAGGACCGCGTGCGACGCCTCGCCGCGCCTGCGGTCGCTGAGGGCGCGGAGCGAGCGCCGAGCGTCCTCGGCCTCGATCTCGGCTCGACCGGGAGCAAGGCCGTGCTCACCTCGCTCGAGACCGGCGAGCTCGTCCTCGACCTCTACGATCGCACGCAGGGCAACCCGGTCGATGCCGTGCAGCGCCTCGTCCGGGCCGTTCTCGCGCAGACGGCACCCGACGTTCGCGCGGTCGCGCTCACGGGATCCGGCCGCGAGGCGGCGGCGACCGTGATGCGCGCGGCGTTTCCCGAAGCGGCGGACCGCATCGTGACGCTCAACGAGATCGTCGCGCACGCGACGGCCGCAATCCGCTGCGACGAGCGCGGAGGCGAGAGCATGTCGGTCGTCGAGATCGGCGGGCAGGACGCGAAGTTCATCCAGATCGAGGGCGGACGGATCGTCGAGAGCGACATGAACAAGGCCTGCTCCGCCGGGACCGGCTCGTTCCTCGAGGAACAGGCGCACTTCTACGGCGTCGACGACATCGCCGAATTCACGCGGCTCGCGATGACCGCGACCCGCCCGCCCGACCTCGGGCAGATGTGCACCGTGTTCGTCGCGGACGCCGCCGCCGAGGCCCACAACGAGGGCTTCGAGGTGGCCGAGCTCTTCGCCGGGTTCCAGTACTCGGTGATCCACAACTACATCAACCGCGTGATGGGCCAGCGCACCTTCGGGCAGAGGATTTTCTTCCAGGGCAAGCCCGCGTCGGGCGAGTCGCTCGCCTGGACGCTCGCCGCGGTGACGGGCCGCGAGGTCGTGGTTCCGCCGAACCCGGGCGCAATGGGCGCGTGGGGAATCGGCCTGTGCGCGCGCGACGAGCTCGGCGAGTCTGCGCTCGCGGCGGCGCCCGGACTCGATCTCTCGCGCGTGCTCGGCGCCGAGGTGGTCGACAAGAGCGAGTTTCAGTGCCGCGACCGCCAGTGCGCGACGCTGTGCACCATCGCCCGAACACGCGTCGCCGTCTCGGGGGGCGAGGAGACGGTGCTCTCGGGCGGCGCGTGTCCGAAGTACGAGGTCGCGTCCGGCGTTCGCGCGAAGCTCCCCAGGGAGGCGCCGTCGGCCTTCGACGAGCGCGACGCGCTGCTCGCGCCCTACCTCGCCGGCCGCCCCGGCGAGCCCGTCGTCGCCGTCCCGGTCGCCGGCGCGACGGCAGGCTACGTGCCGTGGCTCGTCGAGTTCGTCGCAGGCCTCGGCTTCGGCGTTCGCGTTCTCGCACCGGACGCGAAGTCGCTCTCGCGCGGCGAAGAGCGCTGCTACTCGTACGACGCGTGCGCCCCGGTGAAGGCGGCGCACGGCATCCTCGACGGCGGCGTCGAACGCGTCTTCTTCCCGACGATCCTCTCGACCGACGGCGACGTTGGAAGCCGCGGGCGCACCTGCGCGATGGAGCAGGCGCAGCCCGCCATGGCCGGTGCGGCGCTTCGCGCCCGCGGCGTCGCGATCGACGTCGTCTCTCCGGTGCTCTCGTTCGCCGAGGGAATGAGCAGCAAGGCGTTCGCGAAGGAGCTGCTCGCCGCGGCGCGCGTGCTCGTCGGCTCGGAGCCGGACCGCGAGCGGGTCACGGCCGCGGGCCGCACCGCGGCGCAGGCGCAGACTCGTTACGAAGCGGCGCTGCTCGACATCGGGCGCCGAACGCTCGACTTCGGGCGCGCGGCGGGCCTGGCCGTCGTTCCCGTCTGCGGGCCGCTGCACGTGATCCACGATCCAGTGATCAACGCGGGCATCCCGCGCCTGCTTCGCGAGAATGGCGTGCTCGCGCTGCCGATGGACTGCTATCCGCTGCCGGCGGACGTCCATCCGCTGCCCCGCATGCCGTGGTCGGACACGCGCGCGGCGCTCCGCACGGCGCTCGCCGCCCGCGAGCGTGGAGACGCTTATCCGCTCCTGCTCTCGTCGTTCGGCTGCAACCCGGCCTCGTTCGGCGAGCAGCTCTTCACGGCGCTGCTCGAGGGGCACCCGCACACCACGCTCGAGAGCGACGGACACGGGGGGACGGCGGGCTACACCACACGGGTACAGGCGTTCCTGCACACGGTCCGGCGCCACGACGGGCACCCGAGCAGCGCTCCGGTGTCTCGCCTGCGCATGCTCGAGCCGCTTCCGAACCCGCCGATTCCCCGCGACGACGATCGGGAGTTCGTCGTGCTGAGCATCGGCGAGCCCTACTCGCGCGTGATGGCCGCCAACTTCCGTGCCTTCGGCCTCGATGCCGTGACACCGGGCCCGTCCGACGCCGAACGGCTGCGCGCCGGGCGCCGCGACTGCTCGGGCAAGGAGTGCATCCCCTACCAGCTCATCTGGGGCGCCTTCCGCCACCATCTCGACCGCAGCGAAGACGAACGCGAGCGTGTGCTGGTGCAGGTGACGGGGCAGGGAATTTGCCGGAACTGCATGTTCTCGGTGAAGGACCAGCTCTCGCTCGAGCGGCTCGGCCTCGACGAGCGCGTGACGATGCGCGACATCCAGCCCGAGCGCTCGCTGGGGCCCTCGTTCCTCGCGCGAACGGGCATCTCGTCGACCGTGAGCGACATCCTCTCGCAGCTCGCCGCCTACCACCGTGCGCTCGAGACGGAGCAGGGCGAGGTCGATCGCCTGCACGCCGGCTTGTGCGCCGAATTCGAGAATCTCGCCGAGGCGCCGGCCTTCGATGGCCTGTTCGCCGGCTTCCGCGATACGTCGCGCTACGGACGGGCAGTCGGCGAACTCGTCGAGCGCGCGTCCGCCGCGTACGCCGCGCTGGCGCAGCGCGCCGCCCCCGACCCGCAGCGCCGAACCGTCCTTCTCGCGGGCGACATCGCCGTCAAGACCGACGAGTTCGCGAACGACGGCATCGCACGGCGCCTCGCCGAGCGAGGCCTGCTGGTGGCGATCGAGCCGTCGCAGACCCTGCTCGAGTATGCGTCGACCGAAGCGCCCGGAGAAATCGCGCGAACGGGCGAGGGCCGCGCACGCCCGCTCGTCGCGATGGGCCTGCGGCGAATGCGACGAAAGCTCTACGACCGCGTCCGGCGCCTCCACCCGTGGATCCCGGACGGCGCGGTGCCGCCGCTCCTCGCCGAGAGCGATCGCGTGCTCGGGAGGCATCCGCGCGGCGAGGCGCCCGTCACGATCGGCAGCGTCCTCCACTACTGGAAGGAGCGCCTGTGCGATGGGGCGGTGCTCGTGAGCCCGTGGGGGTGCGGGCCCGCGCTCGTCAGCGAGAGCATCCTGCGGCACCAGGCCGAGATCCCGATGCTCTTCGTCTACCACGACGGTTCGCCCGTCGACGAGCGGCGCCTCAACGCCTTCGCGTTCCGCCTGCGCCGCGAGCCGGCGCGCGCCGCATGAGGCCGCGCAAGGCGCGGCGCGCGCCCGAGGCGACTCGCGACCGGCTGCTCGACGCGGCGGCGCGCGTCTTTCTCGAGTCGGGCTACGACGGCGCCCGCGTCGCCGACATCGCGCGCGAGGCGGGCGTCACGACGGGTGCGATCTACGCGCACTTCCGCGACAAGGCCGACCTGCTCGTCAAGGCCCTCGCGGCACGCGGCGTCGAGCGGGTCGGCGAGGTGCTGCTCAACGACGCGTCGGTTCCCGTCGCGACGATGCTGCGCACCCTCGGCCAGATCGCCGTCGCCGAAGAGGTGCACCCGAGCGAGGTGCTGCTCCTCGACGCGGCGACGGCGGCGCGTCGAGAGCGCGAGCTTCGCGATCGGCTCGAGTCCGTGATCGGAGGCCATGCGGCCGAGCTCGCCGGGATGGTCGAGCGAGCGCGCGCGCAGCGCGTCGTCGCGCGCGGCATTTCGACGCCGGCCATCGTCCGCTTCCTGCTGATGCTCGAGTTCGGGTCGATCGTGACGCGAACGCTCGGCCTCGACCCGCCCGACCCGAAGGAGTGGACGCACCTCATCGGCCGGCTGCTCGGCGGCGTCGCACCGCCCGCGCCTACCGCTTCGCGGCGGCCTCGCGGTCCCAGGTCCGCGACGAAACGCCTTCGCGTTTGAGAACGGCCTTCTGGATGCGGTGCGTCTCGGTCTTGGGAAGCGCGTCGCGGATCTCGACGTAGCGCGGCACCATGAAGCCCGCCATCCGCCCCTCGCAGTGACGGACGACTTCCGGCGGCGCGATCGCGTGGCCTTCCTTCGGAACGACGATCGCCATCACTTCGTCCTCACCGAGCTCGGACGGAACGCCGAACACGGCCGACTCCAGCACCGCCGGGTGCGCGTTGATCTCGCGCTCGACCTCCCACGACGAGATGTTCTCTCCGCGCCGGCGCATCGAGTCGGTCTTGCGGTCGACGAAGTAGAGGTTCCCCTGCTCGTCGGCGGTGACGAGATCGCCGGTGTGCAGCCAGCCGCCGTGGATCTTCTCCTCGCTCGCCGCATCGTTCTTGTAGTACTCCACCCGTCGGCGCTTCGGATCGTCGATGCGGAACCACAGCTCGCCCGGCGTCCCCGGCGGCGCGTCGCTCCCGTCGTCGGCGACGATGCGGTGCGCCATCGCGGGCTTTCCGATCGAGCCCTTCGGCGACTGGCCGAAGTTGAAGACCGCGAAGCCCGCGCCGTCGACCGCCGCGTAGCCCTCGATGATGCGGACGCCGAAGCGGTCTTCGAAAGCGGCCCACACGGAGGCCGGACACGCGGCGCTGAAGACGACGCGCACCGGGTTGTCGGCGTCGTCCGGCCGCTCGGGCTGCTTCATGAGGATCGGGATCATCGCGCCGAGGGCGTTGAACGTCGTGACGCCGTAGCGCCGCAGCTCGTCCCAGAAGCGGCTCGCCGAGAAGCGGCGCGAGAGCACCATCGGCCGGCCGCAGACCAGCGAGCGGATCGACGTGAGGCTGAGCGCGTTGGCGTGGAACAGCGGCAGGCACGTGTAGAGCACGTCGTCCGGCGCGAGCGCTGCGCCGAACAGGCGAATGCCTGCGATCGTCGCCGGGTCGTAGCGGGAGACGACACCCTTGGGCGCGCCAGTGGTTCCCGACGTGTAGAGCAGCGACGAAATGCCGCCCATCGGGATCTCGGCACCGGGGCGGGCGCCGGAACCGGACGAGAGCTCGGCGAACGTCCTCCAGCCCGCCGGCGGCGTGTAGCCCGCCGGCGCACCGGTCGTGTCGACGACGATCTCGCGCAGCTTCGGAAGCACCGGGCGCAGCGGCTCCACCGCGACGGCGTAGTCGGGGTGCGTCACGAGGATCGTCGCGTCCGAGTGATCGAGCACGTGACGCAGTCCCTCGCCCTTGAGCGCGACGTTCACCGGCACCGCGTACGCGCCGAGCTTCTGCGTCGCGAAGTACGTGAAGAGCCACTCGGGTGAGTTCGGCATCATGATCGCGACGCCCACTCCGGGCGCGACGCCGAGCCCGGCGAGGCCGTTCGCGACGCGGTTCACGCTGCGATCGAGTTCGGCGAACGAGATCGTTCGATCCTCGAAGCGGAGAAACGGCCTCTCGCCCAGGGCCTCGGCCTGCGCCTCGAGAACGCCCGCGAGAGTCGTGGGATCGGTGCTCACCGCTTCCTCCCGGCCGCGCCCGGCGGCCCCTCGAGCACGTGAATCGCGACGGCCGCCTCGCCCGTCCCGAGAAAACCGCCGCCGTTCTCGGCAAGGCCGATCCGCGCGCCTTCGACCTGCCGCTCTCCCGCCTCACCGCGGAGCTGCGTCACGATCTCGGCGATCTGCGCGAGGCCCGTCGCGCCGATCGGGTGGCCGCGGCACTCGAGGCCGCCGCTGGGGTTGACCGGCCGCGCGCCGCCGAGCTCCGTCGCGCCCGACGCGGCGTACGGCCCGCCCTCGCCTTCCTTGCAGAAACCGAGCGCCTCGGTCTGCGCCAGCTCGCCGAACGCCGTGGCGTCGTGAACCTCCGCGGTGTCGACGTCCTCGGGACCGAGGCCCGCCATCGCGTACGCGCGCTCGGCGGCGCGCCGGCTCTGCCCGCCCTTCTGGCTCGCCGACACCAGGATCGACGCCCGCACGCGAACCGGTCGCGCGTTCGAGAGCCGTGCGAGCGCGTCGCCCGAGACGAGCATCGCGGCCGCGGCGCCGTCTCCCATCGGCGAGCACATCGCGCGCGTCAGCGGAAACGCGACGATCCGGTCGGCGAGGACGTCTGCGGTCGTCATCGGGAACCGGTACTGCGCCAGCGGGTTCTTCGCGCCGTGCCGGTGGTTCTTCGCGGCGATCACCGCGAGCTGCTCCTGCGTCGTTCCGTAGCGCTCCATGTGCGCACGCGCGCCGCGCGCGTAGATGTCCATGAACGGGCTGTGCCCGCCGCCGCCGGGCGGGGCCTTCCCGGCCGCGTCCAGCTCCCTGCGTTTCGCCTCGGCGTCGGCGCGGAGCTGCGCGATGAGGCGCTGCGTCACCTCGACGTCGGTTCCGGCGAGAAAGCTCTCGAAGCCCTTCTTGCGCGCCTCGGCGTCCGCTCCCGCCGCGACGAACGACTTCTCGGCGCCGACCGCGAGGGCGACGTCGTACGCCCCGGACGCGACGCCGAGAAACGCGCCATGAAAGGCCGACGCGCCGCCCGCGCAGGCGTTCTCGACGTTCATCACCGGGATGTCGGTGATTCCGAGCGGTGCGAGCGCCACCTGCCCGCGAATGCAGTGCTGGCCCGCCTGCATCCCCCAGCCCGCGTTGCTCATCCACGCCGCCTCGATCCGCTCCTTCGGCACGGGGCTGTCGCGCAGCAGGTCTTCGATCACGCCGGCGACCAGCGCCTTCATCCCCTTCTCGGGGTGCTTTCCGAACGGAATCATCCCGACGGCGACGACGAACACGTCTCGCATCTCGCGCTCCCTTCCGGCCGGCTCGCGCCGGAGCCTACAGCCGCTCGGCGCCGACGAGGCTCAGCAGGTCGTTGCAGCCGTCCTCGATCATCGAGGCGCGAGCGTCGCGCAGCAGCTTCTCGACCGGATATTCGCGCGCGAGGCCGTTGCCGCCGTAGATCTGCACGGCGCCGCTCGCGACCTCGAACGCCGTGTTCGTCGACGTGACCTTCGACGCGATCGCGTACTGGATCTGCGGGTTCGGGCTCACGGTGTTGTGAACGACGACGCGGCGGTTGAGCGACCGCGCCGCCTCGACCTTGCGGAACATCTCGAACAGCCGCGCCTTCACGCTCTGGTGCCGGACGATCGGCAGCCCGCCCTGGACGCGTTCCTTCGCGTACGCGATCGCGTGCTCGAGCGCCGCGCGCGCGAGGCCGACGAAGCAGCTTCCCATGCCGCCGTTCGCCATGCACAGGACGCGGTCGGCGGCGACGGCGTAGAGCTCGGGGCCGAGCACCATGTAGCTCGCGGGGATGCGCAGCCCGTCGAAGAAGATCTCGCCCTGGTTGAGCGCGCGCTGGCCGATCTTGTCGAGCGGCCGCCCGCGCGAGACGCCCTTCTCGTCGAGCGGCGCGAGGAAGACGCCGCTTCCCGTCTTGCCGCCGCCCATGTCGACCGCGCAGAAGAGGGCCGCCGCCGTTGCGATGGTGCCGTTCGAGACCCACGCGGCCTTCTGCCCGGTGATGACGAACGAGTCGCCGTCCTTGCGGGCGATGCAGTTGGGCCTCGCGGCGGTGCCCGATCCCAGCTTGTTCTCGAAGTCGATCATGTCGCTGCCGTGATCGGGCTCGGTGATCGCCCAGCAGCCGACCACGTCCGCACCCCCGAAGCGCTCGAGGAGCGCAGGATTGCCGGTGAACGACGCCATCATGCGCGGGAAGCCCGCGACGCCGAAGCTGATCGCGAGGCCGGCGTCGCCCCAGCCGAGCTCCTCGCTGATCATCGCGCCGAGCCGCGCGCGACGAGCGGGCTCGAGCGCGCTGTCCGGACCGCGCACCTCGTCGATGCCGAGCTCGCGGTAGCGCCGGTACGCCTCCCAGAGCGGCGAGGCGGGCGCGATCACGTCGGCCGGGTCCGCCATCCGGTCGAGCCGCGCGCCGATCGGACGCATCACTTCGCTCGCGAACTTGCGAACGGCGTCGAGGATTCCGCGCTCCTCCTCGCCGAGATCGAGATCGAGCTCCACCAGACCCATGGCGTCTCCTCCGGGGACCGAACGAGGGATGATCGCGGGGCGGCCCCCATGATCGGGCCACCGAGGGGGCTTCGGCAAGTCGGGGGCCGGCAGCTACGGTTGCCGGCGATGAATCCCGCCTCTGCGCACCTGGCCGCCGCCTGGCGCATCACGCTCCTCGCTCTCGTGGCCGCCGCCGTCGCCGCCTGCGCGACGCCGGTCGGAGTCGCGCGCATCGACCCGAAGCGGGTCCACCGCGAGCTCACGAAGAGCGTTCTCTCGGCGAGCGACGTCAGCCAGTTCACCCGCAACGTCCTCTATCAGCAAGACCTCACGCGGCGCTTCGAAGACGACCCCGCAGGAGCGATCGCCGCGCTGCACGAGGTCGTGATCGACGCGCACGGCGGACAGGACGAGCTCTTCGCGCTCGCCGAGCTCTCGTTCCGGCATGCCGAGGACAGCGGCGACCGCTCGCACTACCTCGCGGCGATGGCGTACGCCTCGGCGTTTCTGCTGCCGCCCGATCCCGAGCGGCGGCCGCCGGCCCTCGACCCGCGGCGCCGCATCGCGGCCGATCTCTACAACCGCGGCCTCACCGAGGGCTTCGCGTCCGAGGACGGCAAGACGGTCGAGCTGAGGGCGGGATCGTATCCGCTCCCGTTCGGAAGCCTCGACGTCACGTTCGACGAATCGAAGCTGCGCTGGGGGAGCCGGAAGCTCGTCGGCTTCGTCCCCGTCGCCGATCTCGAGGTGAGTGGCCTCGCGACGCGCTACCGCTGGCCGGGCCTCGGTGCGCCGCTCGCCGCGAGCACGGAGCCGCTCGATCCCGCGAAGGGCTTCGACGACTTCGTGCAGCCGTGGGCGAAGGTTCCCGTGACGGCGCTGCTGCGGATCGACCGGCCCGGCGCACGCATCGAGGAGGGGCGCGTCGAGGGCGAGCTCGACCTCATCGCCGCGACCGGCCCCACGTGGGTGACGGTCAATCAGCAGAGCGTTCCGCTCGAAGTCGAATCGTCGGCGACGCTCGCGTACACGCTCGCCGAGTCTCCGGTGTGGAAGCAGGAGATCGAAGGATTCCTGCGCGGCGCGGGAGTGATCGACGAGAAGACGCGCCTCGCCGCGCTCACGCCCTACCAGCCGGGGAAGATCCCCGTGGTGCTCGTCCACGGCACGGCGTCGAGCGCAGGGCGCTGGGCGCAGATGCTGAACGAGCTCGCGAACGACCGGCGGCTTCAGGAGCACTACCAGTTCTGGCTCTTCACGTACGACACCGGCAACCCCATCCTCTACTCCGGCATGCTGCTTCGCGAGGCGCTCTCCGGCGCCGTCGAGAAGCTCGACCCGGACGGAAAGGACCCTGCGCTGCGAAAGATGGTCGTGATCGGCCACAGCCAGGGCGGCCTGCTGACGCGGCTCACGGCGACGGATTCGGGGAGCCGGTTCTGGGAGAACGTCAGCCGGCGGCCGTTCGACGAGGCCAATCTCGACGCGAAGAGCCGCGACCTGCTGCGCCGCGCGTTCTTCGTCGAGCCCGTTCCGGAGGTGAAGCGGGTGGTGTTCGTCGCGACGCCGCAGCGCGGGAGCTACGTCGCCGGCAACCCGATCGCGTACTGGGTCGCGCGCCTCGTCACTTTTCCGCTCGACGTGGTTCATGTGTTCGGCGATCTCGTGCGGCAGAACACGGACGCGCTCACGATGACGACGAACGTCCAGCTCCCGACCGCGGTCGACAACATGACGCCGGGAAGCCCCTTCATCCGCGCGCTCGCCGACCTCCCGCTGGCGAAGGGCGTCGCGTCGCACTCGATCATCGCCGTCGACGGCGACGGCCCGGTCGAGGAGGGAAACGACGGCGTGGTCGAGTACCGCAGCGCGCACGTCGACTTCACCGAGTCGGAGCTGGTAGTGCGCTCGCCGCACTCCTGCCAGGACAACCCGCACACGATCGGCGAGGTCCGCCGAATCCTGCTCGAGCACCTCGCGAGCCAGTGAGGCGGTCGCCCGGCCTCAAGCCGCCCTCGACCCCCTTCGCGCCAAGACGTGCTCATAGGAGCGCATCACCGTCACGATCGGGACGCCCACGACGAGAATGGTCAGCGAGAGAAAGGCGAGGACCACGCGCGCCCCCGGCGCGCGGCCCTCTGCACTGACGCGGCGGCGCGTGCGAGCCCACGCGCGCGCCCGAGCTGCGCCGCGCGCGGGCGGCTTCTCGGCATTCCCGCCGTCGTGACTCCTGCTCTCTGGCTCCGCCGTCTCGATTCGCGTCATCCCCGCTCCCTCGTCGCTCGGACCGGCGCGCGCGCCCCCGGTGCACGGGTCGCGCCGCGCCTCGTGCGTCACGACCGCTCCCTTCTATCACGCGGTCCCGCGCCGGACGCTGACGGGTTCCTGAGTACTTCCTGATCAGGTCCCCGCTACGCGGCGAGGGTCTCGAGGTCGCGGGCGATGCGGTGCATGCCGAGGAACTTCGTGATGGCACGGGCTTCGCCCGCCGCGGCCTTCGCCTGCGCGCGGTCTCCGCGCGCGCCGGTCGCGCCACGCGAGCGCGGCGCCGGCTCTTCGGCGCTCGCGTCCTACGGGCGAAGCGCGATCGCGATCGCGATGAGCGACCGCAGGACTCGCAGGATCGCTGCAGCGAGGCGCTCGGCGTCGGCCTTGCCGAGAGTGGATCCGCTCGCAGGCGCCGCGGAGGCCCTCGGCGCCGCGGTCTCGGCCCCGGCGCGGGAAGCTCGCGCCTGCCGTGCGCGGCGCGGCCGCGCGCGCGCGGGATAACCCCGCGCGCGGGCGCCCGCCCCCGGCTCCCTGGGGAGAAAGCGCCGCGGGGCCCCCGCGGCCCCGGGGCGGGGGTCGGAGGCCCGGGGCACCAAGCGCCCCCATACCCCCCCGGGGGCCGGGGGCGCCCCGGCGCGCTTGCCCCCCGCCCCCGCGCGCCGGGGCCCCCGCCCGGGGCGTCCCCCCGCGCCCGCGCGGCCGCGCCGCGCACGGCAGGCGCGAGCTTCCCGCGCCGGGGCCGAGACCGCGGCGCC
>JAYRMX010000278.1:0-8474 GCA_041912475.1 Myxococcota bacterium
ATCGCGTTGTACGTGGTCTTCTCGAACGTCACCGACGCGATCATGTCGCCGCCGCCCTGCCAGGGCGGCATCGCCTCGAGCAGGTCGGCGCGGCCGTAGAGCACGCCGATCCCGGTCGGGCCGAAGAGCTTGTGACCGGAGAACGCGTAGAAATCGCAGCCGAGCGCCTGCACGTCGACGCGCTGGTGGGCCACGGCCTGCGCGCCGTCGAGCAGCACCGGGACGCCCCGCGCGTGCGCCATCGCGACGATCTCTCGAACCGGGTTCACGGTGCCGAGCGCGTTCGAGACGTGCGAGACGGCGACGAGCCTGGTCCGAGGCCCGATCAGCCGCTCGAACGCGTCCATCTCGAGGACGCCGCGGTCGTCGATCGGCGCGACGCGGAGCTGCGCGCCCTTCTCCTCGCACAGCATCTGCCACGGGACGATGTTCGAGTGGTGCTCCATCGCCGTGATCAGCACCTCGTCGCCCGCGCCGACCCGGCCGCGCCCGAAGCTCGACGCGACGAGGTTGATGGCCTCGGTCGTTCCGCGGACGAAGACGATCTCGCGCGCGTCGGCCGCGTGGAGGAAGCTGCGCACCTTCTCGCGCACGCCCTCGTACGCCGACGTCGCGAGCTCGGAGAGCAGGTGGACGCCGCGGTGGATGTTCGCGTTCTCCTCGGCGTAGTAGCGGGTGACCGCCTCGATCACCGCGCGCGGCTTCTGCGTCGTCGCGGCGTTGTCGAGATAGACGAGCGGACGCCCCCGGACCGTTCGCTGCAGGATCGGAAAATCTTCGCGGAGCCGCTTCACGTCGAGCGCGGCCGCCGTCCCCGTCGCGGCTCGCTTCATGCGGCCTCCGGCCGCGTGTGAAGCATTCGCGCGAGCAGCAGCTCGTCGATCCGCTCGCGCAGCGCGTCGATCCCGATCCGCGCCGTGATCTCGGCGGAGAAGGCGCGCATGAGGAGCGACCGCGCCGTCGCGAGGTCGATTCCGCGCGCGCGCAGGTAGAACAGCGCATCCTCGTCGAGCTGGCCGACCGACGATCCGTGCGAGCAGCGGACGTCGTCGGCGAAGATCTCGAGCTGCGGCTTCGAGTCGATATCGGCCTCGGCCGAGAGCAGCAGGTTCTTGTTCGTCTGCTGCGCGGAGGTCTTCTGCGCGTCGGGCCGGACGATCACCTTGCCGCTGAACACGCCGCGTGCGCGGTCGTCGAGAACGCCCTTGTAGAACTCGCGGCTCGTTCCCTGCGGCCGCGCGTGGTCGATCGTCGTGTGGTTGTCGACGTGCTGCGCGCCGGACGCGACGTAGAAGCCGTTCAGCTCGCAGTCGGCGCCGGGTCCGTCGAGGATGGCGTACACGTCGCTTCGCGTGAGCCGGCCGCCGAGCGAGATGCCGTGGCCCTTGTAGCGGCTGTCGCGCGCCTGACGCACGCGGATCGCACCGAGGTGCGCGGCGTCCTCGTGCTCGCGCTGCAGGCTCACGTGCTCGACGGCCGCGCCGTCGGCGAGCGCGATCTCGCAGACCGCGTTCGTGAAGGCGGCTCCTGCGCCGAGCGACACGAAGTCTTCGATCACCGTCGCGCGGCTGCCGCGGCCTGCGACGACGAGCGTTCGCGGGTACGAGACGGTGGGGCGCTCCCCGGGGATCGAGATGTAGACGACGTGGATCGGGGTCTCGATCTCGACCCCGGCCGGAACGTGCAGCAGGACGCCGTCGGTGAAGAACGCGGTGTTGAGCGCGACGAGCGGAGATTCCTCCGGCAGCGCGAGGCTCGCGAGGTGTCCCTCGAGCGGGCTCAGCGGGCTCGGGAGCGCTGCGGCGAGATTGCCGATCTGGATGCCGCCCGCGAGCGCGCGCGGCGCGGAGAGCGACGGCGCGAAGCGGCCGTTCACGAACACGAAGACGCTGCACGCGAAGACGGGGAACGAGAGCCGCTCGAGGTCGGTGCGGGCGATCCCGGCGCTGCCCGGCGCGGCGATCTCGAACGGCGTCCGCGCGAGCGGGCCGAGGTTCGTGTACCGAAACTCCTCCTCGTCCTGCGAGGGGAAGCCGGTCTCGGCGAAGCGCGCGAGCGCCTTCTTGCGCAGCGCGTGGAGCCACGGCGGGTCGAGCGCGGCCTCGCTCGTCGCGAACGGGCCGAACGCCGCCACGTAGTGTTCGCGCGCGTCGCCGTTCACGCCGCCCCCGCTCCGTCCTCGATCCAGGCGTAGCCCTGCTTCTCGAGCTCGAGGGCCAGCTCCTTGCCGCCCGAGCGCACGATGCGGCCTCCGGCCAGCACGTGAACGCGATCGGGGACGATGTAGTCGAGGAGGCGCTGGTAGTGCGTGATGACGATCATCGAGCGCTCGGCGCTTCGCAGCGAGTTCACGCCCTGCGAGACGATCTTCAGCGCGTCGATGTCGAGGCCCGAATCGGTCTCGTCGAGGACCGAGAGCAGCGGCTCGAGGATCGCCATCTGCAGCACCTCGTTGCGCTTCTTCTCGCCCCCCGAGAAGCCCTCGTTGATCGCGCGGCTCATCATCTTCTCGTCCATCTCGACGAGCTTCATCTTGCGCCGCGCGAGCGCGAGAAAGTCCATCGCGTCGAGCTCGTCGAGCCCGCGGTGCTTGCGAACGGCGTTCGCCGCCGTCTTGAGGAAGTACATGTTGGTGACGCCGGGGATCTCGACCGGATACTGGAAGGCGAGGAAGATGCCCTCGCGTGCCCGCTCCTCGGGAGCCATCTCGACGAGATTCCTGCCGCGGTACAGCACCTTGCCGGCGGTGACCTCGACGCCCGGACGGCCGGCGAGGACGTTCGCGAGCGTGCTCTTTCCCGACCCGTTCGGCCCCATGACGGCGTGCACCTCGCCGGCGCGAACGGTGAGGTCGAGGCCTCGGAGAATCTCGTTCCCGGCGGCCCGCGCGTGCAGGCCCTCGACTTGCAACAGGATCTCCGAGCTCACCCCACGCTCCCTTCCAGGCTGACGCCGAGCAGCTTCTGCGCCTCGACGGCGAACTCCATCGGCAGCTCCTTCAGCACCTGCTTGCAGAAGCCGTTCACGATCATCGACACGGCGTCCTCGGCCGAGATCCCTCGCTGCTGGCAATAGAAGAGCTGGTCCTCGCCGATCTTCGACGTCGTCGCTTCGTGTTCGACCGTCGCGGTCGGGTTGTGCACCTCGAGCGACGGGAAGGTGTGGGCGCCGCACTTGTCGCCGATCAGCAGCGAGTCGCACTGCGAGAAGTTGCGCGCGCCTTCGGCGCCCTTCTGGATCCGCACCTGCCCGCGGTACGCGTTCTGGCCGTGTCCGGTCGAGATGCCCTTCGAGACGACCGTGCTTCGCGTGTTCTTTCCGATGTGGATCATCTTCGTCCCGGTGTCCGCCTGCTGGCGGTTCGCGGTGAGCGCCACCGAGTAGAACTCGCCGATCGAGTCGTCGCCGACGAGGATGCAGCTCGGATACTTCCAGGTGATCGCCGAACCGGTCTCGACCTGCGTCCACGAGATCTTCGACGCGCGGCCGAGGCACTTGCCGCGCTTGGTCACGAAGTTGTAGATCCCGCCGCGGCCTTCGGCGTCGCCGGGGTACCAGTTCTGGACCGTCGAGTACTTGATCTGCGCGCGCTCGAGCGCGACGAGCTCGACGACGGCGGCGTGAAGCTGGTTCTCGTCGCGCTGCGGCGCCGTGCAGCCCTCGAGGTACGAGACGTAGCTGCCTTCGTCGGCGATGATGAGCGTGCGCTCGAACTGTCCCGTGTTGGCGGCGTTGATCCGGAAGTACGTCGAGAGCTCCATCGGGCAGCGGACGCCCTTCGGCACGTAGACGAACGATCCGTCGCTGAAGACCGCCGAGTTGAGCGCGGCGTGCTTGTTGTCGGCGTACGGAACCACCGAGCCGAGATACTCGCGGACGAGGTCGGGATGCTCGCGAACCGCGTCCGAGAACGAGCAGAACAGGACGCCCTTCTTCGCGAGCTCCTCGCGGAAAGTCGTCGCGACCGAGACGCTGTCGAACACCGCGTCGACGGCGACGCCCGCGAGGCGCTTCTGCTCGGCGAGCGGGATGCCGAGCTTCTCGTACGTCTCGAGCAGGCGGGGATCGACCTCGTCGAGGCTCTCGACATTCTTCTTCTGCTTCGGCGCCGAGTAGTAGACGATTGTCTGGTAGTCGATCGGTGGGAATCGCACCGTCGACCACGTCGGCTCGGGCATCGTGAGCCAGCGCCGGTACGCCTTGAGGCGCCAGTCGAGCAGCCAGGACGGCTCGCCCTTGCGCGAAGAGATGAGCCGGATCACGTCTTCCGACAGGCCGGGCGCGACCGAATCGGCCTCGATGTCGGTGACGAATCCCCACTTGTACTCGCGTGTCGCGAGATGCTCGAGAGAGTCTGCGTCGCTCATCGCCGGTTCGTCCTCAGCAGGGCGTGCTGCCCGCGCGGTCGGGCAGCGAGACGGCGAGCGGCGCTCCGGGCAGCAGCGCGGTGAGCGGCACGTGCTCGAGACGGTCGCGGATCAGCTCGTTGACTCGCTGCCACGGCGACCGGATCTCGCAGGTCGACTCCTGCTGGCACTGTCCGGGTCCGGCGGCGCACTCGATGAGCGCGATCGGCCCCTCCATGGCGCGGATCGCCTCGGCGACCGAGATGGCCTCGGGCGGGCGGGCGAGGGCGTAGCCGCCCTTGGCGCCGCGGTGGGAGACCAGCAGCCCCGAGCGGGCGAGGGCCTTCAGGATCTTGCTGACCACCGGGAAGGGCAGGTGCGCCCGCGCCGCCACCTCGCGGGCGTTGTGCGGCGCCTCGGTCTCGTCGCTCGCCAAAAGCGTAAGCAAGACGATGGCGTAGTCGGTGAGCTTGCTCATTCGGACCATGTGGGATGTCCCTTGCGCGCCTCCCGCCGGGCCTGTGCCGGGGAGGAAGTTGGGAACGGCCGGCGTCGAATTGGGTACGGCGGCGGTCCCCGATGGTGGGACATTAGCCCCCCCCTCCGAACGCGAAAGGGGGGCGGTCCGGGCCTAACTCGGCTCGATGAGGAGGCCCTGCAAGGCCCGGCCGACGCACCCGCGCTCGCCGAAGAGCGCGTTCTCGGCGGTCGCGACGCCGTTCGGCTCGGGATGCGTGAGGGCGTCGAGGCACACCCGCTCGCCCGCCGGCAGCCGGTGCACGGGCCGATCTTCGCCCACGATTCCCTCACGACGCGGTGCTCGGTTGCGTGGCTGTGATGTGCGCGCAGTGCGCCGATCCGCGCCGGTGTCACGGCGCTCGCGGTCTGCGGGCCGGGCGGCGCCGTCGTGTCGCTGCCCGCCGTCTCGCGAGCGAGCGGACCGTTCTCGGTCCGCACCGGACCTGACCGAGATCGAGGTCCACATCACGCCTCGTCTCGCGAGCGAGCGGAACGTTCTCGGTCCGCAGCCGGAGCGGGACGCCGCGAGCGACCTCGCCCCGGCGTGCGGATCGCGACCGTACGCCCGATGTGCTACATCGACGCACAATGAACCGGATCGGTGTCCGTCAGCTCCAGCAGAACGCGGCCGAAGCCGTTCGGCGCGTGCGGCGCGGTGAGCGGCTCGAGGTGACCGACCGCGGGCGCCCCGTCGCGATCCTCTCGCCGATCACGCCGGGGAGCGTGATCGACACCCTCGAAGCGGCCGGCCGGCTCGTGAGGGCCGATGGCGATCTTCTCGCGCTGGAGCCGCCGCTGCGCCTGCGCCGCGGATCGCGCCGGCCGTCGAGCCGCCTCGCCGCCCTTCGCGCCGGCGAGCGGTGAGCGCCGGCGCCGCCGTGGTGTATCTCGACTCCTCGGCGCTCGTGAAGCTGGTCGTTGCCGAGCCCCAGTCGCGCGCTCTGCGCGCCTTCCTCCGGCGCGAGCCGGACCGCGTCTCCTGCGCGCTCGCACGCACCGAGGTGCTGCGCGCAGTCCGGCCGCTCGGGCCTGCGGCGCTCGCGGCCGCGCGGCGCGTCCTGCGCAGCGTCGACATGATTCGGCTCGACGACGCGCTCCTCGATGCCGCGGGAACGCTCGAGCCCGCCGGTCTGCGCTCGCTCGACGCGATCCATCTCGCCGCGGCGCAGCTCGTGTCTCCGGTGCTGCGCGCCGTCGTCACCTACGACCGCCGGATGGCGGAAGCCGCGGCGGCACTCGGCTTCAGCGTGGCCGCTCCGTCGTAGGCCGGCCTGCGGGCGCTCCCGGGCGCCGGTCGCGGGCCGCGCCGCGGCGCGAACGAGTCACACGCTGCAGAGCCTGGCGGAAGCCCCGGCGTATTTTGTACATTGTACACGTGAAGAGATACACCGCGGCGCAGGCGCGAGCGCAGCTCGCGGCGATTCTCGATGCCGCCGAAGAAGGCGAGGACGTCGTGATCGAGCGCCGCGGGCGCAGGTTCACGGTGTCGGTGAGCCGCAGCGGCCAGAGGCGCTCGCCGCACGCGGTGCGGAGCATCGAGATCGTCGATTCCGCCGTCGCCGAAGGCCAGTGGACGTGGTCCGGGAGCGGCACTGGCCTCCGCTTCAAGAAGCGGCGGAGTCCGCGCTGATCCTTCTCGACACGAACGCGCTGATCTGGCTCCACCTCGGCCACCGGCGCGCCGCCGGTCTGCTGCGGACTCGCAGGCGTCTCTACGTCTCTCCGGCGACCACGCTCGAGCTCGCGTTCCTGGCCGAAGCGGGGCGTATTCGGCTTCGAGGTGGCATCTCTCCCGCGACGCTGATCGAGAGCGAACCGTGGCCGATCGACGACCCGCCGGCGGCCCGGTGGTTCGCGCGAGCCGCTGACGTCGCGTGGACGCGTGACCCCTTCGATCGCCTCCTCGTGGCGCACGCGCAGCTTCGTGGCTGGCGGCTCGCCACCGGCGACACCGATCTGCTCCGGCGCCTCGGTCCGTCAGCGAGCGTCGAGCTCTAGCCCGGGCGAACCGAGGCGAGCTGCGCGGCAGCGCGCTCTTGACGGCAGGGCGTCCGATCACTGAGGATTGGCCACCCATGGCCGCGCTCGACGTTCTCCTCGACGGTCTCGCGTTTCCGGAGGGGCCGCGCTGGCACGACGGCCGGCTCTACTTCTCCGACATGCACGGCGGCGTGGTTCTCGCCGTCGACGGCGCCGGGCGCGCCGAGACGATCGTCGCCGTTCCCAACGATCCTTCCGGGCTCGGATGGCTTCCCGACGGGCGGCTGCTCGTGGTCTCGATGCGCGACCGCAGGCTGCTCCGCCTCGACGAAGCGGGGCTCGTCGCCGTCGCCGATCTCTCGAAGCTCGCGAGCTTTCACTGCAACGACATGGTGGTCGACGCGCGCGGCCGCGCGTACGTCGGCAACTTCGGCTTCGACCTGCACGCGGAGAAGCCGGAGCCCTGCAAGACGAATCTCGTCCTCGTTCATCCCGACGGCCGCGCGGCCGAAGTCGCGAGCGACCTCGCCTTTCCGAACGGCACCGTGATCACGCCGGACGGCCGAACGCTCATCGTCGGCGAGAGCTTCGGCGCGCGGCTCACGGCGTTCGACGTCGCGGACGACGGATCGCTCTCGAACCGCCGCGTCTTCGCGAAGCTCGAGGGCGCCGTTCCCGACGGCATCTGCCTCGACGCCGAGGGCGCCGTGTGGATCGCGTCGCCGGTGAGCGCCGAGGTGCTGCGCGTCCATGAAGGCGGCCGCGTGAGCCGCCGCATTCCGGTCGCGACGCAGGCCTTCGCGTGCATGCTCGGCGGCGACGACCGGCAGACCCTCTACGTCTGCACCGCGGCGACGTCGCGTCCCGACGAGTGCCGCGCGAAGCGAACGGGCCGCATCGAGCTGGCGCGCGTCGACGTGCCGGGGGCCGGGCTGCCGTAGGGGGCCGGGTGGCGGCGGCGAGTCGATCGCACTCTCGGCGCTGAGCTTCGCCGAGAGCGTGGCGGGTCGGTCACCGCGTGGTGTTGCGGGCTGGCGCGGCGCCGAGGCGTAGTGTTTCCGCCCTCCTGATCCTCGTGCTCTCTTCGGGCGGTGCCACTTCTTCTCGCGCCCTACCACTTCTCCGTGTGCGCGACCGTGCGCAGGCTCGGGGGGGGAGAGATGGGGCGACTCGCGTCCGCGCTGTTCGTGTCGCTCGTCGTCGCGCTGGAGGCAGACGCCGCGAGCGACGTCGTCCGCGGGACCGACGGAGCTTTCGGTAGCGACGGCGCGGCCGGGAACCCGGGCAGCCCCGGCGGAGGCGGAGTGGACGGCGGCGCCGCCACGGCCACCGCCTCAACCGTCGACGCTACGAACGACGCGAAGGCGACGGGCGGGGCCGGCGGCTTCGGCGGACGGGGCGGGACGGGCGTCGGTCCGGGTGCTGCCGGCGGAGCGGGTGGCTCCGGCGGTGCAGGCGGCGACGCGCGCGCCGCGGCCGTGACCGTCGGCACTGCCGCGTCGAACAGCGCCGCCGCCGTCGCGATCGGCGGCGACGGCGCCTTGGGAGGGCGCGGAGGAGCAGCTTCTACGCCCACGCTCCAGGGCCCGGGCGGCGATGGCGGCGACGGCGGATCGGCCAGCGCGGATG
>JAYRMX010000279.1:0-10328 GCA_041912475.1 Myxococcota bacterium
GACGAGATCGTAAGACACCGATTCGTGTATCGCGCGCAGGACGAGCTCGTTTACGCCGACCCCGTCGAGCGCCGGAGCATGGCCCAGCACCTCGCGCGCCTTCTCGCGTCGGGGCGGGTCGAGGAGGTCGAGCCGGGGCGGTTTCGGATCTCGCGGTTCGAGAGCCGGCGCCCGGATCACGCTTGATTGGACAGGCCGATCTGGCTGTTCGGGACAGATGAAGAGAGCTTCGATCGCGGAAGCCAGGAACCGCCTGTCGGCGTATCTCGAGCTGGTTCGCCGCGGCGAGACCATTCTGATCACCGACCGCAACGTCCCCGCCGCGCAGATCATTCCGCTCGCGCCGGGCGCCGGAACGATCGACGGCGAACGGCTGCGCGACCTCGAACGTCGCGGTGGGATCCGCAGAGCGCGCGCGGCCGGGGGCTCGCCGCCGGGATGATCCGCCACGTGCTGGCGCGGATCGGGGCCGACCCTCCGGGAGGCGGCGCCGCAGGCCAGGCCGCGCGCACGCGATCCGCGGGCTCGGCGGCCGCCGCGCGACTTCGGGACGGGGCTCGAAGCCCTCCCGGCGTCGCCTTCGTCATAGTTGACCAAACATTCTAGAACGTATATTCTAAAAGTCATGGGACGACCGGCACGACACGAGGAGGCGAAGATCCTCGAGTGCGCGCGGCAGCTCTCGGCCGAGACCGGGCCGCGCAGCCTCACGATCGCGGCGATCGCCGAGCGAGCCGGCGCCCCGGTCGGGTCGATCTACTACCGGCACGCCTCGCGCGACGAGATCCTGGCGACGATCTGGCTCGACCTCGTCGAGGAGTTCCAGCGCCGCTTTCTCGCTGCGCTGGGTGCCGAGGCGGACGCCGTCGAAGCGGGCCTCGCGGCGGTCGCGTTCACGTGCGACTGGGTTCGCGGCCATCCCGTCGAGGCGCGCCTTCTGCTCCTGCACCGCCGCGAGGACTTCGCGTCCGACCGCTGGTCGCCGCAGCACCGCGAGCGCGCCGAGGCGCTCGCCGAGCGATCCGCCGCCGGCCTGCGCCGCTACGCGCTCCGGCTGGCCGGACGCGGCGGGCCGGCGCAGCTCCGTGGCGTTCGCTTCGCGCTCGTCGACGTGCCCGCGGCCGCGCTGCGGCGCGACATCGAGGCGGGCGCCGGGCCGTCGAAAGACGTCGAAGACTTGCTGGCCGACACCTGCGCGTTCGCGCTCCGGCGCATCGCCGCCGCCGGAGCGCGCGGCGCACGGGGGTCGTCCACGAAGCCGGGTGCCGCAAGAAAGCGAGGTTGAGCATGTCGAACGCACTGCATCACGAAGTGATCTTCGAACGGCCGATCGGCGAGGTCTTCGACCTCGCGACGACGATGGGGCACTGGCCGAAGTGGCATCCGGCGACGCACGCCGTCGCCGGGCAGACGCAGGATCCGGGCCAGCTCGGCGACGAGGCCGAGGAAAAGATGCGGACGGCGCGAGTGTTTCCGGGTCAGATCACCTGGCGCGTCGTTGCGTGCGAGCCGCCCATTGCCTGGGCGATCGTCGCGACGAAGATCGACGTGCCGCTGCTGTCGAAGGCGAGCGTTCGCGTCGCGTACGCGCTCTCGGAGCACGCGCGCGGAACACGCTTCCACCGCACCTTCGAGTACCGGCTCCCGCGGCACCTCGGGCTCTTCGACCGGCTCTACTTCCGGGGCAAGATGGAGAGCGAGTCGGTCGAGGGGCTGCGGCGACTCGGAGAGCTGATCGCGAAGCAGACGCAAGGGTCCCGCTGAGACGAGCGGGGGAGCCGGCGGCGATCGGGGCGCGAGGCGATCGTCGAGGGCAAGCCAGAGCGCGCCGCCTGGAGCGGCCGACGCGCGGAGCGAGCCGCCGCTACGGCGCGACCGTCGACGCGAGCAGGAGCTGCGCGCCGTAGTAGAGCGGAAGGCCCCAGAGCTCGTTCGCGAAGGTGTGGACGACGAAGCGCTCGCGCGCGACGGCGAGATCCGAGGCATAGAAGGCGACCGCGCCGAGCAGGACGACGGGGTTGCCGGCCGCCCACACCGTCGCGGCCGCGCACGCGACCATCGCGGAGATGACGAAGACGTACGCGCGCACGGGGAGCTTCATCGATCCCTTGACGTGCGGTCCGAGCCAGCGCAGAGCGAGCGCGAGCGGAAGGGCGAGCAGGACGCACGCCAACGCGAGCGCGGGGGCCGACACGCCGCGCGCGACGAACGCAGCGGCGAACGCGACGTGCCCGAGCAGGAAGGAGACGAGGCCGGCGAGGAACGCGGCCTTCACCTGCTTCGGAATCAGCAGTACGTCGCCCAGCCACGAGAGCACGAGCGCCGCGAGCACGAGCTGTCCGTAGCGGGTCTGCGTCGCGCCGGCGGCGAGCGCCGCGGCGACGAAGCCGGTCGACGCGATGGGCTTCGCGATCCACGCGCCGGGAAGAAAGCCGCGCCAGCGCGAGAGCAGCAGCACGACGAGCGCGGCGAGCGTGAGGGCGGCCCAGGGGAGCATCGCCGCAGTCTACTTCGGGTATCCTTCGCCGAAAGAGGACTTGTGAGCCGAATCCCCCTCGCCCAGCTCCCCACTCCGCTCGAAGAAGCGCCCCGTCTCTCGGAGGTGCTCGGTGCCCGCATTCTGGTGAAGCGCGACGACCTCACGGGGCTCGCGCTCGGCGGCAACAAGGCGCGCAAGCTCGAGCACCTCGTCGCCGACGCGCTCGCGCAGGGCTGCGACACGCTGATCGCGGCCGGCGGCGCGCAGTCGAACTTCGCCCGCATGACGGCGGCCGCGGCGGCGCGCGCCGGCATGCACTGCCACCTCGTGCTCGGAGGTGGCGCTCCCGAGCGCCCGACGGGCAACCTCGTCCTCGACCGCATCCTCGGCGCAACACTCCACTTCGCGGGATCGAGTGACTGGCGCGTGCTCGAGGCGGGCGTCGAGAAGCTGGCGCAGGAGCTCGGCCGGACCGCGTATCCGATGCCGATCGGCGGAGCGACGGCGGTCGGCGCGCTCGGCTACGCGCTCGCCGCGGACGAGCTGATGTCGCAGCTCGCGGATCCCCCCGATTGGGTGGTGCTCGCCGACGGCAGCGGCGGCACCCATGCGGGCCTGCTCGCGGCGCTTCCGGCGCGCGTGAAGATCCTCGGTGTCGACGTCGCACGGCCCCCGGTGCCGCACCGCCAGCGCATCCCCGCGCTCGCGGCGCAGACGGCGCAGCTCGCGGGCCGGCCGCTCCCGGGCGGCGAGCTCCACCTGGTGGATCACACGGGCACACGGTACGGATCCGTCACAGAAGAGTGTCTCGACGCGATCCGGCTCGCAGCCCGCACCGAGGGCCTGCTGCTCGATCCGGTCTACTCGGGAAAGGCGATGGCCGGCCTGCGCGCCGCCGTTCGCGACGGCCGAGTCTCCGGGACGGTCGTCTTCCTTCACACCGGTGGCGCGCCGGCGCTGTTCGCCGACGGCTACGCAGAGGCGGTGTCGTGAAGCAGGCGCTCGACGCGACGTATCGCCATGCGAGGCGCGTGGCGGTGACCGTCATCGGCGGGAGCGTCGTCGCGGTCGGCATCGCGATGATCGTCCTTCCCGGCCCGGCGTTCGTCGTGATCCCGATCGGCCTCGCGATCCTCGGCGTCGAGTTCGCCTGGGCGCGGCACTGGCTCGACAAGGTGAAGCAGCACGCGCAGAGCGCCGTCGACGCGGTGAAGGGCTCGGGCGGAGCGCCGCGGGCGTAACCTCGCGGAAACGGCCCGCGGACCGCGCGGAGTTCACGCTCCCGCGGCCGCACGGCACGAGCGCTCGCCAGCGCCGCGATCGCGGATGGCACGAGGCTTGCTCCGTCTCGGTGCGCCTCGCCCCGCGTCCCGAAGCGGTGCTCACTCATGGCGCTCGCCTCCCCCTCCCGGACCGCTCTGGCCTTCGTTCTCTGCCTCGTCGTCGCGCTGCCGCCGGGAACGGCCCGCGCGGTTCCGAGCGACGGCTCGACGCTCTTCACCGATCGCGGCGTCTCGCCGCCGGCCGGTGAAGCGCTGGCGAGCGCCGCTCAGCCCGACCTGTTCACGGGCGCCGCCGTGACGACGATCCGGCTCGACCTTCCGCCGGGAACGGGAGGCCTCACACCCTCGCTCGCGCTGCGCTACTCGAGCGCGGGGCGCGGGGAGAGCTGGGTCGGATCGGGCTGGACGCTCTCCCTCCCGGCGATCGTTCGCTCGCTCGAGCGCGGCGTGCCTCGCTACGACGACGGGATCGACGTCTTCGAGCTCGACGGCCAGAAGCTCGTTCCGGAGAGCGACACGCCCGTTCTTCCGCGCCGCTATCACGCGCGGCGCGAGGGATTCGAACGCATCGTGCGCGAGACCGACGGGAGCTGGACCGTGACGGCACCCGGCGGCGCGAAGCGTCGCTTCGGCCTCTCTGCCGAATCGCGGATCGAAGCTCCCGGATCGGGCGCCGCGTTCGCGTGGCTGCTCGCCGAGGAAGAAGACGTCCACGGAAACGTCGTCGTCTTCCGCTACGACAGGGCCGACGCCGGAACCGCCTATCCCTCCGAGGTGCGCTACACGCTCCGGCGTAGCTCGGGCGGATTGCCCGCGAGCCTCGATGCGGACCCGTCGCGCGACCGGATCGTCCGCTTCGTCCTCGAGCCCCGGCCGGACGTCTCGACCAGCTACGCGACCGGGTTCGAGCGCGTGCTCGCCCATCGCCTGCGTGCGGTGAACGTCACGATCGGCAGCGAGCGCCTTCGCTGCTGGGAGCTCTCGTATTCCGAGAGCCCGGACTCGGCGCGGAGCCTGCTGGCGTCGGTGTCGCTCTACGGGACCGACGGCGGCTGCGACGGCGCGGGCGCTCCGACGCCGCCGTTCGTGACGCGAATGAGCTACCGCACGAACGCGGGCGCCGATCCGCCGGCGACGGGATGGGAAGGGCCGGTCGCGTTCGACTGGCCGGCGGGGCTCTCGCTCGTCGACACGGGAGGCGAAGACCGCGGCGTGCGCCTCGCCGACGTCGACGGAGACGGCCGGCCGGACCTGCTGAAGGCCTACGCGGTCCCGGCGACGGGCCCGAGCATCGACGGCTTCGTGCGTTCGTCCGACAGCGGCATCTACCGCAACGCCGCAGGCGGCTTCGAGGCGACGGCGAGCGCGACGCTCGCGCTCCCCGAGCTCGCGGGCCAGATCGGCGCGATGACGGCGAGCTTCGCTCGCGATCAAGGCGGCCACGGCGTTGCGACGGGCCTCACGCCGATCGACCTCGATGGGGACGGCCGGACCGATCTCGCCGGCGGTGTGCGCTGGCTCGACTACGCAACGGGCGCGGCGGCGACCTACGGAATCGGCGGGCTCCACCGCGGAACGGGCCGCGGATTCGAAGCCGCCGCCGACTACGGCGAGCTCCTCGAGGACGATCGCTGGGCGCTCGCGCGCTACGGCCTCATCGATTTCTTCTGGAACTGGAACGGCTCGGCCTGGTACGGGAGCTTCCAGTCCGGCGCCCTACCGGGGCCGGCGCGCTTCGCCGACCTCACGGGCGACGGCCTTCCCGAGCTGATCGTGCGCAGCACCGAGATCCACGATCGCTGGAGCGGCATCGCGCCGCCGTTCTACCCCGGAAGCCGGAGCTGCACCTTCTCGCTCTCGAGCTATCACTTCCTCAACGAGGGAGGCCTTCGCTTCCTTCGAAGCGCGACCTCGGACTTCCCGGTGACGTCCGACCTGTGCGGCGCGAGCGCGAGCCTTCGGCTGTCGGCCGACTTCCAGCCGTGCGATCCGTTCGACGTCTCCTGCCAGCGGCGCCTCATCCACGACGAAGCGCGCGCGCAGCGGTTCCTCGCGGACGGCTCCTACGCACACTGGTACGTTCACTGGGAGCTCGGCAACGAGGAGGTCGACCTCAACGGCGACGGCCTCGCCGACGCGATCAGCGCGGCCTACGACGTCGTCCTCGGGAGCGAGAGCCTCGCGGCGAGCATCAACGCGGGCGGCGGCGCATTCCTCGACGCCCCGGCGTGGACGCTCCCGGCGCACCTCTACGAGATCGGATCGAGCTTCGCGCGCGATCTCGGCGTTCGCATCGCCGACGTGAACGGCGACGGGCGCATCGACGTGGTGCAGGCGGCGCAGAGCGGCGCGCGCCGCACGTGGCTCAACCGCGGCGACGCGGGAACGGGCTCGGGGCCGGGGCCGTGGACCGCGAGCAGCGCCTGGGAGATTCCGGCAGCGCTCTCCTTCGCGAGCGCTGGCGGGCAGGATCTCGGCCTTCGCCTCGTCGATCTCGACGGCGACGGGATGCTCGATCTCGTCCGCTCGATCGGAGGCTCGAACGAGCTGTACCGAAGCCGCGGCCGCGTCCCGGATCTCCTCGAGACGCTCACGACGCCGCTCGGCGCCCGCACCACGTGGAGCTACACGCCGTCGACGGCGTTCGATCACACGGGAAACCTCGCGGCTCCTTTCGAGCCGCGAGTCTCCGACGGTCTGCAGCATCTGCCGCAGGTGCTCCAGCTCGTCTCCGCGATCGAGGTCGCCGGAGGAGCCGAAGGGCCGTCGCGCACCACGTACGCCTACGAGGGCGGAGTCTTCGACGCAGCGTCACGCGAGATGCGGGGCTTCCGGCGCGTCACGGCCACACGCGCCGACGGGCGCTACACGGTCACGCACTTCCACCAGGACGAGCCGCGCGCAGGCCTCGTCGAGCGAGAAGACGTCTTCTCGTCCGGCGCGGGGGCGCGCCGCTGGCGCAGCGTCGAGTACTTCTACACGGAAGACGCCGGCAGTCCTCCCTTCGTGACGCTGCTCGAGCGGCGCATCGAGACCGATTACGAGGACGCGACGAGCCCGCGCAGCGTCGCGAGCACGTTCCGCTACGACGGCTTCGGCAACGTGACCGAGCGCGTCGACTACGGAGAGGTGTCGGCCGGCGCCGGCGGCTCGCTCGTCGACGTCGCTCCCGGCGACACGCGGACGACCGAGGTCGAGTACGCGGTCGGGGCCGGCGATCCCGAGCCGTACCTCGTGAACCGCGTGAGGCGGCAGCGCATCCGGCAGGGCCTGCCCGGAACCGGAACGGTGCTTCGCGAGACGGCCTACGGGTACGACGGCGACGCGACGGGAAGCGCCGCGCCGGCGCGCGGCCTCGTCACGCGCCAGATCGACGTTCGAACGCCCGGAACGAGCGATGGTCCGGCAACGAGCTTCGGCTACGACGAATACGGAAACCTCGTCTGGGCGAGGGCGCCGCGCGCGAATGCGGGGCAGGGCGGAGGAACGACCGTTTACGGCGTCGACACGCGCTGGCACACGTTCCGAACGTCGGTCACCGACGCGCTCGGCCACGTGACGACCTTCAGCACGGCGACGCCAGCGGGCTGCGCCGCCCATCCGGCGGGCGCCGGCGTCGTGCAGGAGGAGCGCGGTCCCAACGTCGCGCCCGGAGAGCCCGGCCTTCGCCGCTGCCTCGACGCGTTCGGACGCGTCGTCCTCGAGCGCGCGCCGCTCGATCTCGCGCAGTCCCGCCGCGTCTACGTCGATACACCCGGCGCCTTGCGCGCCGAGCGTTACGACCGCACGGCTTCCGGCGAGCGCGCGAGCGTCTCGTGGCTCGACGGCTTCGGCCGCCCGATCGCGACGCGCAGCAGCGGGGCGGGCGGTCGTGCGGTGCGTACGGCGCGGAGCTACGACGCGCTCGGGCGCGTCGCGACCGAGGCCGCGCCGCATTTCGAGGAAGACCCCGAGCCGGTGACGCGTTTCGAGTACGACTTCCTCGATCGGCCGATTCGCGTGTCGCTTGCGGGAGCGGGTCGCGTCACGGCGATGGCCTACGGCCGTGCGCGCGTGACGGTCACCGACGCCGGCGGGACGGCGCACACGCGCAGCTACGACGCGTTCGGGAACGTCGCGGAGATCGCCGAGGGTGCGGGCGGGAGCGAGGTCACGCGCTACGCGTGGGACGCGCTCGACCGTCTGCTCGAAGTCCGTGACGCGGCCGGAAACCGAACGGCGATCGAGTACGACACGCTCGGCCGCCGCACGCTGCTCTCCGATCCCGATGCCGGGATCACGCGCTTCACGGCGTACGACGACGACGGAAACCTTCTGTCGCGAAGCGACGCGCTCGGTACGACGACCTGGACGTACGACGCGCTCGGGCGCACGCTCTCGCGGCGCAGCGGAGCGAGCACGGTGACGTACGCGTACGACGCGGCCGCGCGCGGGACCGGTCTGCTCGCGTCACGCACGGACGACGCGGGCTCGCTCCGGATTTGGGCGTACGATGCGCTGGGCCGAGCGACGGCGGACTCGCAGGACTTCGGGGCGGCGACGCTGTTCTTCGCGACGAGCTTCGATCCGCTCGGCGCCGTTGCGACTCGCACCTATCCCGGAGGCCGCACGCTCGTCTTCGACCACGACGCGGCGGGATACACGACGGCGATCCGGACGGCCGGCGCGGCGGCGGCGAGCATCGCGACCGACATCGACTGGGACGCGCGCGGGCGTCTCGCGGTCTGGAAGGCCGCCAACGGAGTCGAGAGCCGCTCGGCGTTCGATCCCGAGACGGGACGGCTCGCGACGCTTTCGGTGCGCCAGGGTGCTGCGATCCTCGAGGATCTCGCGTACGGATTCGATGCCAGCGACCGCGTGACTTCGATCGACGACCGCCGCCCGGGCGGCCTCGCGCGCCGCAGTTTCGCGCACGACGCGCAGGGGCGTCTCGTCGAGGCCGCGGGTCCCTACGGCTCGGGGCTCGCTGCAGCGACGCTGCACTACGCCTACGACCCGACCGGGAATCTCACCTGCAAGGACGCGACGAGCTCGTCCGGGTGCACCGGCGGAAGCGCGATGACCTATCCCGCCAGCACCGGCTCTCACCCCGCGCACGCGCCCGCGACGATCGGCGGCCTCGCCGCGACCTACGACGCGGTCGGGAACCTCACGGCGCTCGGGACGCGCTCGTTCGGGTACGACGCGCTCGGTCGCCTCGCGAGCGTGTCCGACGCAGGCACGCTGCGGTCGACGAACGTGTACGACGCGCAGGGAAAGCGGATCGAATGGACCGATCGCTCGGGAAGCCGGCCCGTCACGCAGCGCTTCGTTCGTGCGGACTTCACGTGGGACGTGACCCGCGGCCTCGGGCGCATCGAGGTCGATCTCGCCGGGCGTCCGATCGCGACGCTCGTCGATGCGTTCTCGCCGCAAGGCGCGGCGAGCGCGGCGGCAGCCGCTCCGCGCGCGCGCGCAGATCTGACGCCGCTCGCCGCTCTCGCTCCGGCCGGGCTCGGCGCGCTCGCGCTTCTGGGGTGGCTCGTCGTTCTCCGGCGGCGCCGCACGGCGCTGCTTCGCCCGGCGCTCGCGGGCGCAACGGCCATCGTGTTTCACGTCTTCGTCGTGCGAGCCGCGCTCGCCTTCCCCGACGGCGATCTCAACCGCGACGGGCGCCTCGACGCGGCGGATGCGCTTCTCGCCGGAGGCATCGCGACGCAAGGCCGCTCGCCGTCGGCGGCGGAGCTCGAGCACGGCGACGTCGCGCCGCTCGAGGCCACGCCGCAGTCGCCGTCCCGCGTCGATGCGGGCGACCTCGTCCTGCTGTGGAGAGCGATCCGCGGCGAAGACGTCGATGCGGACGGCCTCGACGCCGCGACCGAGCTCGCCTCCGGCGCCAGCCCGTTCCGGGCCGACACCGATCGAGACGGCCTCGGCGATGCCCAGGAGCTCGCACTCGGCACCGCGCCCGGCGTCGCCGATAGCGACGGCGACGGGCTCGGCGACGGCGCGGAGGTCGCCGGCGGCAGCGATCCGCTGACGCGCGACACCGACGGCGACGGGCTCGAAGACGGAGTAGACCCGGCGCCACGCACGGGTGTAGTCTTTCGGCACGGCGACCACCTCGGGAGCAGCGTCCTCGTGACGAAGGCCTCGGGCAGCGGGGAGGCGCTCGTCCTCTCGCGAGCGGTCTACGCGCCGTACGGAGGCGCGGTCGGCGCTGCGCCTCCCGAGCGCGGCTTCAACGGCCGGCAGCGCGATGGCGCGACCGGTCTCTACGACTACGGCGCGCGCTGGTACGACCCCGCGACCGGCCGCTTCCTGCAGCCCGATTCGTTCGTCCCCGATCCGCTGCGGCCCGCGACGCTCAACCGCTACGCGTACGCCGAAGGCGGACCGGTCGATCGAACCGACCCGTCGGGCCACGCGAGCATCAGCTTCCACGTCTTCGCCGGCACTGTGGGCCCGGGCGGGTTCACCGGCGCGGGCCTCGACGTCGCGTTCTCGTTCGGCGAGGGCGCCTTCTCGGTGGCTGCCGATCCGTGGTTCTCCGTGCAGGGAACGCAGATTCGCCTCGCGAAGCCCTC
>JAYRMX010000280.1:0-3724 GCA_041912475.1 Myxococcota bacterium
CGAACGCCGCCCACGCGATCCCGACCACGAGCAGGAAGGCCTGGAGGCGCGTCGTGCGATGGACGAGCTTCTCCTCCGGTGCGAGCCTGTTCGCTCGCAGCTCCGCGCCGGGGGTGCCGGCGGGTGTCGCGTCGTCGGTCGGTGTGGACATGGGCTGCGGCCTACGAATCGGCACACCGGGGAAGCAAATGGAGGCTCGCGGCAACGAAGCGGTCCGGGTTTCCACCGATTCGGGGCCGCCGAGGGGAGGGGAACCATGCGAGCTCGATGGGTCGTGGCGTCTGCGGTCGCCGTTGCCGGCATCGCCGGCTGCAATGCGCAGAAGGCCCTCTGGCAGGCCGGAATTCCGGGCGTGAAGACGCCCCTCGTCGTGACGCGCGTCGTCCCGGTGGCCGGCTACCTCGAAGTGGACCTCGCCGGGAGCGGCCTCCACCTCGATACCTTCACGCCGGCGAGCGAGGGCTGCGCCGAGGTGATGCGCCCCGAGGCCGCGGTCGACTACGTCGCGAGCGGCCCCTACGGAAACTTCCAGCGCGGGGACACCACCTGCGAGGCGCTCGGCCTCGGATCGCTGCGCGAGTGGCGCGATCGGCGCCCGTCGCAGACCACGGTCGTCATGCAGCCGCGCGCGCAGGCGGATTTCCGCGTGTGGTACCGCGACGAGAGCCAGGTCCTCCTTCGCGGCCGCTTCCCGCTCGGTGCGCTGCTCGGCTTCACCGGGCTCGACGACACGATTGCCGTGGTCCCCAACACGCAGGCGTGTCAGCAGCCGATCCGAAGCGGCGTCGCGACGATGCAGTACAACCAGAACGGGCCCGATCCGCTCGTGCTCCTTTCCGGTGACGAGGGCTGTCCGATCCGCGCGCTCGTGCAGCCGCTGCCGGGGAGCGAGATCCAGCGCTGGTAGCGCCGGCGCAAGGCCAGCGCTCGGCCAGCCGCGTCAGCCGCCGCCGCCGGAGGGCCCCAGCAGCGCGAGCGTGTGCCGCGCGATCATCCGGTTCTCGTCGGTGGGAACGATCCACGCCGACGCGCGGGAGCCCGGCGCCGAGATGCACGCCGCGCCGTGCTCGTTCGCGGCGGGATCGAGGTCGACGCCGAGCCACGCGGCCCCGCGGCACACCGCGCCACGGACCGGCGCTGCGTTCTCGCCGATCCCGGCGGTGAAGACGATCGCGTCGAGTCCTCCGAGCGCGGCGGCGAGCGATCCGATCTCGCGTCCGATCCGGTAGACGAAGAGGTCGACCGCCTCCTTCGCCTCGGGCGCGGAGCTCGCGAGCAGGGCGCGCATGTCGCTCGAGATCCCCGAGACGCCGAGCAGGCCCGATTCGTGGTACAGCAGCGCCGCGAGCGCGCGCGAGTCCATTCCGCGCTCGTCCATGAGATACAGGAGCACGCCCGGGTCGAGCGTTCCGGGCCGCGTCCCCATCACGAGGCCGTCGAGGGCGGTGAAGCCCATCGTCGTCGCGACGCTTCGCCCGTCTCGGATCGCGCAGAGGCTCGCGCCGTTGCCGAGGTGCGCGACGACGACGCGCCCGCGCGCGATCCCGGGAGCGACCTGCGGGAGCACCGACGCGACGTACTCGTACGAGAGGCCGTGGAAGCCGTAGCGGCGAACGCCCTGCGCCGAGATCGCTCGCGGAAGCGCGAACGCGCGCGCGAGCGGCGGCTGGCCGTGGTGGAACGACGTGTCGAAGCACGCGACCTGCGGCAGATCCGGAGCGATTCGCGTGACGGCGCGGATCGCCGCGACGTGGTGCGGCTGGTGGAGCGGCGCGAGCGGGACGAGCCGCTCGATCTCGGCGGCGACCTCGGCGTCGATGCGCACGGGCCGGTCGAAGCGAGCGCCGCCGTGAACGACCCGGTGGCCGACCGCGGCGATGCGCGCGCCGCCGAGATGCTCGGAGACGAAGCCGAGGACGGAGCCGATCGCCGCCTCCTGATCGGCGCCGGAGTCGAGCGCGCGCCGAACGAGGCCGCGGCCGGCGTCGTCCTCGGCCTCGAGCCGCGGCGCGACGCCGATGCCTTCGACCTGGCCGCGAAGCCGCGCCGCGAGGTCGCCCGCCGCGTCGCAGTCGTGCAGCGAGAACTTGACGCTCGACGAGCCCGCGTTGAGGACGAGGATCGCGCTAGGCACGTTCGCCCCGCCGCGCGAGCGTCGCGGCCCCGAGCTTCGGCGGCTCGCCGAAGTGCAGGCGCTGCCAGCGGCCGGATGCGAAGCGCGTCGTCAGCATGGTCGCCTTCACGATGTAGTCGCCGATCAGCGCCGCGAAGACCCAGTGGACCGAGAGGCCCAGCCAGGCGAAGAGCGCGGCGAGCGTCACGCGAACGCCCACGAGCCCCGAGAGCACGGCGAGCAGCGGAAAGCGCGTGTCGCCCGCGCCGCGCAGCGCGCCGCCGAGCGCGAACTCGATCGCCATCAGCGGCTGCATCGCTCCCAGCACGTAGATGAAGAAGACCGTCAGCTCGACGACCTCGGGGTCGGCGATCATGAACTGCGCGATCGACCGCGCGAAGAAGATGATGAGGGCGCCGAGCACGACCATCGCGCCGATCGAGAGGCGAAGCGCGCGCCAGCCGCTGCGCGCCGCTCCGGCCGGGTCTTCGGCGCCGAGGTGCTGGCCGACGAGCGTCCCGGCGGCGATCGAGAAGCCGAAGCCGACGACGAAGGAGAACGACAGGATCGTGACGCCGATTCCGTACGCGGCGTAGGGCGCGGTGCCGTAGAGCGAGACGATCCACAGGAAGCCGATGAATCCGCCCTGCCAGACGACCTGCTCGAGCGCGGCCGGATAGCCGATCTGCAGCATCCGCCGCAGCCGCGGGCGCGCGAGCGCGCCCGCCGGGCCGCGGCCGAGGAGCAGGCGCCCGCGCAGCCAGAGCCAGGCGAAGATCACCGCGCCGAAGGAGAATGCGAGGCCGTTCGCGATCGCGGCGCCCGCGACGCCGAGCCGGGGCAGTCCGAAGCGCCCGAGCACGAGGCCGTACGCGAGCACGATGTTGACGACGTTGGTGAGGCCGCCGATCCAGAGCGGCGTTCGGGTGTCGCCTGCGGCGCGCAGCGCGGTGCCGATCACGAACGACGCCGCGAACGGTGCGTTGAAGACCGAGAGCCACCAGATGAAGGTGCTCGCGTGCGCGATGGCTTCCGGGTCGAGTCGGAAGATGTGCGCGAGCTCGTCCGCGAACAGCATCCCCGGCACGGTGAGCGAGCCGGCGAGGCCGACGCACACCACGACCGACGCGGTCGTGACGCGCTCGGCCTCGTTGCGGTCGCCGGCGCCCCACGCGCGCGCGACGAGCGCGGTCGTTCCGGCCGTCACGGCCATCAGCACCGCCTGCAGGATGAAGAAGATCCGGTTGCCCGTCGTCACCGCGGCGACGGCCTGCGCGCCGAGGACGCCGACGATCTTGGTTCCGACGAAGCCGACGGTCGAGTAGAGCAGGTTCGCGACGACGGCGGGCCACGCGAGCGCGAACACACCCGGCGCCGCGCGCGGCGGCGACCAGGCCTGCGCAGGGACTTCGGCGCCTTCGTCGGCCGCCGCATAGCCTGCGGCGCCCGCGTCCGCCTCGGGCGTGCGCGCGTCGTCGGGTGTCATGAGCCCTCACGAGGCGGACCGGGGAGCCAGCCAGACGATGAAGTCGCCGAAGTGGAGGCCCGCCGCGGAGGGGGCGCCGCCCGCCACGAGCGTGCGCAGGATAGCGGCGGCGCGACCCGGAAGAA
>JAYRMX010000281.1:0-12519 GCA_041912475.1 Myxococcota bacterium
CGCCCGTTGGCCTCGAGCTGACGGGCGGTTCCCGTTTCTAGCTCCCCCCGGAGTCTGCCCTCGGGCCGGCGGTTGCGGCCCCCGCCGGCGACGGCGCCGCACGCCAGGACCGGTCGCCCCAGTCGGCGTGCGCGCCGTGGCCCATCGCAGCGTGCGTTTCGCTTCCGTGCCGCACCCGGGCTCAAGTCCGATCCGCCTCGCCGTGCAGCGCCCGCGCGAGGAAGGCGTCGACGAGCGAGCCGAGCGTCGGCTCGCCGGCGTCGGCGTACTCGTATCGCGCGCGGACGACCGGTGTTCGCGGCGCGACGAGCGCGGCGAGGTCGATCGGCGTCGCGGCGATCACCACGTCCGCGCCCGCCGCGTCGATCGTCTCGCGCAGCGCGGCGAGCTGCGCCGGGCCGTAGCCGACGGCCGGGAGCACGCGGCCGATGTGCGGATGCCGCGCGAAGACCTCCTTCAGCGCGGCGGCGCTGTGGGGCCGCGGATCGACGATCTCGGCGGCGCCGCCCCGGATCGCGGCCACGAGGCCCGCGCCGTGCGACATCCCGCCGTGCGTGAGCGTCGGGCCGTCCTCGACGACGAGAACGCGGCGGCCGGCGACGGCCGCCGGATCGTCGAGGCGGACGGGAGATGCTGCGCGCACGAGCGGCGCACGCGGGTTGACGGCGCGCGCCTCGTCGAGCGCGCGCTGGACGTCGGCGGCCGGCGCGGCGTCGACCTTCGCGACGACGACGATGTCCGCCATGCGAAGCGCGGCCTCTCCGGGGTGCCAGCGCGTCGCCTGACCGGGCCGGAGCGCATCGACGAGAACGACGTGGAGGTCCGGCCGCAGGAACGGGAAGTCGTTGTTTCCCCCGTCCCAGAGCAGCACGTCGGCCTCGGCCTGCGCCGCCGCGAGGATCGCCGCGTAGTCGACGCCCGCGAAGACGACGTGCCCGCACGCGAGGTGCGGCTCGTACTCCTCACGCTCCTCGGCGCTGCACGCGGCCGCATCGAGGTCGGCGGGCGATGCGAAGCGCTGCACGACTTCGCGCGCGAGGTCGCCGTACGGCATCGGATGCCGAAGGACCGCGACGCGCAGCCCGCGCGCCCGCAGGCGCTGGCCGATCCAGCGCGCGGTCTGCGACTTGCCGCAGCCGGTGCGCACGGCCGAGACGGCGATCACGGGCCGGGAGGCCTCCAGCATCGTGCGGTCCGGGCCGAGCAGCGTGAAGTCGGCGCCGGCGGCGAGCGCACGCGACGCGCGGTGCATCACCTCCTCGTGCGAGAGGTCGCTGTACGCGAAGACGACCTCGGATACGCGCTCGCGCCGGCACAGCGCCTCGAGCTCGGCTTCGTCTTCGATCGGGATGCCGTCGGGGTACAGCGGCCCCGCGAGCGACGGCGGATAGCGGCGTCCCGCGATGCCGGGAATCTGCGCCGCCGTGAACGCGACCACGCGCACGCCGGGGTCGTCGCGGTACACGACGTTGAAGTCGTGGAAGTCGCGGCCAGCGGCGCCGAGGATGAGGACGCGCCGGGGCGTACCGGGTCCGTGCGGCGAGCTCACTACGCGGATCCCTCCTCCGGCCGCTTCGCGCCGGGCCGCCATCGTCCCGCTGCGCGCTCGCGGGCGCAAGACCGGCGCGCGGCGACGCGAGGGTTCGATCGTGTCGCGGAGCAAGACGCGCGCGCCGCGAGCGCGTATTCTCGCGCCGCGCTCACGCCGTGAGGAGACCCTGCTGCGACGCTTCCAGCGAGCCCGAGATCCTCTCCTGCTGCTGCTCGCCGCGCTCGCGTGCGCGGGCGGTCCGGGGGAGCCCGCCGATCCGCTGGAAGAGGATGCTCTGCGGGAGGCGTCCGCGCTGTGCGACGCGCGCGTGAATCTCGGACCCGGCGACGACGAGGTGCAGCTTCGGAGGCTACGCGTGGCGACCGCGCCGCTCGAGAGCGGCACGCTCTCGTTCGACGACGCAATGGACGAAATCGCACGCGCTCACCGCGAAGCGCGAGACGACTGCCTGGGCGAGGTCGTTCCCGCGCTCGCGGGCGAGGGGGGCAAGGAGGCGGCTCAGATCCTTCGCGCCGCACGCGTGTCCTGCGAGGCCGACGCGGCGGTCGCGTCGCCCGCGGCGCTGCGGGAGTGCATCCACCGGCGCAAGCTCGAGATCTTCGCGGCGCGAAACCCGAGCGACGGTCCGCGCGAGCGCGAGACCCTCGATCGCCTGCTGCGCGTGGGCGGCGGCGCGCCACTCCCGCCCGCGCTTCGTGAGGAGTATTGCCGCACGCGCGAGCTCGCTGGGACGGGGCATCCGCTCTGCGAGTGAGCGTCCCGGGCCACGAGCCGCCGGCATCGCGCAGCCGCTCGTGCCGGGACCCGCCGCCGCGCGGTCAGTGCGGAACGCCCTTGTTCGCGACGACGGTTCCGCGGCGGTTGATGCAGCCGGACTTGAGCATGAAGCCGCTCGTGCCGTCGAGGCGGCACAGCACCATGGGATCGTTCGGATCGGGAGGCCGGCGAACGTTCTCGTCGGAACCGAGGCCGAGCCAGCCCTCGACGCGAGCGACGAGCCCGTTCTCCGCGCCGTCCGCCGCGGGCTTCGCGTTCGGTCCGGCGGCGGCCGGGGGCGCCGCAGGCGTCACAGGGGCCGCACCCGTCGCAGGCGCCTTGCCGGCGGCCGGCGGCGGGCGGTTGCCCGAGGGCTGCGACGCGAGATCGTTCGCGTGGTCGATCTCCCGAAGGATGTCCCCGCAGCCCGCGGCGAGTAGCGCCGCGGTCGCGAGCGCCGCGAGTCGGTACGTGCGCATGAGCGACTCTTCGGCCAAACGCGCGTGCGGGCCAAGTGCGCGCCATCACCTCCGCCCGCCGCCTTCCGGCGGCGGCAACCCTGCGGCAAGCTCCGCGCATGCCGGACGCACTTCGAACGCTGTATCCCGAGATCGAGCCGTACCGCACCGAGCGACTGCGCGTCGACGATCTCCACGAGATCTACTTCGAGGAGTCCGGGAACCCGCAGGGAAGGCCCGTCGTCTTCGTACACGGCGGGCCGGGCGGCGGCACCGAGCCGAAGCAGCGCCGCTACTTCGACCCGGAGCGCTACCGCATCGTGCTCTTCGATCAGCGCGGCTGCGGCCGCAGCACGCCGCACGCGAGCCTCGAGCGCAACACCACGTGGCACCTCGTCGCGGACATGGAGTCGATTCGCGAGCACCTCGGCCTCGAGCGCTGGATGCTCTTCGGCGGCTCGTGGGGCAGCACGCTCTCGCTCGCCTACGCGCTCCGCCACCCCGAGCGCGTGACGGCGCTCGTGCTGCGCGGGATCTTCTTGCTGCGGCGGCGCGAGATCGACTGGTTCTATCAGGAAGGCGCGAGCCGCATCTTTCCGGACGCGTGGGAGGCGTACCTCGCGGAGATCCCGCCGGCGGAGCGCGGCGATCTGCTCGCCGCGTACCACCGCCGCCTCACCGCCGACGACCCCGCGACGCGGATCCGCGCTGCGCGCGCGTGGAGCGTGTGGGAGGGAAGCACGAGCCGGCTGTTTCCCGATCCCGAGCTGATCGCGCGAACCGGCGAGGACACGTTCGCGATCGCCTTCGCGCGCATCGAGTGTCACTACTTCGTGAACCGCGGCTTTCTCGAGAGCGACGGCTGGCTGCTCGCGCAGGCGGGGCGGCTTCGCGGCATTCCGGGCGTCATCGTCCAGGGCCGCTACGACGTCGTGTGTCCGATGGAGAGCGCGTGGGCGCTGCACCGCGCCTGGCCGGAGGCGCAGCTCCGGATCGTCCCCGATGCGGGCCACTCGGCGAGCGAGCCGGGCATCGTCCACGAGCTCATTACGGCGACGGATCGGCTGCGCTGAGCAGCGCGAGAAGCTCGGCGCCGTAGCGCGCGAGCTTGGCCGGCCCCATGCCGTAGGCGAGCGCGAGGTCTTCGGCGCGCTCCGGCCCGAGCCGGGCGAGCTCGCGCAGCGTCCGGTCCTGCGCGACGACGTACGCCGGGACGCCGTCGCGCCGCGAGCGCTGCTGCCGCCACGCGCGCAGGCGCTCGAACCGCTCCTGCGCGCGCGGATCGAGGTCCTCGGCACCCTCGCGAGGACGCACGCGGCGACCGCCGCCGCCGATCGCCGCGACGCGCTTCGACGGCGGCAGCTCGAGCCGCGCCGGGAGCCGGCCGGCCATCACCTCGCGGCCGCTCGCCGTCAGCACGGCGACGGGCCGATCGCCGCCTTCGAAGTCGACCCACCCGGCCGTGACACAGCGGCGCAGCAGGCGGACGAGCCACTCCTCGTCGCGGTCGCGAAGCGCACCGAACGTCGGGGTCTCGTGCAGGCGCGACCGCTGCAGGCGCTCGTCCGCGTCGCCCCGCAGCAGCTTCGTGGCGGCGAGCAGGCCGAAGCGGCCATGGATCCTCGCGACGGCAGAGAGCGCCTTGCGAACGACCTCGGTCCTCAGCTCGTCGCTCACCGACGGATCGGCATCGAGGCGCAGACACACGTCGCAGCGCCCGCAGCCGGCGAGCGTCTCGGCCTCGTCGGCGAAGTAGCGCAGAATGGCGTCGTGGCGGCAGCTCCCGCCCTCCGCCCAGCGGAGCAGCTCGAGGAAGAGCTGCCACTTGTGCTGCACCACGGCGGCGTCGACCGCGCCGCCCTCGCCGTCTCGTTCGAGGAGGCGCCGCCGCTGCGGCAGGTCCGCGTTCGAGAACAGCAGGCACCCGACGGCGGGCGCGCCGTCCCGGCCCGCGCGTCCGACCTCCTGATAGTACGCCTCGATCGAGCCGGGCGGCGCGAGATGGACCACGGCGCGCACGTCGGAGCGGTCGATCCCCATGCCGAACGCGTTGGTCGCGGCGACCACCTCGAGATCGCGAGCGGCGAAGGCCCGCGCGACTCGTTCGCGCGTCTCGCCGCCGAGCCCGGCATGGTACGCCGCCGCACGCCAGCCGAGGCCGGCGAGCCGCGCGGCCTCGTCCTCGGCGGCGCGCCGCGTCGGCGCATAGACGATCGCCGCGCCCTGCCCCGCTCCCGGCCGCGCGAGGCACTCGGCGAGCACGGCGTCGACGTGCTCCGAGCGCTCCTTCGCGCTCGTCACCTCGCGGGCCCGCAGCGCGAGGTTCGGCCGCGCGAAGCCGCGCACGAGCTGCGGCGTGTCGGCCGGAAGGCCGAGGCGCGCGAGGATCTCGTCGCGAACGACGGGCGTGGCCGTCGCCGTACACGCGAGCACCTTCGCTCCCGGCAGCGCCGCGAGGAGCGCGCCGAGCTGCAGGTACTCGGGACGGAAGTCGTGCCCCCACTCGCTGATGCAGTGCGCCTCGTCGATCGCGACGAGGGGGCACGAAAGCGCTGCGAGAAGCGCGCGGAAGCCCGGCTGCGCGAGCCGCTCGGGCGCGACGTAGACGAGCCGGCAGCCGCCGCGCGCGACGCGTGCCGTTCTGCGGCCGAGCTCGTCGGGCGGCAGCGTCGCCGCGAGATACGTGGCCGCGACGCCGCGCGCCTCGAGCGCCTCGACCTGGTCCTGCATGAGCGCCACCAGCGGCGAGACGACGAGCGTCGTTCCGTCGAGGAGCGTCGCGGGGAGCTGGTAGACGAGGCTCTTGCCGCCTCCGGTCGGCGCCACGAGCAGACAGCGTCCGACACGAAGAAGCGTCGAAATCGCCTCGCGCTGCCCGGGACGGAACGACGCGTGGCCGAGCCGCTGCAGCGCGGCGTCGAGTGAAGTCTCCACGACCCCCTCCGCGGGACCGGCAGGGTGGGATGCGGGCTGCGTCAGCGGCGTTCGCCCGCGCCGTACAGGCTGGCCCGCACGCGCCGCATCCCCCGCAGCCAGCGTTCGTAGTCCGACGCCTTGCGCAGGAAGTAGTCCTTCACCTCGGGGTGCGGGAGGATGAGGAAGCGCTCGGCCGAGAGCCCCTCGACCACGGCGTCGGCCACCGCCTCGGGCTCGATCATGCCGGGAAGCAGGTGCGCGGCGGCGCCCGATTCGCCCGCGCCCATCAGCATCGGTGTTCGCACGCCCTGCGGGCACAGGCACGAGACGCCGATGCCGGCGTCGCCGTAGTTGATCGCGATCCACTCGGCGAACGCGACCGCCGCGTGCTTCGTCACCGAGTACGCGAGCGCCCCCATGTCGGTGAGCAGGCCGGCGGCCGACGCCGTGAAGAGCCACCAGCCCCGCCCGCGCGCGAGCATCTCCGGGAGCAGCGCGCGCGTCGCGTAGACGTGCGCCATGAGGTTCACGTCCCAGCTACGCTGCCACGCCTCGTCGGGCGCGAAGGGGCCGCCCGCGGCGCCGCCCATCCCGGGGCCGAGTGCGACGCCGGCATTGCCGCAGAAGAGATCGATCGGCCCGAAGCGCTCGCGGGCCGTCTCGACGAGCCGCCGCACGTCGCTCTCGACCGAGACGTCGGCGGCGACCGCGAGGCCGCGACACTCGCGCGCGACGCCCTCGGCCGCGCTCGCGTTCGCGTCGGCGACGACGACCGCCCGCGCTCCCTCCGCGGCGAACCGGCGGCACAGCGCGGCGCCGATCCCGCTCCCTCCCCCGGTCACGACGACGGCGCTGCCGCGGATCTCCATGCTCGCTCCCTCGCGGCCGCCGAGCATACCGGCGGCGCGGGCGGACGACGACGGACCGGCAGGTGCGCGGACAAGGGGCCGACTCCGCGCGGCTCTTTGGCCGCCCGCGCGCCCTCGGGCGACCGCGCCGGGCCCGGCACGCGTCTGCCCGGCGGAGAGGAATCAGCGAAGGGTCGGGAGAACGTTGGATGAACGGGCCGCGCCGGTGTGGTTGAATGCCGGGTCCGTGCGCTCTCGTCGGCTCTCGCGGCCGCTCGTTCCGAGGAGACTCCCGATGCGCCTTCGCCTGCTCTCCCTTGCCGCCGGGCTCTCGCTCTTGGCCACGCTCGGCCTTCGCTGCAGCTCGAGCGGGCCGCAGATCGTGTTTCCGGCCGACGGCGCACCCGTGACGACGCCCTCGTTCGTGGTGAGCATCGAGCTCCCGGCCGACGCGTACGACGCCGCGACCCTCACCGCCACGCTCAACGGGCAGCCGCTCGCGCTCGCCGGCGGGCCGACGTCGTTCACGGCTGCGGTCTCGCCGGGCGCGCCGCTCGCCGAGAGCAACACCCTCGACGTCAGCGTCCGTGCGTCCGGATCGCCGGTCCTTTTCTCGGCGCAGCGCCGCTTCGAATACGCGCCGCCGCGCGCGCGCGCGCGCCGCATCACGGCGGAGAGCGATCTCATCCACGGCCCGCTCGCGCACTCGCGAACCGGCGACTGGCTGCTCGAGAACGACGTCGCTCGCTTCATCATCCAGGACGCGCCCCAGCGCGATCTCTACGCCGTGGGGCAGTTCGGCGGAAACCTCATCGACGCGGAGCTGCGCGCGCACCCGGGCCTCGACAACTTCATGGAGATCCAGCCCGCCGTCAGCATCGAAACCGTGATCAACGCCCAGACCGCCGAGATCGTGAACGACGGCGCGAACGGCCTGCCGGCCGTCGTCCGCACGTGCGGCCCGGACGACACGCTCGACTTCATCAACATCTCGTCGAACCTTCGCGACTTCGGCTTCGCGACGCCGCCGGGGCAGGACGACGCCGACAACCCCATCGAGGGGTGCACCGAGTACACCCTCGCGGCCGGCGACGCGCACATCACGATGAAGACGACGGTCACGAACCTCTCCGACCAGCCGCTCGGACTCCTGGTCGGCGACGCGATCAGCGCCTCGGGCGAGGTCGACGGGTGGATGGGCGGAGCCGGCGGCATCGGCGACATCCTCACCGGCACGCTCGATCAGCTCGGCTTCATCGGCTACGGGCAGGCGACGGGCGTCGACTACGAGATCGTCTCGATCCCCCTCCCCGGCTCGGCCTTCCCGCGCTCCGACTTCGTCACGACCTCCGGCGTCACCGTCCTCGTCCACAGCTTCTCGGTCCTCGCCGCGCTGCTCGGCCTGCCGCCCGCCTTCGTGATCCCCGCGCATGGCGCGAACTCGTTCACGCGGCTGTTCGGCGTCGGCGACGGCAGCGGAGGCAACGCCCTCGAGCTCAGTCTCGCGGTCAAGGGGATCGCGACGGGAATCCTGCGCGGCTGCGTCACGGTCGGCGGCGCGCCGGCGCCGCGCGCCCGCGTCGCCGTCGGACCGCGCAGCGGGAGCGCTCTCACGGGCCTCGCCTCCCAGTACGTGACCGACGAGAGCGGCTGCTACGAGGGCGCGCTCCCGGCCGGCAGCTACGGCGTGGCGGCGTGGAGGGACGGAACGCCGTACCAGGGCGGCGGCACGAAGCCTCTCGCGAATCCGGTGACGATCGCCGTGGGCGGCTCGGTCACGCAGGACATCGCGCTTCCGGCCACCGGGCACGTCGTCGTCGACGTCACGGACGAGAGCGGAGATTCGGTTCCGGCGCGGGTCACCGTCGCCGGCTTCGATGCGAGCCCCGACCAGCTACTGTGGGTGCCGGGCGTCGCAGGAACGCCGGGCGCGAACACCTCCTACTTCGCCGACGTCACGAGCGACCACGTTCCGTTCGGCATCGCGCACATCGCGTATGCTGGCGCCAACGGCCACGTCGAGTTCGACCTCGATCCGGGGAGCTACCAGCTCTTCGTCTCGCGCGGCACCGAGTGGTCACTGTACGAGACCCCCCTCACGCTCGCGGCCGGCTCGCCGACTGCGGTCACTGCGCGAATCGCGCACGTGCTCGACACCACGGGCTTCGTCTCCGGCGACTACCACGTCCACGGCATCGCGAGCGCCGACTCGCGCGTTGCGCAGCGCGACCGCGTCATGCAGTTCGCCGGCGAGGGCGTCGACGACATCATCATGACGGATCACCACGCCCACACCGATCTCAATCCGATGATCACGTCTCTGGGCCTCACGCCGTTCGTCCATGCGACCGTCGGCGAGGAAATCACGTGCTGGGACTGCGGGCATTTCAACGGCTATCCGCTGCTCATCGACCCGAGCCGCGTTTCCGGCGGATCGACCGACTGGGCCCGGGCGGCGCCGCCCGGACAGGACTTCAAGCAGCTCGGCGCGTTCATCCTCACACCGGCCGAGATCGACGCGCTCGCCACGACGGGTCCGACGTCGACGCCCGACACGGTCGTCCAGATCAACCACATCGACAGCCACTTCGTCCCGCTCGAGATCGACTCGGCCGAGGTGCCTCCGCAGTCGCACATCTCGGCGCAGGGCCGCCTCGACCTGCGGATCGATCCCAATGGAGGGAACCTCTTTCACCATTTCACGGCGCTCGAGCTGTGGAACGGAGCCGACCGGAGCGCGCAGGCGACCTTCGTGAATGGCCGGATCGGAATCTGGTTCAACCATCTCAACCAGGGCCTCGCGACGACGGCGATCACCGATACGGACACGCACAGCTTCAGCAACCTCGAGACCGCGGGCGGCCGGACCTGGACGGCGGCATCGAGCGACGCACCGGCGGCGATCAGCGACGCGGAGATCGGCCAGGCCGTGAAGGCCGGCCGCGCCGTCGGCGGACAGGGCATCTACGTGCAGGCGCGCCTTCTCGCAAACGACGGATCGGGCGCGGAGGCCAGCTTCGCCCGCACGGGCTCGACGCTCGTGCGCAGCGCGAGCGGAGGCGTGACGCTCGAGATCCGCGCGCAGGCGCCGCTCTGGGCTCCCTACGACACGATCGAGGTCTACGCGAATGCGCCGACGGTCGTCACCGGAACGCGCAACGGAACGCCCGTTCTCTACGCGGGGACTCCCGACCGCGTGCTGCACGCCGGAACCGACTTCGCGGTGCAGACCGTGAACGCGGCGCCGTCGGTCGCCGGCGGGCAGCGGCTCGAGACGACGCTCGCGATCCCCTACCCCGGCCTCTCGCAGGACACGTGGTTCGTGGTGGTGGTGAAGGGCTCCGACGGGGTGTCACGCCCGATGTTCCCGGTGCATCCGAGAGACCTCCGGGCGAGCGGCAACACGACCCTCGCGCAGCTCCTCGACGGGAACGTCGGCGAGAGCGGCACGCTCGCGCTCGGTTACACCAACGCGCTGTACGCCGACGTCGACGCCACGCCCGGCTTCCAGGCGCCGCGCGCGCCCTGATCTAAAACTCGATCTGGACGCCCACCTCGACGACGCGGTTCGGCGGCAGGCGGAAGAACTTCGCAGCGTCGAGGGCGTTGCGCGAGAGGAAGGCGAAGATCCGCCGCGTCCACGTCGAGAGGCGAAACCGCGACGTGTCCGTGACGATGAGCGTCTCCCGGCCGAGGAAGTAGCTCGTCCGCATGGGGTCGAGCGGCACGCGCTTCGGGTCGATTCGCGAGAGCACTGCCGGCAGGTCCGGCGATTCGCTGAACCCGTAGCGGACGACGGCGCGGTACAGACCCTCGCCGACCTCGTGCACGGCGAGCTGCTCCTGCGGCGATACGACCGGCACGCGTTCGCCGACGACCGTCACGAGCAGCACGGTGCGGTGCAGGACCTGGTTGTGCTTGTAGTTGTGGAGCAGCGTTCGCGGGATTCCGGTCGGGCTTCCACTGAGGAACACCGCGACGCCGGGAACGCGCGTGGGATGCGTCTCGCGGATGTCGGCAAGGAACACGTCCTCCGGAACTCCCGCCTCGCGCAGCAGGCCGGAGAGCTGCGCCCGCCCCGACTCCCAGATCGCCATCAGCGAATAGACGACCGCGGCCACGAGCAGCGGCATCCATCCGCCGCTGCCGACCTTCGTGAGGTTCGCCAGGAAAAAGAGGAGGTCGGGAACGAGGAAGGCGACGATGACGACGATCGCCACCCCCCGGCTCCAGCCCCAGATCTCGCGCGTCACGGGATAGAGCAGCAGCGTCGTCAGCAGCATGGTGCTCGAGACGGCGACCCCGTACGCCCCGGCGAGCGCACCCGATTCCCGGAAGACGAGCAGGAGCGCGAGCGTTCCGATCAGCAGCGCGCGGTTCGCGGCCGGCACATAGACCTGGCCGATCTCGTGGCTCGACGTCTGGAGGATCGCGAGCCTCGGGCTGTAGCCGAGCTGAACGGCCTGGTTGGTGAGCGAGAACGCGCCGGAGATGACGGCCTGAGAGGCGATCACCGTGGCGTAGGTCGCGAGGAGCACGAGCGGCGTCACGAACCACGAGGGACCCATCTCGAAGAAGACGTGGTCGACGACCGCCGGGTCACGCAGCAGGAGCGCGCCCTGCCCGAAGTAGTTGAGCAGCAGCGCGGGCAGCACCACCAGGAACCAGCCCTGCTGGATGGGGCGGCGGCCGAAATGGCCGAGATCGGCGTAGAGGGCCTCTCCTCCCGTCACGACGAGGAAGACCGTTCCGAGGACCTTGAAGCCGGCGAAGCCGTTCGCGGCGAAGAATCCCGCTGCGTGGGCGGGTGAGAGCGCGACGAGAACGCTCGGGTTCCGCGCGATCTGCACCGCGCCGAGAAGCCCGATCACGGCGAACCAGGCGAGCATCATCGGCCCGAACGCCGCGCCGAGACGCCCGCTGCCGCGTCGCTGCGCGATGAACAGGCCGAGAAGGATCGCCATCGCCGCCGGGAGCACGAACGGCCCGAGGCCGCTGTTCCGCGCGGTGAGGCCCTCGAGCGCCGAGAGGACCGAGATCGCCGGCGTGATCATCGCGTCCGCGTAGAGCAGCGCGGCGCCTGCGAGGCCGAAGCCGATGAGGACCGAGCGCCGCCGCCGCTCGCCGCCGCGCGTCCCTCGCTGGGTCACCAGCGCCATGAGCGCGAGAATCCCGCCCTCTCCCCGGTTGTCGGCGCGCATCACGACGCCGAGGTACTTGATCGAGATGATGCCGACGAGCGCCCAGAACACGAGCGAGAGCACGCCGAGCACGGTGGCCGCCGACGGGTCCATGCCGTGCTCGCCGCGGAAGCACTCGCGCAGCGAGTAGATCGGGCTCGTTCCGATGTCGCCGTAGACGACCCCGAGCGCGGCGAGCGCGAGGACGCCGGGACGCGACGCCGGCGCGACCTCTACGGGGTCCGCTGCGGCGGGGCTCGGAGCGGTCTCACTCAGGCGTGTTCACCCGGGCTGCGCGGCGATGCGAGACGGGTCGTAGCGTGCCGGACGGGAAGTCGCATGCCTCTCGGACGCCTTTCTGCGCGCTCGGCGCTCCGCCCGCGCCGGCGCAGACCATAGCGTCCGCTTTGCCGGCGTCGCGCACCCGCGACAGACTCTCGGCCGGGCCCCGCCTGCCGGGCGCCGGGGGGGGTGGCATGACGCGTCGATGGCTCGCGCCCGCCGTGTTCGCGCTGGCGCTGCTCACGCTCTTTGCCGGCCTCGGGAGCCTCCCGCTCACGCAGCCCGACGAAGGCCGCAATGCGCTCGTGGCCGCCGAGATGCAGGCCAGCGGCCGCTGGCTCGTTCCGACGCTCGGCGGAGCCGACTATCTCGACAAGCCCGCATTCTTCTTCAAGCTCGTCGGCGTCCCGCTCGCCGTGCTCGGGCGCACCGAGACCGCCGCGCGCCTTCCCTCCGCTCTCGCCGCGTTCGCGCTCGTGGCCGCGACGTGGGCCTTCGCGCGCCGCTTTCACGGCGACCGCGTCGCC
>JAYRMX010000282.1:0-6092 GCA_041912475.1 Myxococcota bacterium
GAGTAGTGGGTCAGGCGGAACTCGGCTCGCGAGCGTAGCGCGCGAGCCGAGTCCTCGAACGCCGCGACGAACGCCCGCGTTCGCATCCCGGGAAGCCCCGACCGGAGCCGCAGCGTGACGTGGCACGGCTCGCTCGCTCGCACTGCACCTCGCGTGAGGTGCGGGATGCGCCGCTGCGCTCCCGGCTTCCGCCCCGCACCCGCGCGGCGACCGCCCCAGGATGTGCGCGGCCGCAGCGCGAGCTCGATCTGCTGCGACGTACACTCCATAGTGTTGATTCTAGCGACCCTTCTGCAGCGCGCAATCGTTGCGCGTTGTTCACGCCGGGACGTCGGCGACGCGGGCGCTCACTCGTGAGAGCGCTGCGTGCGCGTTCCGCTGCGACTCGCGCGCGCGACGGCGCTGCGGCCCCGTGGCTTCGCCGCGCCGCGGCGCTGCGGCCACGACCATGCGGCTCGCGACGAGCGCGAGCAGGGCGAGCAGGCGCGGAAGCCGGCCAGGAAGGTCTCGGCCAGCGCTGCGCTGCCGGCGCGCGCGTTCTGGCCGAGGCCGGTGCGCCTCGATGAGCAGGAGTGAACCGTCGCTGACCCGCGTAGGTGCACGAGCAGCTCCGAGATCGCGGGAAAGACGTCTCTGCTGTGTCAGCGAGGAGGAGTCCGCTCGAATCGTACGAGCACTCGTACCCGCATGCCGATCGCCACTTCCCGGCGACGTGGCCGCGCCCTGCGTGCTGCCTCCGGCGCAGGCGTCGATGCCGTTCTCGGGCAGATACGCTAAGGGTATTCCGCGTGCGAGCACCCCGCCCCGGGGACCCGGAAGTGACCCTCATGCTTCCCGTCGCCATGCCAAGGAAAGTCCAACCGGCTTCGGAGTTCGGAGACCGGCTCGCGCCGCCCTCCAGGTCGATGCGCGCCAGCACCGACGAACTCCTCGGCGTGAAGCCGCTCTGGCGAGCGTCGATCAAAGGCCACGGCAGCAGCGAGGACCGGCGCCTGCGAAAGAGGCTCCGGCAGGTGATGGCGCTCCCCGAGAACGGCTGCCGCGCCGTGATCCGGCGCGTCAACTCGCTCGTCGAGGCGAAGGGCGACCGCTCGGCCTCGGGAGGATCGCGATGAGCCAGCCGAAGCGTGCCGACGAAGAAATGCTGCTCGCCAAGATCCGAGCCCTCCCGCCCGAGCGCGTCGCCGAGGTCGAGGACTTCGTCGACTTCCTGCGCCTGCGCGAGGAGGACCAGCAGCTCACCCAGGCTGCGGCGAAGTTCTCCGAGGCCGCCTTCGCGAAGGTCTGGGACCACCCCGACGACGCCGGCTATGACCGTCTCTGAATTCAGGGACCTGCTCCTCGTCCCGTTCCCCTTCACTGACCAGAGAACGACGAAGCGAAGACCCGCGGTCGCCGTGAGCAGCGCCGCTGCGCTCCCGACTTCCGCCCCGCCCCCGCGCGGCGACCGCCCCAGGATGCGCGCGGTCGCAGCGCGAGCTCGAGCTGCTGCTTCATACACTCCACGGTGTTGATTCTGGCGACCCTTCTGAGGTGCGCAACCGTTGCGCGTCGTTCACGCGGAGGCGGCGGCGACGCGGGCGCTCACTCGTAAGAGCACGGCGTGCGCGTGCCGCTGCGGCTCACGCACGCACCGGCGCGGCGGCCCCTCGGCTTCGCCGCGCCGCGGCGAAGCCGGCCACGACGGCGCGGGCCGCGAAGAGCGCGAGCAGGGGCTCGATCGGGTAGCGGTAGCGGTAGTAGAAGATCGCGCACAGCGCGTACGGCAGGGCCCAGGCCGCGCAGAGCAGCGCGAGCAGGCGCGCTTCGCGGCGGCGCAGCGAGACCGCGATGCCCGCGAGCGCGAGGCCGCTCGTCGCGCACTGCCAGCCGTCGTTCTCGGGGAACAGGAAGAGCGCGAGGCGTCGCAGCGAGAGGCCGATCGCGACGCCGGGGCGCTCGGCGACGAACGCGAGCGCGTGGCGCGCGTACGCGGCGTCGCGCTCGGCCTCGAGCATTCGCTCGAAGCCGGGCGGCGCGGTGGCGTCCATGCACGCGACCTGACGATCGTAGAGCGCCGAGCGGTCGCGGGGGCTGCGCGAGCGGACGAGCGAAGCGAGCGCGCCGTCCGTGCGCCACGGCGGGCCCGTGCCCGCGTCGCAGGCGTGGTAGTCCGGGAGGAAGGTCTCCGCGAGCGTTGCGCTGCCGAGCAGTGCGTTTTGTCCGAGGCCGTTGCGGACGGGAACGATGCGCCCGAAGACGCTCCAGTTGCGGAGCGTCCAGGGCGTGAGCACGACCGCGGCGGCCAGCAGCAGCGCGATGGCCGCGGGGCGGCCCGGCGAGCGAGGCGTCGGCTTCGCGCCGGCCGCGATGAAGCACGCTGCGATCGGCGCGAAGAGCAGCAGGACGGCATGGACGAGCGCGCCCGCGCCGAGCAGCGCGCCGAGACCGATCCCGCCTCGGAGGGTGGGGCGCTCGGCGACGCGCAGGATCGCGAGCGCGGCGAGGCACACGAGCAGCGCCGCCGGAACCGCGTTGTCGAGGTTTCCGCGCGCGTTCGCGCGGACCGCGGGCAGCAGCCAGAGCGCGGCGCCCGCGAGCAGGCCCGTCGGGAGATCGAAGACGCGAACGCCGAGCCACGCGACGGCGCTCGCGGTCAGCACGAGAGCGAACGCCTGCGTTGCTGCGACGAGCTCGCGGCCACGCTCCTCACCGAGCGCAGCGAAGGCCCCGGCGATGAAGGCGGGGTAGAGCGGCTCGCGCCAGGCGGTGGGGTAGACGGCGCCCGGGGGCTCGGGCGCGAACAGCCAGCGGTCTTCGGAGGGGAAGCCGAAGCCGCGGCCCGCCGCGACGTTGCGCGCGATGAGCTCGAGCTCCCAGCCCGGCGCGTCGCGCCAGCCCCGGTGCAGCCCCCAGTCGAGCGCCGTGAGCCCGAGCAGGAGCACGAGCCAGATCCCGACCGTGCGGCGCTGCGTCACGCCGCCGAACGCTACTGCACGCGGTCCGCGGCGCGAGGCCCGCCGCTCCGGGGTGACGCGCCGCCGCGTCGGCGCACCGACCCGAACGCGTGAGGCTGCGGGAACGCGCCCGCCGCGCGGGCGCGTGGTATACCCGCTCGCGGAGGCTCCATGACCGCGACCGTCTTGCGCGACTGCACGCTCCTCGATTGCACCGGTGCCGATCCGGTGCCGCGTTCGACCGTGATCGTCGAGGGCGACCGGATCGCCCGCGTCGCGCGCGGCAGCGAGCCCGTGCTCCCGCGCGATGCCCGCGTCGTCGACTGCGCCGGACGCACGCTCATGCCGGGCCTCACCGACGCGCACGTCCACGCGGCCATCATCGAGACCGACTTCGGGAAGATGCTGCGCGAGTCGCCGGCGACCGTGGCGCTCCGCATCAAGGACGTCCTCGAGCAGACGCTCGCGGCCGGCTTCACGACGATCCGCGACGCCTTCGGCATCGACTGGGGCTTCGCGCAGGCGACCGACCGTGGGCTCGTGCGCGGGCCGCGCATCCTGTTCACGGGCGCATGCCTCTCGCAGACGGGAGGCCACGGCGACTGGCGCGAGCCGCACCACGAGCACGTTCCCGCGCAGGGCATCCGCGGGCTCGTCGCGACGCCGCGGATCTGCGACTCGCCCGACGAGATGCGCCGGGCCGCGCGCGAGATGCTCCGCATGGGCGCGCACGGCATCAAGCTGATGGCGGGTGGCGGCTGCATGTCACCGACCGACGAGCTCGATCACACGCAGTTCACGATCGAGGAGATGTCGGCCGCCTGCTACGAGGCGACGACCGTCGGCAAGATGACGCTCGCGCACGTCTACACGCCGCACGGGATCCTGAACGCCCTGCGCGCGGGCGTGCGCAGCATCGAGCACGGAAACTTCCTCGACGAAGAGTCGGCCGCCGCGATGCGGCGCGCCGGCGCCTTCTTCGTTCCGACGCTCACGACCTACGAGCTCATCAGCGCGCACGGCGCGTCGCAGGGCATTCCACGACGCATGATCGACAAGATCGACCGCGCGAAGGCGGGAGGGCTCGAGTCGCTGAAGGTCGCGCAGGCCGCCGGCCTCGAGATCTGCTCGGGATCGGACGTTCTCGCCGCGATGCAGCCCTTCAAGGCGATGGAGCTCGGCCTCAAGGCGCGCGTGCTGGGCGCGCACGGCGCAATCCTCTCGGCGACGCGGACCAACGCACGCCTGTTCGGGCTCGAGCGCGAGATCGGGACGGTCGAGGAAGGAAAGCGCGCGGACCTGCTCGTGGTCGACGGCCAGCCGCTCGACGACGTCGCCGTGCTGCAGGACGCGCGGAACGTGCAGCTCGTGATGCGCGACGGCGCCGTCTTCAAGGATCTCGCCGGCCGGAGCTGACCTCTCCGCCGCCGGCGACGATCGCTTCGAGCCGATCGCGCTGGCGCTCGATGCTCGCGACCAGCCGGAGCTGCGTTCGGCAGCGGTCGAGGTTGTGGTCCGGCCGGTGGATTCGGAAGTAGACGTCACCGCGCAGGTGGTCCGTGAGGAAGCGGATCCCGACCACGAGCGTCATCAGCAGCCCCGAGAACGCGAGCTCCGCGCGTTCGGCGGACGTGAGGAAGGCGGCGCCCGCGAGATAGCCGCCGACGAGCGCCGCGAACATCGCGGGATCGAGGTCCACCTTCGAGAGGTCGCGCTCGTCCTCGGCCGCGGGGCTCGTCGCCGTGCGGACGAGATCGCCGAAATCGTAGAGCGCGAGGCCGGGCATCACGGTGTCGAGGTCGATCACGCACAGCGCCTCGCCCGTCGCGTCGTCGAACAGGACGTTGTTCACCTTGGTGTCGTTGTGCGTGATCCGCTCGGGGAGAGCGCCCTTCTCGCACAGCGTGCGCAGGCGGTCGACCGCGGCCTCGCGCGCGCACACGAACTCGAGCTCCGCGCGGCAGTCGCGAAGCCGGCCGCGGGCGTCGGCCCGCGCGGCGTCCAGCAGCGCTTCGAAGCGCGCCCGCGCGTCGTGAAAGCGCGGGATCGTCTCGTGCAGCCGCGGCGGCGGCAGGTCGGCGAGCTGGCCCTGGAAGCGTCCGAAGGCCTCGGCCGCGAGCCGCGCCTCGGACGGCGCGCGGACGACGTCGCGGCTGCTCGCGCCTTCGATGAAGTGGAAGGTGCGCCAGAGCTCGCCGTCGCGGTCGGCGTACGCGAAGCCTGCGGCGCGGGCGGGAACGAGCCGCAGCGCGCGCCGCTCCGGGGCGGGCGCGCCCGCGCGCAGCAGCCGGCGCGGCTCCGGCTCTCGGACGCCCGCGCCCAGCAGCGCGCGCCGCTGGTGCTCGGTCACGCGCACGACGTTCTCCATCAGCGCCGCGGGGTCGGCGAAGACGGCGCGGTTGATTCGCTGCTGCACCCAGCGCGTGGTCCGTCCGGCGTCTTCGAAGACGGCGAGAAAGGTGTCGTTGATGTGACCGCTTCCGAAGCGGGCCGACGAGAGCCAGCGCCCCGGAATCTCGAACGCGGCGGCCGCTTCGCGAAGGCGCTCCGGGTCCATCGTTCTTCGCTGCGGGGCGCGGCCGTGGCTACGCTACGCGGGCTCGACCGTCACTTCGGTCTTGACCGAGTTCGCGATGAAGCACTCCTCGTGCGACCGGTGGTGAAGGCGCTCGAGATCCTCCTTCGAGACGGACGCGCCTTCGCCGAAGACGACCTTCGGCCGCAGTACGACGCGCGTCACGGCGAGCTTGCCGTCGGCGTTCTTCTCGAGCACTCCCACCGCGTCGTCGTCGTACGATTCGACGACGATGCGCTTTCGCGCCGCGATCGCGAGGAACGTGAGCATGTGGCAGCTCGAGAGCGCGGCGACGAGCGCCGCCTCGGGATCGACCAGCGCGGCGTTGCCACGGAATTCGGGCGCAGACGACGCCGGCACCTCGACGCCGCCGGGAAAGCGCCAGACGTGATCGCGCGTGTAGGTCTCGTAGGTGAAGGCGGCCTCGCCTCGCCGCCAGCGCAGGCTCGCACGATGCTCCGACATCCCGGCTCCTTCGCGTCGTTCGGCCCGAGCATGCCGCCGCCCGTGCGAGTGGGCCAGCCCCTGCGCACTCGTGCGCGCACGGCCCTCGCCTTGCGTGTCGGCGCGCGCGATCGAGA
>JAYRMX010000283.1:0-13914 GCA_041912475.1 Myxococcota bacterium
CATCTCCGCGCGCTCCTCGGGCAGAAAGCCGCTGCTCTCGCGGTTCTCGCGCGGGCGCGCGAGGTCGATCTCGCGGTGTGCCGTGTTGAAGTCGCCCATCACGAGCACGCGCGCACCTTCGGCGCGGAGGCGCTCGACGCGTGAGAGCAGCGCGCGGCAGAACGCGAGCTTGAACGGGACGCGCGAGTTGTCGCGGTCCTTTCCGGTGCCGTTCGGGAAGTACGCGTTCACGAGCGCGAGGCCGCCGAAGCGAGCGATCTGGAGCCGGCCCTCGGCGTCGAAGTCGCGGCGGCCGAGGCTCGTCTCGACCGCGTCGGGCGCGCGCCGCGAGAAGAGGCCGACGCCGCTGTAGCCCGGGCGCTCGGCCGGCGAGAAGCACGCGTGCCAGCCCTCGGGCGCGGCGACCTCCGGCGGCAGATCGTCCGGCTTCGCGCGCACCTCCTGGACGCCGACGACGTCGGCCTTCGACGCGTCGAGCCAGTCTCGGAATCCGCGCTTCGCGCACGCGCGAAGGCCGTTCACGTTCCACGAGACGATGCGGAGCGTCGCTACGCGAGCCACGACAGGCAGCCCGCCCGCTCGAGGATCGAGTCGAGCGCGCTGCGGTCGGCGACGGCTGCGTGGCGCGCCCGCAGCGCGGCCAGCGACTTGGCGTGGTACTTCTGCGCCTCCTGTCCGAACGGCTCGCCGTCGAGCGTCACTTCGAAGGTCGACTCGCCGCGTTCGAGCGCGCTCGCGTTCGCGGTCGTCCACGGAAGGAAGACGCCTCCCACCTCGTCGCGCAGCAGCGGGAAGAGCGTCGGCTCGAGCGCCTCCCACGCTTCGAAGTCGCCCTCCGCGCGCGGGTCGAGCATGCGCTCGATCCACCGCAGGACGTGCCGGGCGCGCTCCTGCATCAGCCGCGCCGGCGTCGGGTCGGTCGCGCACTGGTAGAGCTGGCCGAAGAGGCCGAAGTCCGCGAGCGCCGGGCGGCCCCCGAACAGGAAGCTGCGCGCGGCGAGGTGCGGGTCGAGGATTCGGAGCTGCCTTTCGAACGAGCCCTCGATCACGCCGCGCGTCGCCTTCGACGACCCGACGAACTTGAGGCGCGGGACCATCCGTTTGCGGATCATCTCCGCCCCGCCGGCGATCTCGTCGGCCGGCGCCCCCGGCATGCTCTCGCGCGCAATCCGTTCGGCCGCCGATCGCTGGTCGTCGTCGTACGTCCAGCGGTAGTGGAACATCGGCTTGTTGACCCACTCGTCGGCGTACTCCTCGATGAGGGCCGAGAGGAACGCGAGCGTCGCGTCGCGCGGCTGGAGCGCCGGCTCGGGATGCCGCCGCTCGATCTCCTCGATGATCGGCGTCGAGTCCTGCAGCACCTCGCCGTCCGGCGACACGACGAGGGGAACGAGCGGCAGCTTCGCGAGGCGCTGGAACTCGGGCATCGCGGTGCGGTCGCGGACGACCCACTGGTGAGGGATGCGTTTGTACCGGAAGTACGAGCGCACCTTGACGGAGTAGGGCGAAGCCTCGACGCCGAAGATCCGGTAGGGAGCTGCCATGAGGCCGGCATTGTGCCCGCGAGAGGGGGGGAGAGGCAAGGCGTGCGTGCCTCATTCGCGGCCGCCGTCCGGTCGATTTCCTCGGGCATGGCGGAGCGCGCGGAGAGCGAGGTCGGGGAGGCGGCGAGGAAGCTGCGGGCAGAAGCCTCCGACGCCGTCCGCCGCGGCCAGCTTCGCAAGGCGCTCGCGCGCTACCGCGCGCTCGAGGACCTCGAGCCCGCCGACCCGCAGTGGAGCTGCCGCGTCGCCGACGTCGAGGCGCGGCTCGGCGAGAAGGCCGAGGAGATCGAGGCGCTCGTCCGGGCCGTCGAGCGCTGCGCCGCCGGCGGCCTGCTGCTGCGGGGGATCGCGATCTGCAAGCGCGTCCTCGACCTCGATCCGCGGCACACGCGCGCGCAGGAGCGGCTGGCTGCGCTGTGCACGGCGCAGGGCGCGCCGCTCGCGCCGCCGCCGCACCTCGGCGCGTGCGTGCCGGCGAGCGGCCCGCCGCTGGCGCCGGGCGCGGTCTCCGAGGTCCTGCTCGACGAGGTCGCCGGCGGCGAAGGAGAAGCCGGTGTCCGCCCCCTCGCCCTCGGCCCCGATTCCGGAGCGGCGGCTCTCGCCGGGAGCGTGCTCCCGCGAACGGCTCTCTTCGGCGACCTCTCGCCAACGACCTTCGATTGGGTCGTTCGCGCGGCGCGTCTCGTGCGCGTTCGCGAGGACGGCGTGCTGTTCCGCGAGGGAGATCCCGGCGACGCGCTCTACGTCGTGGTCGACGGCGCCGTCGTGCCGTGCGCCGAGCGCCCCGCCCGCCGGCGCCTCGCGCTGCTGCAGGCGGGTGAGTTCTTCGGCGAGGTGGCGCTCGTCACCGATCAGCCGCGCATCGCGACGGTGCGTGCGCTCGTCGACACCACGCTGCTCGCGCTCGATGCCGACGCGGTCCGCGCGCTCGTTCGCCGCGAGCCGGGCCTCATGGTCGTGTTTCTGCGCTTCCTGCGCGAGCGCCTGCTGCACCGGCTCGGCCAGACGAGCCCGCTGTTCCGGCCGCTCGACCCCGCCGCACTGCGGCGCCTCGCCGCGCGCTTCCGCTTCCTCGCCGTCGACGACGGCGCAGAGCTGGTGTCCCAGGGCGAGCCCCCGCGCCGGTTCTTCGTCGCGCTCTGCGGGCGCTTCGAAGTCTCGGCTCGCGACGCCGCCGCGGCGCACACGCTGGCCTGGCTCGAGACCGGCGACGTCTTCGGAGAGATGTCGCTGCTCTCGGGCGAGCCCGCGATGGCGAGCGTCACGGCGCGCGGCCGCGGCTTCGTGCTCGCGCTCGATGCCTCGGCGTTCCACGCATTCCTCGCGTCGCAGCCCGCGCTCGCCGAAGGCCTCCGCGCGATCGCGGCAGAGCGCACGCGACGAGGCGATCCGCCTCCGGTCGACGTCGCCGACACGCTCCGGCGTCACGTCGACCTTCCGTAGCGCGGCTCGCGAGGCGAGCCGATCCGGCTAGTCGGAGTCTGGGGCGGAGGCGGCCGGGGCGTGCGCGCCGCCCTTCACGTACGCCTGCGCCGCGCCGTGCTCGTAGACGAGCGCTCCGCCCGAGTGCCCGGTCGCCGCCGCGGCGAGCAGGAGCACGACGCCCATCGCGACGCTGGCTGCGCGCCCGTAGCTCCCCTTGCTTCCGGAGAGAAGGCCCGTCGCGCTCACGACGAGGGCGATGGCCGAGAGCACGACGAGCCGCTCGCCGGCCTCTTCGTGCTCGTGGATCTCCTCCTTCGCGACGACCTTCTCGACGCGCTCCTCCTGATCGTGGCCGGTCTCCTCGGCGACCCACGCCGAGCCTGCGAGCAGCGCCTGCACCAGCACGACGCCGAGCCAGGCGCGCGCCGGGAGCCACTGGCGCGCGACGACGAAGGCGCCGAGCAGCGCGACGAAGGGCGAGAGCAGCGCGAGCGCCACCGGAAGGTGGACGATGGCCGGGTGAAGCGGATCGGGCATCGCGAACACGTTGGTTCTCCTCGTGGTTCGTCGTCGAGAGTCGGCCGGCTGCGCGCGGCTCGCCGGCGCCCGGGATCAGGCCAGGCCCATCCGCTTCGCGATGATCACCTTCATGATCTCGTTCGTCCCGGCGTAGATGGGCTGTACGGCCGCGTCGGCGTAGTCCTCGCAGACCGGCGTCTCGCGCATGAAGCCGTAGCCCCCGTGGAGCTGGACGCACTCGGTCGTGAGGCGCTTCTGCAGGTCGGTCGTCCACCACTTGGACATGCTCACCTCGGAGACGATGTCGTCGCCGCGCACGTGCGCCACGAGCAGGCGGTCGACGAAGGCCTGTCCGACCTCCACCTCCGTCGAGAGCTCCGCGAGCCGGAACTGCGTGTTCTGGAAGGTCGCGATCGGTCTCCCGAAGGCGCGACGATCCTTCACGTAGGCGACCGTGTCGGCGAGCGTGCGCCGGCACGATGCGATCGACGAGACGCCGATGCACAGACGCTCCTGCTGCAGCTTCTGCATCAGCATCCGGAAGCCCTCGCCCTCGCGGCCGAGCAGCGCGGAGCCGGGCACGCGGCAGTCCTCGAAGAACAGCTCGCTCGTGTCCTGTCCGCGCAGGCCGAGCTTGTCGAGCTTTCGGCCGCGGACGAAGCCCTTCGTCTCGGCTTCGACCAGGAACAGGCCGATCCCGTCGTGGGGAGTCGGGGCCTCGGGGTTGGTTCGCGCGACGACGATGAACAGGTCCCCGATCTGTCCGTTCGAGATGAAGGTCTTGGCGCCGCTGATCACCCAGTCGTCGCCGTCGCGGACCGCGCGCGTCTGCACGTTGGCGAGGTCGGATCCGGTGCCGGGCTCGGTCATCGCGATGCCGAGCAGAATCTCTCCGGAGACGACGCCGGGCAGGTAGCGCCGCTTCTGCTCGTCGCTGCCGAAGCTCTCGATGTACGGGCGGCAGATGTTCGAGTGCAGCGAGACCATGAGCGCGTGCGCGCGAAGGTCCGCGAGCTCCTCGAGGATCACCGCGTCGTAGAGGAAGTCCGCACCGGCGCCGCCGTACGCCTCGGGCGCGCTCACGCCGAGGAAGCCCTCCTCGCCGCAGCGCCGCCACGTCTCGCGGTCGCTCATTCCGCGCTGGTTCCAGACCGCGACCTTGGGCGCGATCTCCTTCTCCGCGAAGCGGCGAAACTGGGCGCGGAAGAGCTCGTGCTCTTCGGTGAAGAGGTCGCGGCGCATGGGAACCCTCCGGCGAGCGTCACCGGCGGATTCTGCGGCTAGCGGCGCCCCCTCGCCAGCCGCCAGACGCGGAGCCGGTGCCGCCGGTGCCGGTCGCGCGTGAGGCCGGCTCCGGCCCCGCCGCGCCGTGCGGCCCGCAGAGAGTCGAGCAGGCTCGGGGGTCTCGTTCCCGCCGTCGATCGTTCGTTCGTCGTGTTTTCCATGCGGGGAACGTGGAGCCCCGAAGTCACGGACGCGTGACGGGAGCGGGAAGAGCCGGCAAAGGCCGATCAGGGCGTGACGCCGAGCGTTGCGGGCAGGAAGCCCGTTCGAACGATCAGCACGGCCGGGCCCTTCGAGGCGAGAGGCATGCGGTGGGCCACCCACGGGTCGCGTGCGAGGGGGTCGAACCAGAAGGCGAACCGCGGCAGGAAGGGGCGGGCGAGCGTGGCGAGGACCGGGTTGAGGTCGAGCTCGTAGCGCACCTCGACGAGGGGGCTCTTTCCGTCGCGCTGCGGGATCGTCCGCGCGACGGTCGCCTTCGCGTCGACGAAGCGCGGGCCGAGCGCGCAGAGCAGGAACTGGAACTTGATCTCGGTCGTCTCGCCCTTCGCGAGCGGGAGGAAGAGCAGGTTGAGCGGGACGTGCGCGACGCGGTCGGGCTGCGGCACCGGGAGACGATCGGGCGGGGCGGGGTTTCCGTCCTCGTGCGCGCAGAACGCCTCCTCCTTCTCGTGGTCGATGAACATCACCCCGAGCGAATTGCCTGCCTTGTCGTAGGCATGCGACATCTGCCAGAGCGGCCGCAGCGCGGCGCCGTCCGGCGTGGGCGCGAGCTCGGTCGAGAGCACCATCGCCTCGGCGCCCGTGATGCTGCCCGACGCGAGCAGGTACACGTTTCCGGTCGGGAGCTTCAGCACGTCGAGGCGCGCCTCGCCGAGCTTCTTGCCCGCGTCGTTGTAGGTCGCCGAGGGGATCGGGCCGAAGACCGCCGGAAGCGGCAGCCGAAGGCTCGACTCCGCGCGGGCCGGGGCATCCGGCGCCGCGACGGCGAGGAGCAGCAGCAGCCCGGTTCGGCCGAGGGAGGACATGGACGGCAGATGGTAGCCGCCCGCGGCGAGCCGGTAAGTTTCCGGCGGCCGGCCGTTCGACCGGCGCGAGGAGACGTGGAAGCCGCAGACTACTTCCGGGGAATCTTCGTCGGCGCCGCGATCGCCCTTCCCGTCGGTCCCGTGAACCTGCTCACGATCCGGCGCACGCTCGCGCACGGGCACGCCTGCGGACTCGCGACCGGAATCGGCGCTGCGCTCGCCGACACCGCCTACAGCGCGATCGCGGCCTTCGGCCTCACGCTCATCTCGAGCTTCCTGCTCTCGCAGCAGCTCTGGCTGCGCCTGGGCGGCGGTCTGTTCCTCGTCGTGATGGGCGTTCGCGCGTTCTACTCGCACCCGTCGCTCGATCCCGCGTCGGGCGCTCCTCCGAGCCTCGTTCGCGCTGCGGCGTCGAGCTTTCTCGTCACGATCTCGAACCCGATCACGCTGCTCGCCTTCGGTGCGGTCTTCGGAGCCGTCGGCGTCATCCATCCGGACCTCGGCGAGCTCGACGCCGGCCTGCTCGTCGCGGGCGTGTTCACCGGCTCGATGCTCTGGTGGCTCACGCTCACGGCCGTCGTGGGCCACGTGCGCACCCGCACCTCTCCCCGCCTGCTCGGCCGCCTCGCCCAGGCGAGCGGCCTGCTGATCGCGATCTTCGGCCTCGCCGTTCTGGCGACCCTGCTCTGACAGGGGCCGCGGACGGCGGCGGGCGCGGACGTTGTCCGCGTCGCGCGCTGCACGGGGCGGCTCGCTCAGAGACGGAAGACGTTCGCGCCGTTCTCGAAGGCGGCGCTTCCGCTGCGGCCCACGCCCTCGCGAGACAGGAGGTCCTCGAGCGTCGTGCGATCGGACGGCGTGTTGGCGAGGAATCGCTCGCCGCTCGCGAGGCGACCGATCACGACGCCGCGCTCGGGTGCGCCGTCGCGTGAGAACACGACGGTGTAGGTCTCGATCCGCGCGGGGCCCGCGGCCTGCGCCGCGAGCCGCACCGGCGGGCCCGTTCGCACCGACCTCGGCGGCGGCGAAGCCGGGGGCCCGGCCTCGCGCGGCGCCGACGCGAGGACGGTCGCGCTGTGCTTGGTGAGATACCAGCCGTTGCCGGTGACGAGTCCGCGCGCGCCCGGCGCCGCGCGCAGGCGATCGGCCATGCTCACGACCGCGTGCAGCGAGTAGTTGCTGCCGGGCCCGCCGAAGTACGGAAGCCCGCCCGTCACCGTGAGCCCGCGCGGATCGGCCTCGTCGAGCCCGAGCATCTCGCACGCCATCTCGACCGCGACCGGAAAGCAGCTGTAGAAGTCGAAGGCCGCGATCTCGGAGGGCGCCGTTCCGGCCTGCGCCAGAGCGCCGAGCGCGGCGTCTCGAAGCGCATCGCAGGCGGCGAAGCTCGGCCGCTCCGAGGGAAGCCACGCCTCCTCGATGGCGTCGCCTCCTCCCCACCAGTGCACCTGCCCGGTCTGTGCGACGCCGAGCGCCCGCGCTGCGGACGCCGAGAGCAGGAGCACGGCGGCGGCCTGGTCGGTCTCGATCACGGCGTTCACGTACTTGGGATACGGAAACGCCACCATCCGGTTCTCGGGCCCGGGCGTCGTGAGCTCGGCCGCGCTGCGCTCGACCGGAAACCACGCGTACGGGTTTGCCGCCGCGACCTTCGTCATGCGGTGCATGAGCGCGCCCATGCGCGCGCGGTGCGTCTCGAGGTCGAGGCCGCGCGCGGCGCGCAGCGCGTTCTCGAAGAGCGGGTAGATCGTGACGGGCGCCGTGAGGCCGTAGCGCTGCTCCTCCGGCGAGCTGCCGGGGCGATCGACGCCGAGCCGCACCGGCTCGCCGTCGCCTCCCGGAGGCCACGCGATCGGCCGGCCCGCGCGGCGAAGGCGCTGGAAGCTGCGGAGATTGTTCGTGCCGGCGACGAGCGCGGCGCGAATTCGTCCCGCGCGGATCTGCTCCGCGACGTGGTTGAGCAGCAGCAGGGCGCTCTCGCCGCCGAGCGCCGTCGTGAGCTCGGTCGATGGCTTCGCGCCGAGCGCCTCGGCGAGAAGGCGCGGCGCGCTGCGCGGCCGCCACGCGGCCACGTCGACGACGCCGATGGCGTCGAGCGCGGAGAAGACCCGCTCGCCGGCACCCGCCTGGCCCGCGGCGGCGCGCGCGGCCTCGGCCATCAGCTCGACCGGTCCGAGCGTGGCGTCGGGCGCGACGTCGCGCTGCACGGCCTGCCCGCCCCCCGCAATCACGGGTCTCGTGTCGTCCGCGCTCATCGAGCCTCCGCATCCTCGCCGTCACCGCCGAGTGGCGCCGTGATCGGCCTCGCGCCGCGCCCGCGACGGCGCCGAGAGTATCGACGCACCTCGCGCTCCGCCCGTGAGCGCCCGAGCGGTGTTCGTTCGAGAGTGCGCTCCCCCGCGCGGCTCGCGCTGTCCCGACCCGGCTCTCCGCCGGGCTGGCGAGCGCTCCCGCCGATTGCCCGCCCGCCCGTACGTCGCGTCCCTCAGCGCCGCCGCAGCCACTGCTCGGCGGCGGCCGCGCGCTTCTCGAGCTGCGCGAGCGTCGCTTCGGTGACGCGCCGGATGCCGGCGCGGCGGTTGAGCTCGGTGTTCACCTCGAGGTGCGAGAGCCGCGTTCGATGCGCGAGCTCGCGCACCAGCGCGGCGTTGCGCTCGCGCATCCGGTCGCGGCGCTCGCGCGGCGAGAGCTCCGTCTCGTCACCGGCCTGCGAAGCACCGGCCGGCTCGGTTCGGTGCGCCGGAGCGGTCCGCGCGGGATCGGTCGCCACTCCTGCGCGCGGTGCGGCCGGTGCGGTCGCCTCCGCAGCGATGCCGGCCGCGTACGCGAAGAGCGGCAGCGACGGGTCGAGGCGGCTCCCGTCCGCCGCGAGCGGAACCGCGGAGATCGGCGCGAAGAGGTTGTCCGCGGGCTCGGCGGCCTCGCGCTCTTCGACACGGTCCCGTGTCGGTTCGGACGTCTCGCTCTCCTTCTGCCGCAGGCTGTGCCGCCGCTGCTCGTCGATCTCGGCGGCGGCGCGCCGGAGCCGCGGGTCGTCGGGAAGGAAGCAGTACGCGTCCTGCCGCTCGGCGCCGGGAACGAAGCGCACGAGCCGGCCCACGGCCTGCCGGAAGAAGAGGTCGGTCGTCGTGCTGGTCGCGTAGACGCCGACGCGAAGCCGCGGGATGTCGACGCCCTCCGAGACCATTCGCACGGCGACGATCCACGGCGCCGTTCCGCGCGCGAAGCGCTGGATGCGCGACGACGCGGAAGGATCGTCCGAGAGCGCGACCGTCGGCGTCGTCCCCGCGCGCTCGCGCAGGAGCGCCGCGATGCCGCGCGCGTGCTCGCGGTCGATCGCGATCACCATGCCTGCGGCCGCCGGATCGCTCTGCCGGATCTGCGCGAGCTGCGCGTTCGCCTGCGCGAGGACGGCCGGAAGCCACTCGCCGCGCAGCGAGAGCGCCGTTCGAAGGCGCTGTCCGGCGAGATCCGCCGTCAGCGCGTCGTCGAAGGTGGCCGAGACGTGGCGGCCGTCGGGCGCCGTCCACTCCATCTCTCCCGCGATGCGCGGGAAAAAGACCGGCCGCACGACGCCTCCCTCGGCGAGCGCGTCGGCGTAGCCGTACTCGTAGTCGGGCGCGGCCTGCGCGCCCTCGTAGCGGACGAACGGAATCGGGTTGTCGTCGGACCGGAAGGGCGTTCCCGAGAGCGCGAGCCGCCGCGGCGACGCGTCGAACGCGAGCCGGATCGCGTCGCCCCACGCGCGGCTCTCGGCGGCGTGGTGCACCTCGTCGAGGACGACGAAGGCGTGGCCCGCGAGGCGGCGCAGCGTCGCCTTGCTCGACGCCACCTGCTGGTAGGTGACGACGATCCCGTGCAGGTCGGCCGGCAGCGCGCTGCGGCTCGTCCACTCGGATTCGAGCGCGAGACCGAAGCCGTCGGCCGCACCGGCCCACTGCCGCTTCAGGTGCTGCGTCGGCGTGACGACGACCAGCCGGCGCGCGGCTCCCGCCGCGAGCGCGCGGCGCGCGGCTTCGAGCGCGAGCGTCGTCTTGCCGGCGCCCGGCGTCGCGACCGCGAGAAAATCCGGCGTCGCGCTCGCCTCGAAGCGATCGAGCGCCGCCTTCTGCCACGCGCGCAGCGGCGGGAGCGGCGCCGCCCCGGGGCGTCGCGGCCGCCCGGAGCCCGTGTTCGGATCGTGTGTCGTCACCTCGCGCGCCGCGCCGACAGTCTCGCGATGAGGCTCGAGGTGTCCCAGCGGCCACCGCCCATCGCCTGCACCTCGGCGTAGAGCTGGTCGACGAGCGCGGTCACCGGGAGAGAGGCGCCGCTGCGCCGCGACTCCTCCAGCGCGAAGCCGAGGTCCTTGCGCATCCAGTCGACGGCGAAGCCGAAGTCGAAGCGGCCGTCGAGCATGCTGTTCGCGCGGTTGTCCATCTGCCACGACTGCGCCGCGCCCTGCGCGATGACGTCGACCACGGCACGCGCGTCGAGCCCGACGGCACGCGCGAAATCGAGCCCCTCCGCGAGCGCCTCGACGAGCCCGGCGATGCAGATCTGGTTCACCATCTTCGCGAGCTGTCCGCTGCCGCTCGGTCCGAGAAGACGCGCGGTCCGCGCGTACGCGGAGAGGAGCGGCCGCACGCGCTCGAAGGCCTCCGCGTCGCCGCCGGCCATCACCGTGAGCGTTCCCTCCTGCGCGCCCCTCTCGCCGCCCGAGACCGGCGCGTCGACGAACGCGACGCCGCGCGCGGCGGTGGCGCTCGCCATCTCGCGCGCGAGCGTCGCCGAAGTGGTGGTGTGGTCGGTGATCACTGCGCCCGGCGCGAGCGCGCCGAGGGCGCCGTCCTCACCGGCGATCGCCGCCCGAACGTCGGCGTCGGTGCCGGCGCAGCAGAAGACGAAGCTCGCGCCGCGCGCGGCCTCGGCCGCGGTCGCCGCCGCGCGGGCGCCGTGCTCGGCCGCGAAGCGCGCGCTCTTCTCCGCGCTCCGGTTGTAGACGCTCACCGCATGGCCGGCGCGGACGAGGTGGCCGGCCATGGGACGGCCCATCACTCCGAGACCGAGGAAGGCGACGCGCTCCGGCACGGCGCGGGAGAGTATCCGCTCGGCGTTCGCTCGTCGCTGCCCTCGACGGAGCGCAAAGGGGGCGGCATCGTGCGGCCGGGAGGATCGCGTGAGCGAGCGGCCGATCTGGACACCGAGCCCCGAGAGCGTGGCGCGCGCGAACATGACGCGCTTCATGGCGCTCGCCAACCAGCGTTTTGACGCGGGCGCCGCCGACTACGACTCGCTCTGGCGCTGGTCGATCGAGAGCCCCGAAGCCTTCTGGACCGCCGTCTGGGACTTCTGCGGGATTCGCGCCGAGACGCGCGGCGAGCGCGTTCTCGTGGACGGGGATCGCATGCCCGGCGCGCGGTTCTTCCCCGATGCGCGCCTCGGCTTCTCCGAGAACCTCCTCGCCGGGAGCGGCGACGCGCCCGCGCTCGTCTTCCGCGGCGAAGACGCCGCCTCGCGCACGCTCTCGTGGAGCGATCTCCGCGCGCTCGTCTCCCGCATCCGCCAGGCGCTCGAAGAAGCGGACGTGCGGCCGGGCGACCGCGTCGCGGGCTTCGTTCCGAATCTGCCCGAGACCGTCGCGGCGATGCTCGCCGCCGCGAGCCTCGGCGCCGTCTGGTCGTCGTGCTCGCCCGACTTCGGGACGGCCGGCGTCCTCGACCGCTTCGGACAGATCGAGCCCGCGGTGCTCTTCGTCTCCGATCGCTACCGCTACGCCGGCCGCTGGCACGACTGCCTCGGCCGCGTGCGCGAGATCGCGGCCGCGCTTCCCGGGCTTCGCCGCACGATCGTGATGCCGTACGACGGCGAGAGCGCCGAGACGGGCGGCGTCCCCGGCGCGCGCACGCTGGCCGACGCCGTCGCTCCCTTCGAGCCGCGCGAGATCGCGCACGCGCAGCTCCCGTTCGGCCACCCGCTCTTCGTGATGTTCTCGTCGGGAACGACCGGGAAGCCCAAGTGCATCGTCCATTCGGCCGGCGGAACGCTGCTGCAGCAGATGAAGGAGCACGTCCTGCACTGCGACGTTCGTCCCGGCGACCGCGTCTTCTACTTCACCACCTGCGGCTGGATGATGTGGAACTGGCTCGTCTCGGCCCTCGCGTCGCGCGCGACCGTTCTGCTCTACGACGGCTCACCCTTCCATCCGGGGCCCGAGGTGCTCTTCGACTTCGCCGCGGCCGAGCGCATGACGCTCTTCGGCACCTCGGCGAAGTTCATCGACGCCTGCCGCAAGGCGGGCCTCGCGCCGCACCGCACGCACGATCTCTCGCCGCTTCGCCTCGTCACGTCGACCGGCTCGCCGCTCGCACCCGAAGGCTTCGACTGGGTGAGCGAGCGCATGGCGCCGGGCGTCCAGCTCGCGTCGATCTCGGGCGGCACCGACATCCTCTCGTGCTTCGTACTCGGCAATCCGCTCGCGCCGGTTCATCGCGGCGAGATCCAGTGCCGCGGCCTCGGCATGGCCGTCGAAGCCTTCGGCGACGACGGCCGGCCGGTCCGCGGGAAGAAGGGCGAGCTCGTCTGCACGCGCCCCTTCCCGTCGATGCCGATCGGCTTCTGGAACGATCCCGGCGGCGAGCGCTACCGCAAGGCGTACTTCGCGCGGTTTCCCGGCGTGTGGTGCCACGGCGACTTCGTCGAGATCACGCCGCGCGGCGGCATCGTGATCTACGGCCGCTCCGACGCCGTTCTCAACCCGGGCGGCGTTCGCATCGGCACGGCGGAGATCTACCGGCAGGTCGAGCAACTGGAGGAAGTCGAGGAGTCGATCGCGATCGGGCAGGACTGGGAAGGCGACGTGCGCGTCGTTCTCTTCGTGCGGCTTCGTCCCGGCCTCACGCTCGACGACACGCTCGCGGATCGGATCCGCGCGCGCATTCGGAGCCACTGCTCGCCGCGGCACGTCCCCGCGAAGATCCTGCAGGTCGCCGACATCCCGCGAACGCGCTCGGGCAAGATCGTCGAGCTCGCCGTGCGCGACGTCGTCCACGGCCGCCCGGTCGAGAACCGCGAGGCGCTCGCCAACCCCGAGGCGCTCGCGCTGTTCGCGGACCGCCCCGAGCTCTCCGCCTCCTGACGGCTCCGGGGTTCGATCCGAGCGCGATCCTCGACCTCGGGACGATCGTCGATGGATCCGCCGTGCGCGAGGCGCACCTGCAGAGAGGAAACGGCGTAGCATCGAGGCGGCGCGGCTCGCCCGCGTGGCTCGGGCCTCGGGCGAGCGAGTCCGCGACCGGGTCGGCCTGCGCCGCGGCGGGAAGCGGCCGCGCCGCCGGCAGGCGGCCGACGGAAAGAGAGGATTGAGACGATGGCGATGAATGGCGCGCAGGCGCTGGTGCGAACCCTCGTCGGCTGCGGCGTCGACGTCTGCTTCTCGAACCCCGGAACGTCGGAGATGCACTTCGTCGCGGCGCTCGACGCCGTGCGCGAGATGCGGGGCGTGCTCGCGCTCTTCGAAGGCGTCGCGACCGGAGCGGCCGACGGCTACGCCCGGATGGCGGGGCGCCCTGCGGCGACGCTCCTTCACCTCGGGCCGGGCCTCGGCAACGGCCTCGCGAACCTGCACAACGCGCGCAAGGGCAGGGTGCCGGTGGTCAACATCGTCGGCGACCACGCGACCTACCACACGAAGTACGACGCGAATCTGCAATCCGACATCGAGACCGTCGCGCGCAACGTGTCGCGCTTCGTTCGCACTGCGCGCCGGCCCGAGGAGACCGGAACCGCGGCGGCGGCGGCCGTCGCGGCGGCGCAGGGGCCTCCCGGCGAGGTCGCGACGCTCATCCTGCCGGCGGACGCGTGCTGGCTGCCGGGAGGCGTCGTCGCGCCGGCGCTGCCGGTGCGCTCGCGCGCCGAGGTCGCCGGGGACGTGATCGAGGAGATCGCGCGCGTGCTGCGCTCGGGCGAGCCCGCGTGTCTCTTCCTCGGCGGCGCGGCGCTCCGCGAACGCGGCCTTCTCGCCGCGAGCCGCGTGGCGAAGGCGGCCGGAGCGAAGCTGCTGTGCGAGACCTTCCCGACGCGGCTCGAGCGCGGCGCAGGACTTCCGGCGGTTGCTCGCCTCGCGTATTTCGCGG
>JAYRMX010000284.1:0-5534 GCA_041912475.1 Myxococcota bacterium
CCGGCGGCGCCTGCGGCCCCGGCCCCCGCCCCGGCCCCGGCGGCGCGCGGCGTGCGCGCGCCGGCCGGCGCTCGCGCGCCGGTTCGCATCGAAGATCGAACCGTCTCACCGCCCGTCGTCGTCGTGCTCGCCGACGTCGACGCGCGCGCGCGGGCGGCGGACCCGCAGGCCCCCGTCCGCTTCGACGCCGCAATGCGCGTCGAGAGCGGCGGCAGCATCGCCGTGAAGGGAACCGCGACCCTGGACGGCGAGGTCGACGCCGAGGCGACGCTCGACGGTGTCGAGGCCGGGCCCTTCGCCGGCTATCTCGGCGCGGCTCCCGGTGCTGCAGGAGGCCCGGCGCTCGCGGGGCGCCTCGGCGGCACCGGCCGCGCGAGCGGGCCCGCGGCGAGCCCGGCGAAGATCGACGCGAAGCTCCGCTTCGACGACGCGGCGGTCGACCTCGAAGGCGTTCGCCTGCGCGGCCGGCTCGCCGTCACGGCGACGCTCTCGAGCGACGGCGGCGCGCTCGGCGGCCCGTTCGAAATCGACGCGACCGATGCGGACCTCGGGTACGGCGGCGCGTTCCGCAAGCCGGCGGGAACGCCCGCGTCGACCTCGGGCACGCTGCGTGCGCGCCCGGGCGGCGGCTTCGAGGTGGGCGACCTGCGCGTCAAGATCAAGAACTTCGAGGCGCACGGCAGCGCGCGGTCGGCCCCGGGCTCGGAGCTCGCGCTCACGGCGCCCGCGTTCGACCTCTCCGGATGGCAGGCGCTGATCCCGCCGCTCGAAGGCCGCTCGCTCGCGGGGCGCCTCGGCCTCGATCTGCGCGCGTCGAAGCTCGACTCCGCGCCCGCCGCGGCGCTCGTCGCGACCGGACGCGACATCGACTCCGCGGCGCTCGGAGAGCAGGTGAGCGGCCCGCTGCGCTTCGACGCGCGCCTCGCGGCGCCCCTCGCGACCGGCAAAGCCGTGACGGACGTCGTCTCGGGGACGCTCGACTTCGTTCTCGGCCCCGGGAGCTTCCGCGGGGTTTCGATGCTGCGTGACACGATCCAGCGTTCGGGGCCGGTGGTCGAAGCCGCCGTCGCTGCGGGGCGCGCATTCGGCGGACGCGACGTGCAGCGGATGTACGACGACCGCTTCGAGCGCATCGCCGGCGCCATCGTGCTCGGCTCGGGATTCGCGCGCTTCGATCCCGTCGAAGCGGTCTACCGCGACTATCGCGTCGACCTTCGCGGGAGCGTCCGGCTCGCCGACCGCGCGCTCGACGCGCGCGGCGTGATCGTCTTCGCCGACGCGAAGGGAGCCGGCGCGATGCGCGGGCAGACGCTTCCGATCTCGCACATCGGCGGGACGCTCGGCCGCCCGCGCGTCGAGCTCTCGCCCGACGACGTCGCTGCCGTCGTGGCGGGCGCGGGAGGCTCGGCGCTCGAGCGCAAGATCGGCCCCGTGCTCGACCGCCTGCGCGGCGCGGCCGGAGGCGCGAAGAGCCCGCTCGACGCGCTCGAGAGTCTGATCGAGGGAAGGAAGCGAAACTGATGTCTGCGCCGTCTCCGTGGTTCACCGTGCGGTGGGCCGGACGCGCGGTCGAGATGCTCGACCAGCGCCGGCTCCCGTCCGAGGAGATCTACCTCCGGCTCGAGAGCGTCGAGGACGTCGCGCAGGCGATCGAGACGCTCGCGGTGCGCGGCGCGCCCGCGATCGGCTGCGCAGCCGCGCTCGGCGTCGCGCAGGCCGCCGTCACGAGCGACGCGTCCGGCGTCGCCGCGCTGCGCGCGGACCTCGAGGCCGCGATCGAGCGTCTGTCCCGGACGCGGCCCACGGCCGTCAACCTCTTCTGGGCGCTGGAGCGAATGCGCGAGGCGATCGAGGCGGCGGCCGCGCGGCCCGGGGCGAACACCGGCGACGTCCGGGCGCGCATCGTCGCCGCCGCCTGCGCGCTCGTCGACGAGGACGAGCGGATCTGCCGCGACCTCGGGCGTGCGGGCGCCGACCTCGTTCCGGACCCGGCGAGGATCCTCACGCACTGCAATGCCGGCGCGCTCGCGACGGCGGGTTACGGCACGGCGCTCGGCGTCGTGCGAGCGGCCGTCGAAGCGGGACGAAGCGTGAGCGTGCTCGCCGACGAGACGCGGCCGTTTCTGCAGGGCGCGCGGCTCACGGCCTGGGAGCTGCAGCGCGACGGCATCCCCGTCACGGTGATCACCGACAACATGGCCGGGCACCTCATGGCCCGGAGAGAGATCGATCTCGTGATCGTCGGTGCGGACCGCATCGCCGCCAACGGCGACACGGCGAACAAGATCGGAACGTACGGAGTCGCCGTTCTTGCCCGCGAACACGGAATTCCGTTCTACGTCGCCGCACCGCTCTCGACGATCGATCTCGCGACGCCGACGGGCGCGCAGATCCCGATCGAGGAGCGCGGCCGCGCCGAGGTGGCGCAGATCGGCGACCGGGTGCTGGTTCCCGAGGGCGTTCCCGTCCGGCATCCGGCCTTCGACGTGACGCCCGCACGCCTGGTCACCGCGATCGTGACCGAGGCGGGCGTCGCACGCCCGCCGTTCGCGCAGTCGCTCGCCGCGCTCGTGAATCGGCAGAGAACCGGAAACGGGTGAGCAGCAAGGGCGCGACTCGGGGGCACGGCCCCTCAGTCCGCGCCGCGAAACGGCCGATGAGCCTCTCACTCGCGTGAGGAGGCGCCGTGCGGCCCATCGTTCTCTGCGTCGACGACGACCGCAACCTGTGCCAGATCCTCGGCAAGGCGCTCACGAGCGAGGGCTATCTCGTCCGCGTCGCGCACGATGGAGAGGAGGCGCTGGCGGGAGTTCGCGAAGAGCCCCCGGACCTCGTGCTGCTCGATCTCCTGCTTCCGAAGCGCGACGGCTTCGCGGTGCTCGAGGCGCTGCGAGCGCTCGGCGGCGACGCCGCGAAGATCCCCGTCGTCCTGCTGTCCGGGGGGATGCGCAGCCCGCAGTACATCGAGCGAGCGCGCGCGCTCGGCGCGAGCGCGATGCTCGCGAAGCCCGTTCCGCTCGACGAGCTGCTGCAGGCGATCGCGCAGCAGCTTCCGGCCGCGCAGCAGGACGATCCCGGGCAGCCGCCCCACGTTCCGCTCTCGGGCTCGCTCGTCGACGTTCCGTTTCCCGCGCTGCTCCATCACCTGCACGGGCTGCGCGCGACGGGCGTGCTCCAACTCCAGCACGGAAAGCGCAAGAAGGCGCTCCAGCTCCGCGACGGGTACCCCGTCGCCGTGCGATCGAACCTGCTGAGCGAGTGCCTCGGCAACTTCCTCGTCCGCACCGGACGCATCAGCGATCGCGATCTCGACGAATCGATCCGGCGGCTCAAGTCCGGCGAGGGACGACAGGGCGAGATCCTCGTTGCGATGCAGGTGCTCGCCGAGGACGAGATCGGCCCCGTGCTCGCGGCGCAGGCCGACGAGAAGCTGTTCGAGATCTTCGAATGGACGGGAGGAGGCTTCGAGTTCCAGATCGGCGCATGTCTCGACGGAGGAAGCGGGCTCGCGCTCGACCGGAGCCCCGCAAACCTCATCCTCCACGGCGTTCGGGGCCGCTTTCCGCTCTCGCGCGTCGATGCGTATCTCGCCGCCAGCACCGACCGCTTCGTCGCGCAGGGCGAGAGTCCGTTCTACCGCTTCCAGGAGATCGACCTCGACGCCGGCGAGATGCGCATGTTCGGAGCGCTCGACGGGAGCCGGCGCCTCGGCGAGCTGCTCGGCTCCCCCGAGCCCGTCCGGCGAACGGTCTACGCCCTGCTCGTCACCGACCTGCTCGAGCTCGTCGACCGCGGCCGGACGACGGCGCCCGCGCCCGAGGCGCCCGGCGCGCCCGAGCCGGCGGGCGATGCGCTGCGCGCCGAGCTCACGGCCCTCGCCGAGCGGCTGCGCGGCCGCTCGACCTTCGAGATTCTCGGCGTGAGCGAGCGCGCGACGGACGAAGAAGTTCGCAGCGCATACGTCGCGCTCGCGAAGCGCACGCACCCGGACCGCTACAGCGGAGCGAGCGAGCCCGTGAAGCGCCTCGCCGAGGAGGTCTTCGGGCTCGTCTCGAAGGCGTACGAGCAGATCGCCGATGGCGCGCGCCGCGTGCAGCACGCGCTCGAGAGCCGCAATGCCGCCGAGCTCGACGAGGGCCAGCGCGCGCTGCAGGCCGAGCTCCAGTTCCAGCAAGGCGAGGCGAAGGTTCGGGCGCGCAAGTACTCGGAAGCGGCCGACTCCTTCGGCCGGGCGGTTGCGCTCTACCCCGAAGAGGGCGAGTACCACGCGTGGCTCGGCTGGGCCGAACACCTCACGAATCCGAACGACTCGGCCACCTGCGAGCACGCGCTCGCGCGAATCAAGCACGGCGCTCGCCTCGCGCCGGATCGCGACGTTCCGTTTCTCTTCCTCGGCCGCATCTACCTGACGACCGGCAGGACCGACCTCGCCGAGAAGATGCTGGCGCGCGCGATCTCGAACAAGCCCGACTGCATCGAGGCGCTGCGGGAGCTGCGGCTGCTCCAGATGCGGCGCGAGAAGGAGAAGGGGCTGATCGGGCGGCTCCTGCGGCGGTAGAATCCCGGAATGGCAAAGCCCACCCGCGTCACCGGCGAGAAGATCTGGCTCGACGGACGGCTCGTTCCCTTCGCGGACGCGAACGTCCACGTCCTCACGCACACGCTCCACTACGGCCTCGGCGTCTTCGAGGGGATCCGCTGCTACCGGACGGCCGACGGCCGCTCGGCGGTGTTCCGCCTCGGCGAGCACGTTCGTCGCCTGCTCGACTCGGCGCACATCAACCTGATGCAGGTGCCGTTCTCGCAGGAGGCGCTCGAGGCGGCTGTCCTCGAGACCCTGCGCGCGAACCACCTCGGCGAGGGCTACATCCGCCCGATCGCGTTCATCGGCGACGGCGTCATGGGGCTCAATCCGGCGGACAACCCGATTCGCGTCGCGATCATCGCGTATCCCTGGGGAAAGTATCTCGGCGAAGAGGGCATGGAGCTGGGGATCCGCGCCAAGATTTCGACCTTCACGCGGCACTTCGTGAACTCGAAGATGACCAAGGGAAAGACCTGCGGCGACTACGTCAACTCGATCCTCGCCAAGCGCGAGGCGCTTCTCGACGGCTACGACGAGGCGATCCTGCTCGACACGAACGGCCTCGTCTCGGAAGCGAGCGGCGAGAACATCTTCGCGGTTCGCGGCGGCGAGCTGCTGACGCCGCCGCTCCACGGCGTGCTCGGGGGCCTCACGCGCGACGCGGTCGTTCGCCTCGCACGCGACAAGGGCGTCCCGCTGCGCGAGGCCGAGATCACGCGCGACGAGCTCTACATCGCCGAAGAGGTCTTCCTCACGGGAACGGCCGCCGAGGTGACGCCGGTTCGTGAGATCGACCACCGCACGATCGGCAGCGGGCGGCGCGGCCCGGTGACGAAGACGCTGCAGAGCGCGTTCTTCGACGTCGTCGCCGGGCGCGAGCCCAAGTACGAGAGCTGGCTCACGTACCTCTGATCGCAGCCCGCCGTGCGCGCGCGCCGATCAGGGCGAG
>JAYRMX010000285.1:0-1787 GCA_041912475.1 Myxococcota bacterium
CCTCTCACGCAGCGGCGGCGCGCCGTGCACGCCCGCATACCCGGAGCTCGCGCGCGGCCTCGCCGCGTCGTGAACGCGCGTTCGCCGCTGCGGCGCCCGCGGCCCGCGGTAGGGTCGGCGGCATGCCGACGGTGCTCCGGTCAGGGCCGTATCGGATATACTTTTTCAGCCACGAACCGGGCGAGCCGCCTCACGTTCACGTGGACCGCGACGGCTGCTCGGTGAAGCTGTGGCTCGCTCCGGTCCGCACCGCCCGCAGCGTCGGATTCGGCCCGCACGAGCTGGCGAAGATCGAGGTTCTCGTGCGAGCCTGTGAGCGCGTTCTCCTCGAGGCATGGAATGACTACTTCGGAAGCTAGAGATGCGAACCGGATCGTCGGCGTCCACATCGACGCTTCGACGCTCACCGCGCAGCTCGCCGACGGCCGGAAGATCAGCGTTCCGCTCGCGTGGTACCCGCGGCTGCTCCACGCGACACCCGAGCAAAGAGCGCAGTGGGAGCTCTGCGGCGGCGGCTTCGGCATCCACTGGCCGGCAATCGACGAGGACCTGAGCGCGGAGGGTCTGCTCCGCGGTGCTCCGGCTCCCGGAGGCCAGCGCTCGCCCGCGGCGTGAACCGGGCAGGGCGCCCGGCGGGCGCGGCGACTCGCGCGCGGCGGGCCGCACGACCGTCGCCTCCGCTCGCCGCGGCGCTACTCCTGCACCAGCTCCAGGATCGAGAGCTCGCCCGGAACGCCGATTCGCAGCGGGAAGCCGTAGAAGCCCGTGCCGCGATGCACGTACAGGCGATTCGTTCCATGGCCGAACAGGCCGTGGTCGGGCCAGCGCGTGCGAGAGAGCACGGTCCAGTCGAGGCCGAAGCTCACGAGGCCGAGCTGCCCGCCGTGCGTGTGGCCCGACAGCGTGAGATCGACGTCGCCGACCGGGACGTGCTGGAAGCCGCTCGGGTCGTGGAGGAGGAAGAGGCGCAGCGCCGCTTCGCGCCGCGGAAATCGCGCGAGGAGCGAGCGGATGTGCTCGCCGCGCCCGCGGCCGACGTAATCGGCGCCGACGATCTGTACGGGCCCGATGGCGGTCTCGACGACGGCCTCCTCGTCGACGAGGAGCCGGATGTCGTTCGCCGCGAGCGCGGCACGAACTTCGTCCGGCGACTCGTGATCGTGGTTTCCGAAGATCGCGAAGCAGCGCTCCGAGACGGCGCGCAGCGGCGCGAGCGCCTCGCGCAGCGCGCCCGGCGATCCCATTCCCTCCATCGTGAGGAAGTCTCCGGTCAGCAGGACGAGGTCGGGCTCGCGCTCGATCAGCTCGGCGATCCTTCGCTGCAGGCGATGCACCGGCTGCCACGGGCCGAGGTGCGGATCGGTGATCTGCACGATGCGGAGCGGGCGGTGTGCGAGCGGCTCGGGCGCGCGGCGGCGGTAGCGCTCGACGGGAAGACGCGAGACGGTGTCGGGGCCTTCCGTGCCGAGGCGAACGCGGACGATCTCGTCGGCGAGGCGGTACGAGGTGAGGATCGACACCAGCGCGATCGCGAACGGCAGGAGGTCGAGCCAGCGAAGGCCGCCGAGCGCCCCTTCGTAGCCGAGCAGCGCGAGCACGGCGCGAATGGGAAAGAGTGCCAGCAGCCAGAGGCCCGAGAGCGTCCCGGCCGCGACGAAGGCCATTCCGGGAACGCTCACCAGCCAGCGGAACGCGCGCGCGCGAAGCCGCGGCCGAACGAGCGCGGCGAGGTGCAGGCCGGCCGCCGCCATGCTGAACGCGAACGCGGCGTCGGCGGCGGTCGCTGC
>JAYRMX010000286.1:0-6267 GCA_041912475.1 Myxococcota bacterium
CACCGCGCCCTCGTCGGCGACGCCGAACCACGAGCACAGCCGCGCGCCGCGCGCGAGCTCCGCGGCCGTCTTCGCGGCGAGATCGGGCGCCGGCCACTCGGGAACGTCCGCGACGGCGATCGTGTCGGCGTTCGCGAGCAGCGCGAACGAGCTGCGCGCGCTCATGGCCGCGCGACCAGCTGCGCCGCCACCGCGGTCCACGCGTCGCGCAGGACGGCGGGCGTCGCGAGCCCGAGCCAGAGCGAGAGGCCGAGCAGCACGAGCGGCGGCGCGACGATGCCGAACGTCTCCGGGAAGCGCGCCCGCGTCTCGCGCGAGCCCGGCCGCGGGCGGCCGTCCACGACCGCGAACACCAGCCGCGTCAGCCCGAAGAACGCGAACAGCAGACACCCGAGGAAGACCGCGGCCGAGCCGGCGTCGCCCGCCTCGAACGCGGCCCGCACGGTCCGCAGCTCGCTGAAGAACGGACCGAACGGAGGGCACGCCGTCACCGCGAACATGCCCGCCACGAGGATCGCCGCCGATCCCGGAACGACCGCGCTCATGCCGCGCACCTCGTCGATCGTGCGCCCGCCCGATGCGCGGTGGATGTTGCCGGCGCTCATGAACAGCGCCCCCTTCGTGAGGCCGTTCGCCCAGACGTGGAACAGCGCCGCCCACATGCCCGCCGCGCCGAGCGCAGCGCCCACGCTCAGGATCCCCATGTGCTCGACGCTCGAGTACGCCAGCATCCGCTTGTAGTCGCGCGTCCCGAGCAGCATGAGCGCGGCGACGAGCATCGAGAACAGGCCCATCGCGAGCAGCGTCCGGTCGGCGATCACGGCCCCGCCGCCCGCGCTCACCACTGCGCGCACGCGCAGGATCGCGGTGAAGGCCACCGTCGTCACACCGCCCGCGAGCAGCGCGCCGACGATGCCGGGCGCCTCTCCGTAGGCGTCGGGCTTCCACGTGTGCATCGGCGCGAGGCCCATCTTCGTGCCGTAGCCCACGAGCAGGAGCACCCACGCGCTCAGCAGCCACGGCCGCGAGAGCGCAGCGCCCTGCGCCGCCAGCGCCGCGAACGTGAGGTCTCCGCGGCCGCCGCCGTAGAGCGAGGCGTAGCCGAGGCAGAACGAGCCGAGGAGAGAGAGCGCGATGCCCGTACCGCCGACGAGCAGATACTTCCAGGTGGCCTCGAAGGCGCGCGGCGTTCCGTTGAAGTGGAGCAGCGGGACGGCGGCGAGCGTCACCGTCTCCGTCGCGATCCACAGGACGCCGAGGTGGCGCGCCTGGTGCCCCGCGCTCAGGAGGCCGAGCACCGCCAGCATGCAGGCGACGAACACGCGGCTCGGCCGCTCGCTCCGCACCCGCAAGTACGCAACGCCGTAGAACGCGCACACGAGGAACAGCACCGAGACGGCCGGCAGCACCGCGCGCGCGAGCGCGTCGAAGGCGAGCCACTCGCCGGGAGCGACCTGCGGCGGCGACGCCAGCAGGGTGCAGGCGATCACGCAGTGAATCGACGCGACCGCGGGAAGCAGCCACGGGCGCGAGCGGTCGTACGGCCACGCGGCTGCGACCACGGCGCCGGCGAGAGGAACGACGATGAGCGCGAGGCCGCTCATTCGCGAAGCGCCGTCAGCTTGCGCGTGTCGAGCGAATCGAACGCGCGCTGGATGCGGTCGACGATGATGCCGATGATGAACACGCCCACCGTAACGTCGAGCAGGATGCCCGCCTCGACGAGCAGCGGCGTCGAACGGATGAGGAGCATGCCGAACAGGTAGATGCCGTTCTCGAGGATCAGATAGCCGCAGACCTGCGAGATCGCCTTCGTTCGCCCGATGAGGAGGACGAACCCGGTGAGGACGGACGCGAGCGCGCCCGGAACGAGCAGCGACCCCGCGTGCTCGGGGAGCAGCGGAAGCAGCCGCGCGAGCGCCACCGCAGCGATCGTCCCGCCGGCGCCGAGCAGCAGCGACGGCACGAAGCCGACGATCGGCTCCATCTCGCGGTCGATGTGCGCGGCGCGCATCGCGCGGCGCAGCAGCGCCGGGATGAGGAGCCCCTTTCCGGCCACGGTCGCGGCCGCGACGAGCCAGACCCGCCAGTCGGGATGACGCTCGATGAAGAGCGGCATCAGCCCGAGCGTCACGCCCTGCAGCGACATCGCGCCGATCAGCGTCGGCAGCCGGCTGCTGCCGAGCGCGAGCAGGTTGAGCGCCATTGCGATCCCGATGAGGAGGTTCACGAACTCGGTCATGCGCCGCTTCCCCGGCCGCCCACGAGGAGCGCGAACAGGCAGAGCAGGAACGCCGTCGTGAGCAGGAGCGGAACGCGCCGGAACGCGAGGCGCGCGAGCAGCGACTCGACGACCCCGACGCCAACGGTCACCAGCAGGACGCCGCCCGCGAGAGCCGCCGCATGCGCGGGCGCCGGGAGCGCCTGCGCCGGAAGGACCGCCTGCGCGAGGAGCAGCGCGAACAGCAGGAGCTTGATCGACGCCCCGTGCAGGATGACGGCCAGCGGCGGCCCGCTGTGATCGAGCACCATCACCTCGTGGATCATGGTGAGCTCGAGGTGCGTGTTCGGATCGTCGAAGGGCACGCGGCAGTTCTCGGCGAGGAGCACGAGGAACAGGCCGGCCGCGAGCAGCACGGCGCTCGCTCCCGGCGTCGGCGCGAGCATCGCCGCGAGGCTCGTGCTGCCGGTCTGCACGCACAGCGACAGCACCGCAGCGACGATCGCGGCCTCGGCGAGAACGGCGTAGCTCACCTCGCGCGCCGCTCCCATGCCTTCGAACGCCGAACCCGTCTCGAGGGCAGCCCACGCCGTGCAGAAGCGCGCGAGCGCCATCAGGTAGATCAGCACCAGCACGTCGCCGCGGAAGCCGGCGAGGCCCCCTGCGGGCCCGAGCGGCAGCAGGAGCGCCGCGCCGGCGAGCGCGACCCACGCGACGGCGGGCCCGATCACGAAGCCCGGCGACGCGAGCGTGCTCAGCACGACGCCTTTGCGCCAGAGCCGCGCGAGGTCGTAGTAGAGCTGAAGGACGGGCGGGCCGCGCCGGCCGGCGAACCATGCCTTCACCTTGTTGATCACGCCCGGCAGCAGCGGCGGGAGCAGCAGCCAGAGCGCGAGACGCCCGGCGATTTCGAGTGCGATCACGGCGCCGTCTCCAGCAGCGCGAACAGCGCCAGCGCAGCGAGCCCCGCCACCACGTAGAGGATGTAGGCCGACAGCCGGCCGTGCTGCAAGCGGCGCGCGGCGGTCGACGCGCGCAGAACCACGCCCGCCGCCGGTGCGAGCACCTGCTCGAGGACCGTCTCCGGAACACGCTCGAAGCGGCTCGCGCTCAGCGGCAGCACGCTCCGCGGCCGGCGCAGCGTGCGTTCGGGCCGCAGGAGCCAGCCGAACCACGTCGCCGCGATTCCCGCGAACGACCCGCTCGTGTACTGCATCCGCGCCGCCGGCGCCGCGTAGCCGCAGTCCCACGTCGGTCCGCGCCGAACGCCGTTCGCGCGCACCTTCGCGAGGAGCGCGAGCGCCAGCGCCGCTGCGGCGACCGCGAGCGCGAGCTGCACGGCGCCGAGCGCGGCGAGCGGTGCGGGCAAAGCTTCCGCCGCGAAGGCGGGATCCCACGCCGCGGCCGCGCGCGCGATCGCCGGCCAGAACGCGATCGGAACGAGGCCGAGCGCGAGGCACGCGGTCGCGAGCGCCAGCATCGACCCGCGCATCCACGCGCCGCATTCGTGCGCGTGCTCCGCCGGCTTCGTGCGCGGGGCGCCGAGAAAGACGATCGCCGCCGCCTTCGCGAAGCACGCGAGCGCGAGAGCGCCCGCCATGGCGAGCAGGATGGTCGACGGCACCGCCACGGCGAGCGGCGCGCCTCGCCCGCTCGCCGCGTCGAGCAGCCCGAGGTAGACGAGCCACTCGCTCACGAACCCGTTGAGAGGCGGAAGCCCGGACACGCCGAGGCAGCCGACGGCGAACAGCGAAGCCGTCCACGGCATCGCGCGCCACAGGCCTCCGAGACGGCTCATCTCGCGCGTGCCGGTCGCGTGGAGCACCGAGCCCGCGCCGAAGAACAGCAGCGACTTGAATGCCGCGTGGTTCCAGACGTGCAGCAACGCGCCCGCGAGCACGAGCCGCCCCCAGGCAGCGTGCCCGTGCTGGCCCGACACGAGCGCCGCGCCGAGGCCCGCGAGGATGATGCCGACGTTCTCGACGGAGCAGTACGCGAGCAGGCGCTTGAGGTCGTTCTGCGCCAGCGCGAAGGCGATGCCGGCGAGCGCGCTCGCCGTCCCGACCAGGAGCACGGTCCACGTCGCGGCCGGGGGCACCGGAAGCCAGCCGCTGAAGCGCACGATCCCGTAGATCCCCATCTTGATCGCCGCGCCGGACAGGAAGGCGGACACGTGGCTCGGGGCGCTCGCGTGCGCGGACGGCAGCCAGACGTGGAGCGGGAACACGCCGGCCTTCACTCCGAATCCGGCGAGCGCGAGCCAGAAGAGAGGCTGCAGCCCGGCGCTCTCGCGCAGCGGCCCGAGATCCCAGCTCCCGGTTCGCGCCGCGAGCGCGCCGAAGAACGCGAACAGACAGACGGTTCCCGCGTGCGACGCCGCGAGGTAGAGCCACCCGGCCCGTCTCACTTCGGTCCGCTCGCGCTCGAGCGTGATCAGGAAGTACGCACAGACGGCGAACAGCTCCCAGGCGATGAGGAAGTGCATCCCGTTCGAGCAGAGCAGCACGAGGGCCATGCTCGCCGCGAGGCTGCTCCACCACGCGCGGCCGCGCGGGGCGGAGTCGGGATGCTGCTCGTCCGACCAGTAGCCGCGCGCATAGACGGCGCCTGCGGCAGCGATCACGCTCACGAGCACCAGGAACAATGCGCTCACGCCGTCGAGCCGCAGGTGCAGCGCTTCGCCGCCGATCGAGAAGGCGCTCCGCCACTCCCAGTCCGCGCCTCCCGCGAGCACCGACGACGCCGCACCGAGCGCGGACGACGCGCCGGCGAGCACGAGCGCGAGCCATGCGCGATCGTGCCGCGGCCCCGCAACGATGCTCGCGAGCGTGCTCGCGCCGGCGAGCAGCAAGAGCGCGCCCGGCGTCACGGCCTCGCCTCGGTCCCGCGCGCACCGGCCGCCGCGGCATCTGCGGCGGCGGCAGCGGCGAGGATCTCATCGTCGGCCGCGCCCGCGAGCACGAGGCCGCGCAGCGGCCCGTGCTCGAGCGCTCGCGTGAGCCGCCCGAGCAGGTCGAGATGCGCGCGGGGTGAGGGCGCGATGAAGAAGAGCAGGCGCGTTACGGGAACGTCGTCGGGAACCGGGCCCGCCTGCGCGAGCGGCTCTCGCAGCAGCAGCAGCGCCACGGTTCCGGACTCGCGCCCGAGCGCAACGCGCGTGCTGAAATGCGGCAGCGCAAAGCCGCCTCCCACCGGCGCCCACACGACGCCCCCCGGAGCGCGAAGCCGCTGCCGCAGCAGCTCGCGGACCGGCTTCGCCAGCGCACCGCTCGCGAGCGCGCCGACGACCGAATCGAGAACGTCGAGCACCGACGCCGCGGAGACCTCGCGGTGGATCCCGCCCGCGCGCAGCAGCGGCGCGAGCTCACAGGGCGTCGTGAAGGCGGAACGGTCGGGGGTGAGGAACCCGGCCTTCGTAGCGAGCCCGCGAGCCGCCGCCCACTGAACGACCTGCGCGCGATCGAAGAGCAGACGCCCGCGCTCGGGCGTGTGCGGCATCCCTTCCTCGCGGACCCATCCCTCGACGACGCTCTCCGAGACGCCGAACGACTCCGCGATCTGGACGAGGTTCAGGTACATCGCTCAGCTCATCCCCTTCCGCTCCACAGCCAGACCAGCAGAGCGAGCGCAGCGGCGCCCGCCACCACGTACGACAGATACGCCTGCACCCTCCCGTGCTGCACGCGGCGTGCGGCCTGCGCGGCCCGCAGGACGGCGACGCCGGCCGGCTCGACCACGAGCTCGAGCACCGTCTCCGGCGTGTGCTCGGCGAACTCGGCGCGTGCCGGAAACTCGCCTTCGGGCGCGCGCACGTGCCGCTGCGGGCGCAGCACCCACGCGAACCAGTCGACGATGATGCCCGCGAACGAGCCCGCGGTGTACTGCATCCGCGCGGTCGGCGCGGCGTAGCCGCAGTCCCAGGTCGGCGCGCGCCGCAGCGCGCCGGCGCGCGCCCGGCGCCACGACCACGCGCCCGCCGCCGCAGCGAGCGTCGCGACCGTGACGTTCGCGAGCGTGAACTCGACGTAGCCCGACGCGAGGCGCGG
>JAYRMX010000287.1:0-12040 GCA_041912475.1 Myxococcota bacterium
CCGACCGACCCCGCCTGGGTCGAGCGGCATGCCGACGGGCTGGTGGCCACCTTCCTGCCGAATCGGGGCTGATGCGGAGGCCGGCGGGCGGGGGCGGTCGCGTCCGCGGCCTGCGCCTCTCGCATCCGGCCCTCGCGACCTCGACCTTCTCGCGGCTCGCGCCGGAGTCGAGCGCGCGGAAGCCTTCGGGTCTGTGCGATGGAGCTCGTGCGGCCGTGCGCCCGGGTGTCGGTCGTACCCGGGGAACACGCGGCTGACGTCGGAGCTGTCGAAGGGCCGGCGCCGGCTCCGCGTCTTCACCCCGACGATGTTCACGGCCGGGATCCGCATCACGCGTCCGGCGAGCGCCGTGTCGTAGCGGCCGCCGGCCTGTACCCGTCGCCGCGGCGCGGGCGAGGGGCGGGAGCTCGCGATGCGCTCAGCGCACGCTGGCGCCGACTCGCCTTTTCCAGCGCCCGCGCCGGAACGACCAGGTGAGCCAGACGGCGCGCATGAAGTGGTCGGCGATGAGCGCGGCCCAGACCCAGACGATGCCGAGCTGCATTCCCGCGGACGCAATGAAGGCGATCGGGACGCGGAAGCCCCAGTTGCCGAGCGTCGCGGCGACGAGCGGCGTCCACGTGGCTCCGGCGCCGCGCAGCGCGCCGCCGAGCGTGAAGTGACCGCCCATCGGGGGCTGCGCGAGCGCGAGCAGCAGCATGAACGGACCGAGCGCCTCGACGACCCCGGCGTCGCTCGTGAACAGGCGCGCGATCGGCTCGCGCGCGACGCCGAAGGCGAGGCCGAGCACGATCGATACGAAGAGCGCGAAGCGCGCGGCGCGCCAGCCTGCGCGCTCGGCGCCCGCCGGGTCGGCCGCGCCGAGCGCCTGACCGACGAGCGTCGCGGCCGCGACCGAGAACCCGGTGCCGGGAATCCACGAGAACGACATGAGCCGCGTTCCGATGCCGTACGCCGCGACCTCGGCCGTTCCGTAGTGACCGAGCACGGTGACGTACGTCATGATCGCGACGTTCAGCACCACACGCTCGCCGATCGCCGGGAGCGCGACGGCCGCCATCGGCTGGAGCTGCTCGCGGGCGTGCGCGAGGTCGGCTCCTCCGAGCCGCAGCACGTCGGCGTGCGGGCCGCTGCGCGCCGCCCACACGAAGAGCGCCACCGCGAGCACCTGCGAGAGCAGCGTCGCGAGACCCGCGCCGACGAGCTCGAGGCGCGGGAATCCCAGCGCTCCGAAGATGAGGACGGCGTTCATGGCGGTCTTCGCGACGGTGACGGCGAGCGCGATCAGCATCGCGACGCGCGTATTGCGGCAGGCGCGGAAGCCGCTCTCGACCGTGATCGAGATCGCCAGCAGCAGCACCGACCCGAGCGTGAGCTGAAAGTACTCGGTCCCGATCGCGACCACGTGCGGCGGCGCCTCGAGCAGTCCGAGCAGGCCGCGGGGCGCGATCAGCACGACGGCGGCGAAGATCGCGGCGACGCCGCCGCAGACCAGGATCGACGCCCCGAACGCCGCGCGTGCGCGCGCCGGCTGGCTCGCGCCGATGGCGCGCGCCATCAGCGCGACGCTCGCCATACCCACGGCGAAGAGCACCGACTGCGCGAGATTCAGATACTGCGTCGTGTAGGTGACGGCGGCGACGGCGTCGCGTCCGAGGCGGCCGACCATTCCCATGTCGATCAGGCTCACGATGCTGGCGAGGGCCTGCGACAGGATCACCGGCCACGCGAGATTCCAGATCTCCCGCTCGGTGCGCGCCGCGCCTCGCTCGCCGAGGAGGGCCGGCGCCGCGCGGCTCGCGAGCACGGCCGCAGGGATGGCCGGCGAAGACTCCGGGTCCTCGACGGCGCCTTCGTCACCGGCCCCGTCCGCGGCGAGCGGGCTCTCTTCGGAGGGATCCGCCGCCAACGCCTACGGCGCCTGGCGCAGCTCGGCGGGGAGCTGGAACACCACGCCTTCGTCCACGTGGGGGAGCGAGCCGAGCGAGAAGTCGTCCGAGGAGAGCGCGCGAAGCCGGTCGATCACCTCGTCGACCAGGATCTCCGGCGCCGAGGCGCCGGCCGTGACGCCCACCGCGCGCACGCCTTCGAGCCACGCGGGGTCGATGTCGCTGGCGCTCTCGACGAGGTGCGAGGGAATGCCGCAGCTCGCCGCGAGCTCGGCGAGACGGTTGCTGTTCGACGACGAGGGAGCGCCGACGACCAGGACCAGGTCGACCTCGCGCGTGAGCTCGCGAACCGCGTTCTGGCGATTCTGCGTCGCGTAGCAGATGTCGTCGCGCTTCGGCAACGCGATCTTCGGGAAGCGGCGCCGCAGCGCTTCGAGCACTTCGCGCGTGTCGTCGACCGAGAGCGTCGTCTGCGTGAGCACCGCGAGCCGCGAAGGGTCGCGGACCTCGAGCTTCTCGACGTCGGCCACGGTCTCGACGAGGTGCATGTGCTCGGGGGCCTGGCCGAGCGTGCCCTCGACCTCGACGTGGCCCGCGTGGCCGACGAGCACGATCTCGCGCGGCTCGCGCGCGAAGCGCTGCGCCTCCTTGTGGACCTTGGTGACGAGCGGGCAGGTGGCGTCGAGCGTACGAAGGCCGCGCTTCGCGGCGGCCTCGCGCACCGCCGGCGAGACGCCGTGCGCGCTGAAGATGAGCAGCGCGCCGGGGGGCGCGTCGTCCGGCTCGTCGACGAAGACGGCGCCTTTCGCGCGGAGCGCGTCGACGACGTGACGGTTGTGCACGATCTCGTGCCGCACGTAGACCGGCGGCCCGTAGCGTGCGAGCGCCTGCTCGACGATCTCGATGGCGCGGTCGACTCCTGCGCAGAAGCCGCGAGGACTGGCGAGGAGAACGCGCATCGGATGAGGAACTTAGCCGCATCGGCTCGCGGACGCTCGCCGGCAGCGGCCTTCGCTCGGCCGCGGACGGCGGCGGGCAGCGCTGCGCGTGCGCGGGTACACTCGCGGGCCGATCCGGAGGACGAGCGGATGGCCGATCTGGAGAGGTTCCGCACCGAGGTCGCCGCCTGGCTGCGTGCGAACGCGCCGGCGTCGATCGCGGGCACGATGCTCAGCAACGACGAAGGCATCTGGGGCGGCCGCAAGGCGACGTTCCCGAGCCCCGATGCGAAGCGCTGGCTCGAGACGATGGCCGAGCGCGGCTGGACCGCGCCGGCGTGGCCGCGTGAGTACGGCGGCGGCGGCCTCTCGCCGGACGAAGCGAAGGCTCTGCAGCAGGAGCTGGCGCGGCTTCGCCTCCCGCCGCCGCTCGTCGGCTTCGGCCTCACGATGATCGGCCCGACGCTGCTCCAGTTCGGCACCGAGGAGCAGAAGCGCGAGCACCTGCCGAAGATCTGCCGCGGCGAGATCCGGTGGTGCCAGGGCTACTCCGAGCCCGACGCGGGCTCGGACCTCGCATCGCTGAAGACGCGCGCGGTGCTCGACGGCGATCATCTCGTCGTGACCGGGCAGAAGGTCTGGACCTCGTACGCCGACAAGTCCGACTGGATCTTCGCGCTCGTCCGCACCGACCCGAACGCAAAGAAGCAGGAAGGGATCACCTTTCTGCTCATCGACATGGCGTCGCCAGGTGTCTCGGTGCGGCCGATCCTGCTGATCTCCGGCGCGTCGCCATTCTGCGAGACGTACTTCGACGGCGTGCGGGTTCCCGTTCGCAACGTCGTCTCGAAGATGAACGCCGGCTGGACGGTCGCGAAGGCGCTGCTCGGGCACGAGCGAAGCATGATCGCCGACGTCTTCGGCGGCGGCGCTCCGCGCAAAGGGAAGGGGAGCGCGCTCGCGGCGCTCGCGCGCCGCTACCTCGGCGACGGCGGCGACCGCATCGCCGACCCGGTGCTGCGCGACCAGATTGCTCAGGCCGACCTCGACACGAAGTGCCTCGCGCTCACGGTCCAGCGCTCGCGCGACGCCATGAAGGCAGGCCACAAGCCGGGCCCCGAGACGTCGATGTTCAAGTACACCGCGACGGAGCTGAACGAGCGCCGCCACGAGCTGATGGTTCGCATCGCAGGCCCGCAGGGTCTCGGCTGGGAAGGCGAGGGCTTCGCGGCCGACGAGCTCGCGACGACGCGCGCCTGGCTGCGCTCGCGCGGCAACTCGATCGAGGGCGGCACGTCCGAGATCCAGCTCAACGTGATCGCGAAGCGCGTTCTCGGGCTTCCGGACTGACGGGCGGAGGGGCGGTCGTGAATCTCGCGCTGACCGAAGACCAGGAGCTGCTGGCGAAGACCGCAGCGGATTTCGTCGCCGAGCGCTCGCCCGTGGCGCGCGTCCGCAAGCTGCGTGACGAGAAGGATCCGCTCGGCTTTTCGCGCGAGCTGTGGCGCGAGATGGCCGGGCTCGGCTGGGTCGGTATTCCGTTTCCCGAATGGGCCGGCGGCGCGGGAATGGGCCTCGCCGACCTCGCCGTCGTCCTCGAGGCCCTCGGCCGCAGCCTCGCTCCCGAGCCGTTTCTCTCGAGCGTGCTCCTCGGCGGACAGGCCGTCCTGCTCGGCGGCAGCGAGGCGCAGCGCAAGGACGTGCTTCCGGCGCTGTGCAGCGGCGACCGCGTGCTCGCGCTCGCGTTCCAGGAAGAGGGAAGCCGCTACGACGTGCATCGCATCGCCACGCGCGCCGAAGCCTCCGCGGGCGGCTGGACGCTCTCGGGCCGCAAGATCCAGGTGCTCGATGCGGGAGCGTCGGACCAGATCGTGGTGGCCGCACGAACCGCGGGAGACGAGCGCGATCCGGCCGGGATCACGCTCTTCGTGCTCTCGTCGAAGACGCAGGGCCTTCGTGTCCGGCCGCAGCACCGAATCGATTCGCGCGGCGCCGCGATCGTCGAGCTCGAGAGCGTCGCAGCGGGCCGGGGCGACGTCCTCGGCGAGGTCGGCGCAGGGGGCGCGCTCCTCGAGCAGTCGGTCGACCGCGCGACCGTCGGCCTTTGCGCCGAGATGCTCGGCCTCATGGCCGAGGCGTTCGATCGGACGCTCGCGTACCTGAAGGCCCGCGTTCAGTTCGGCGTTCCGATCGGCTCGTTCCAGGCTCTCAAGCACCGGGCGGCGCTCTGCTTCATCGAGATCGAGCTCTCGCGCTCGGCCATGATGGCCGCTGCGCGCGCGATCGACGCGGGCGCGGACGACGCGCAGCAGCTCGTCTCGGTCGCGAAGGCGCGCTGCTCCGACGCGGCGATCCGTGTGACGAACGAGGCCGTCCAGATGCACGGCGGCATCGGCATGACCGACGAGCACGACATCGGCTTCTACATGAAGCGCGCACGCGTCGCGGAGCTCAGCTTCGGCGACGCCGCGTGGCACCGCGACCGCTTCGCGCGGCTCGAGGGATACTGAGGGCGGTGTCGGCGCCGGCCGGCCTCTCGCCGCGCGAGCGCTTCCTGCGCTCGTGCCGCGGCGAGCCCGTCGATCGCCCGCCCGTGTGGCTGATGCGGCAGGCGGGCCGCTATCTGCCCGAGTACCGGCGCGTTCGCGAGGGCGTCACGTTCCTCGAGATGTGCCGCGACGTCGAGCGCGCGGTGACGGTCTCGCTTCAGCCGGCCGAGCTGCTCGGCGTCGAGGCCGTGATCCTGTTCTCGGACATCTTCGTTCCCGTTCTCGGCCTCGGCGTGGACGTCGACTTTCGCCCCGGGCCCGTGATCGGAAAGCCGATTCGCAGCCGCGAGCAGGTGCGCGCGCTGCGCCTCGACGATCCGCGCGAGACGGTGCCGTACGTGTTCGAGATCCTTCGCCGCCTGCGGGCGGCGCTCGCAGGGCCGCAGCTCCCGCTGCTCGGCTTCGCCGGGGCCCCCTTCACGCTCGCGGCGTACCTCGTCGAGGGAGCGGGATCGCGCAGCTTCTCGAGCCTGAAGCGCATGCTCTACCGCGAGCCGGTCCTCCTGCGCGAGCTGCTCGACGTGCTGACCGAGATGACCGTCGCGTACCTCGAGGCGCAGATCGAGGCGGGCGCCGAGGCGGTGCAGCTCTTCGACACCTGGGCCGGGCTGCTCGCGGCGGAGGAGTACCAGGCCTTCGTCCTGCCGGCGCACCGAGTGATCGCCGAGCGGCTGAAGGGCGCTGGAGCGCCGCTCATCCTCTACGTGAACGACGGCGCGCACGTCCTCGAATTCATGCTGGAATCGGGCGCCGACGTGCTCTCGCTCGACTGGCGCTGCGAGATCGGCGCCGCCGCCCGGCTCGCGGGCCGGCGCGCGAGCCTGCAGGGCAACCTCGATCCGTGTGCGCTCGCCGCGCCGCGCGAGGAGATCTTCGACCGCGTGCGCCGCATCGCGGAAGGCGCGCGCCCGGCGCGCGGGCACATCCTCAACCTCGGGCACGGCTGCCTTCCGGACACACCCGTCGAAGGCGTTCGAGCGTTCGTCGAAGCCGCGAAGAGCCTCGCGCCGGCGGGCGCGTGATCGACGCGATCGTCGTGGGCGCCGGCGCAGCGGGCCTCGCCGCGGCGCTCACGCTGCGCGGGCGGGGCCTCGAGGTTCGCGTCGTCGAGGCCGGTGACCGGGCGGGCGGCGTTGCGCGAACCGAGCGCATCGGCGGCTTCCTCGTCGAGCGCGGGCCGAACTCGCTGCAGGTGAAGGCGCCGGCGCTCGCCTTCCTGCGATCCCACGGCCTCGAGAAGTCCTTGGTCTGCGCGTCGCCGTCGAGCCGCCTCCGCTTCCTCTGGCACGGGGGCCGGCTCGAGCCCGTGCCGATGAGTCCGGTGGCGTTCGCTCGCACGCGGCTCCTCTCCGCGCGCGGCAAGCTGCGGCTGCTCGCCGAGCCGCTGGTTCGCGGCGGCGATGCGAGCGCGGAGTCGGTCGCCGAGTTCCTCGGCCGCCGCGTCGGGCCGGAAGCCGTCGAGCGGCTGGTCGGCCCGTTCCTCACCGGTGTGTATGCGGGGGACGAACGCGAGCTCGGCGCAAAGGCCGTCTTTGGCGCGCTCGTCGCGCTCGAACGCAGTCACGGCTCGATCGTTCGGGGTTTTCTCGCGCAGGCGCTGCGCCGCAGCGGCGGCCCGCGCGAGCGCGGTCTTCGCGGGAGCTGGTCGGCAACGGGCGGCCTCGGCGGCCTCGCGGCCGAGATGGCGTCGCAGCTCGGAGACAGCGTCGCGACGTCGACGCGCGCCGTCGCTCTCGCACGCGAGAGCGGCGGATGGCGCATCGAGACCGACCGCGCCGGGCACGAGCCGCTTCGCGCTGCGCGCGTCGTCGTCGCGCTTCCGGCCCCCGAAGCCGCCGCGCTCGTGCGCGGCGTCGATGCCGGCGCAGCGGATCTGCTCGCCTCCATCGCCTACGCGCCCGTCGCGAGCGTCTCGGTCGCCGTCGCGCGCGGGGACGCCGCACGCACGATCGAGGGCTTCGGCTTCCTCGTCCCGCGCGACGCGGGCCTCACGGTCCTCGGCTGCCTCTTCATGAGCCAGCTCTTCCCGGGCCGTGCTCCCGAGGGTTTCGATCTGCTGACGTGCTTTCTCGGCGGCGCCCGCGCGCCGGAGGCGGTCGAGCTTCCCGACGACGCTCTGCTCGCACGCGTGCAGGACGACCTCTCGCGAACGCTCGGCCTGCGCGGCGCCGCGCGTCTTCTCGCGGTGACGCGCTGGCCGCGCGCCATCGCACAGCCCGCCCGCGACCACGTCGCGCGCATCGCACGGCTTCGAGCGCGGATCGCCGCGCACGCCGGCCTCGGCCTCGCCGGCTCCTACCTCGATGGCGTCTCGTTCGCCGACACCCTCGCGTCGGGCGCTGCAGCAGGCGCCTGAGGGCAGGGCGTTCCTTCCGCTTCTTCCGCTCTGGGGGGGGCGCCCGTTCCGTGCCTTCGCGGCGCGGATCGCGCCTTGCGGGCCGGCACGATCCCCGGGGTCTCCCGCCGTTCGGGAGCGGGGGCGGGGCGTTTCTGGGGATTGCGTTGTGCTCGGCGCTCCCGGCCGCTCTCGACCGCAGCCGCACGGCGCGATCGTTCGCACACGAGGGTGCCCGCGACTACGCTTCCGCGCGATGTCCCGCCTCGCGCACCCCTACGCCGCTCTCGTCGCCGGCCTGAAGGCGGACGTCGGTGCATTCCTCGGCCTCGATCCCGCCGCGCTCGCCCCGCGCATGGCGACGGCGCGCGACGAGCGCAACCGCCGCTGGATCGAGGCGGACCCGCAGACCGAGGAGGACCGCAACCGCCTCTACGCGAGCCTCGGCGAGCTCGATCTCCTCAAGTACGCCGAGTGGCATCTCGCCGATACGGCGAAGCACGCGCTCCACGACGAGGCGGTGGCGCTCGCGCTTCGTCTCGGCGCGGAGGTGCTCGACTGCGGCGGCGGCATCGGCGACACGGCGCTCGCGTTCGCGGCGAACGGCGTGCCGGTCACCTACGTCGACTTCCCCGGCCCGTGCTCGGACTTCGCGCGCATGCGCTGGGAGCGCTTCGGATGCGCCGGCCGCGTGCGCGCGCTCGCGCCGGACGAGTTCTGGACCGGGAAGGGCGCGCGCTTCGGCATGATCGCGAGCTTCGACGTCCTCGAGCACCTCGAAAATCCCGTTCGCCACGCGAGGCGCTACGCGGAGCTGCTCGCGCCGGGCGGCCGGCTGTTCCTCACGACCTGCTTCCGCCACAGCCGGCGCAACCCCGACCACCTGCCGGAGAACGACGCGTATCACCGGATCTTCGGCGGCGAGCGTCGAACGGCGCGGCGCTGCGTCCTCACCAACCTCGGCCTTCGCCGCCGGCGCTGGTACCACTACGAGCGTCCGTAGCCGCGCAGCATCCGCTCCAAGGCGGCCACCCAGGCCGGGTGGGCGTTCAGCGAAGGCACCAGCAGCAGCTCCTCGCCACCGAGTCCGGCCCACTGGTCGCGCGCGCGAAGGCCGATCTCCTCGAGTGTCTCGAGGCAGTCGGCGACGAACGACGGGCACACCACCGCGAGCCGGCGAACGCCGCGCGCCGCGAGCGCCGGGAGTGCCTCGTCGGTGAAGGGGCGGATCCAGGGCGTTCTGCCGAGGCGCGACTGGAAGGCGGTCGAGTGCTCCTCGGTGCGGAGGCCCAGCCTCGCGGCGAGCGCCCGCGTGGTCGCGAAACACTGCGCGCGGTAGCAGCGCCGGTTGGCGGGCCCGATGGCATCGCAGCACCGATCCGACACTAAACAGTGTCGACCGCCCGGATCGCTGCGGCGAACGTGGCGCTCGGGAAGGCCGTGGTACGAGAAGAGCACGTGGTCCGGCCCGAAGGCCGCGAGCTCGGGCGCGGCCACCGCCTCCCAGGCGCCGAGGAATCCCGGGTCGTCGAAAAACTCACCGAGCACCGTCATGGCCGGGACGCTCACGCGCGTTGCGGCGAGCCGCAGCACCGCCTCCGCCGCCGAGCCCCCCGACGACGACGCGTACTGCGGAAAGAGCGGGAGCGCGACGATTCGCGCGACGTCGCTCGCTTCGAGCCGTCCGAAGGCCTCCGCGATCGACGGCTCGCCGTAGCGCATGCCGAGCTCGACGCAGAAGTCGTCGCCGAGCGCCTTCGCGAGCGCCTCCTGCAGCGCGCGCCCGTGAACCAGCAGCGGAGAGCCCTCGGGCCCCCAGATCTTCTGATATGCCTCGGCCGAGCGGCGGGGCCGGAAGGGCAGGATCACCGCGCGCAGCAGCAACCAGCGCGCGAGGGCGGGCATGTCGAGCACGCGCGGGTCGCCGAGGAACTCGGCGAGGTAGCGGCGGACGGCAGCCGGCTCCGGAGCAGCCGGGGTGCCGAGGTTCACGAGCAGGATTCCCGTGCGACGCGAGAGGCTCACGCGGCGAGCATGGCACACGCGCCGGGCGGGCACTTCCGGCAGGCCTTCGCGCGCGCACGGAGCGCCTCGCAGCGTGGCTCCGGGGCGCGCGGGCGCCGGCGATCGCACGACCGCGTGTAGTCCGGCCGGCGGCCGGCCGTGCGAGGCGGTGACCGAAGAGCCGCAGACCTCGGGTGCTACTGGTAACGGACGCACCCGAGAGCTGGCCGGCGCGCGGCTGGAACACATCGCCCGGTGGCGGCGCGACCCGCGCGTGTAGCCGCTCGGCGATCTCCCGCGCTGCCCTCCGCGCACCTTCGATCGAGATGATATCGAGTCCTGACATCATCACGTGCGCCATCGTACCTTGGTCTCGCAATGAACCAGCGGCAGCGGCGCACGCTGGCTCGCGTCTTCGAGCGGCCCACCTGCGCGGACCTTCGCCGGGGCGAGTTCGCGTCGTTGATGCCAGCGCTCGGCGCCGACGAGGACGCGGGTGCAGGCTCGCGCGTTCCCTTCGTTCCCGCCGGATCGATCCTCGGCCTGCACCGCCCGCACCCCGAGCCGGAGCTGCGGACGTACGCCGTCGAGGACGTGCGGGACTTCCTCGCCGCACGAGGGGTCGTGCCGGAGGAGAGCTGAGATGGACGCGATCGCGTACAAGGGGTATCGGGGAGCCGTCCGCTACTCGGCGGAGGATGGCATCCTGCACGGGCGCATCCTCGGCATCGACGACGTGGTGAGCTTCGAGGGCACCGACGTGGACGAGCTGGAGAAGGCCTTCCGCGAGGCCGTCGACGACTACCTGCCGCTCTGCAAGAAGCTGCGGCGCGTGCCCGACCGGGTGTACTCGGGCCGGGTCCCGCTCCGGATCGACGCCGCGCTTCACCGCCGCGTGGCGATCGCGGCGGGCTCGGCGGGGAGCGGCGTCAACCGCTGGACCGCCGGCGCTCTCGAGGCCGCGACGAAGAGAGGCTCGTCCGACGCCTCGGGAGCGATCGCGACGGCTCGCGGCGCGACGGGGCGAGCCACGGGGCTTCACGCCAACGAGGGCGCCGCCTGCGCGACGCGAGCGCCGTGAGGATGGCCCCGATTACGTGGAGCTTCGCGCTTCTCGCAGACGCGCGACCACTGCACGAACGATCGGTCCCAGCGCCTCTTCGGGGAACGGGAACACCGAGCTCGCGTTGATCTCGCAAAGCACGTAGCCGTCCTCCCCCGCGGCGGCGGGCGGTCCGAGCAGGAAGTCGGTGTCCCAGAGCACGGGCAGCGACGCGGCATCGATCTCGAGCAGCGCCCGCATCCGGGGAATCCATTCGGCCTCGAGCTGCCGCTTGAGCGTCTGAAACTCGGCCTTCGCGGGCCCGTAGTAGAGGCGCGGAGGCGGGGGAGGGGGAGCGGACTCGCCGGGCGCCGGATCCATGAGCGCGGTCACGAGCTGGTGGCCGAACCCCGCGACGCGGTCCCGCACCAGATAGCAGCGCACCATGCCTTCGGCGTGACGCGGGACGAGCGGCTGATCGACCATCTTTCCGCCGCTCGCGAAGAAGGGCTCGCAGCGTCGCACGAACTCGCCGACGCGGATCTCGGCGCGCGCACTCCCGCGCTGCGCGTGCTGGACGCGCACGAGGGAATCGAGCGAGGGGACGTCGGGCGACTGCACAAACTCCACTCGGAATACGCCGATGCCACCATTCCCGCGGTTCTGCTTGAGGACGCGAGGACCGCTCTCGGCGAGCACGCGCGGCAACTCGTCGCGCAGCTGCTCGGTGCTCGCATAGAGACGCGTATCGGTTCCCCACCCGAGCGAGCGCGTGCGGTGGAGTACCTCCTTCGTCCCGATCTTCAGGATCACGTCGGGATGTGCGCTCACGAAGACGCCGCGCGCCGCCACCTCGCGCAGCACGCCATCGAGCTGCGCGCGGTTCCTGCCCTGCGCGATTGGGTCGACCCATACGAGCACGGCGCCGAGGCGCAGCAGCTCCTCCCGCACCTCTGCGACCGCCTCGTCGGCGTAGAGCACGGGCACCGCCTCGACGCCGGCCCCGGCGAAGGCCGCGGCGAGGGGCTCGAAGAGGCGATTGCCGGGGGCGGGCTTCTCGCGGCGATCGCCGCGCCAGAGGATTCCTACGCGGGGGGCGGGTTCGGAAGTGCGAGCGGCTGTCACGGCTGCGCTCCTTGCCTGGCGCGCTCTACGGCGACCACGCGCGAGGCGAGCTCGCTCGCCTCGTCGCGGTCGTGGGTCACGAGGACCAGCGTAAAGCCAAGTCGTGCGTGGAGGCTCAGAATCTCGGCGCGGAGCGCAGCGCGCAGCTCCGGGTCGAG
>JAYRMX010000288.1:0-16856 GCA_041912475.1 Myxococcota bacterium
CGGATCGTCGGCGAGATTGTCGTCCCAGTAGCGGTAGCTGAAGCCGAGGATCATCCCCTGGTTCACCAGCTTCTGGAACGGCTCCTTCGTGTGAACGAGGCCGGCGTCGTAGAGCACCTTGTGCCAGAAGCGCGCGTAGAGCAGGTGCAGGACGGCGTGCTCGGCCCCGCCGATGTAGAGGTCGACCGGCATCCAGTGCCGCTCCGCGTCGGGCGAGAACGGCGCGCTCCCGTTGCGCGGGTCGCAGAAGCGAAGGTAGTACCAGCAGCTTCCCGCCCACTGCGGCATCACGTTCGGGTCGCGGCGCGCGCGGCGGCCCGTCGCGGGATCGGTCGTCTCGATCCACTCCTTCGCGCGCTCGAGCGGCGTCCCGCCGCCCTCGGCAGGCCGGAAGTCGTCGAGATCGGGGAGCTGGAGCGGGAGCTCGTCGTCGCGAAGCAGCCGAACCGTCCCGTCGTCGAAGTGCAGCAGCGGAAACGGCTCGCCCCAGTAGCGCTGCCGCGAGAAGAGCCAGTCGCGCAGCTTGTACGTGACCGCGCCTTCCCCTGCGCCGCGCTCCTCGAGCCACGCGACGATGCGCCGCTTGGCTTCGGCCGTCGGCAGGCCGTCGAGGAGGCCCGAGCGAACCGCGACGCCGTCGCCGCTGAACGCTTCGCGCGCAACGTCGCCGCCTCGGACCACCTCGCGGATCTCGAGCCCGAACGACTTCGCGAAGGCGTAGTCGCGCTCGTCGTGCGCGGGAACGGCCATGATCGCGCCGGTGCCGTAGCTCGCGAGGACGTAGTCGGCGATCCAGATCGGGATCGATTCGCCGGTGCACGGGTTCTTCGCGCGGGCTCCCGTGTCGACGCCCGTCTTCTCCTTCGCCTCGGCGAGCCGCGCGCGCTCGGTCTTGCGCGCCGCCGCGTCGACGTACGCGCGCACCGCGTCGCGCCGGTCCGGCGCCGTGATCTCGCCGACGAGCGGATGCTCGGGCGCGAGCACGATGTACGTCGCGCCGAACAGCGTGTCGGGGCGGGTCGTGAAGACCTCGATCTCGCGGCCGGGGCGGCCTTCGACCGCGAAGCGAACGCGTGCGCCTTCGCTGCGGCCGATCCAGTCTCGCTGCTGCTTCTTGATCGGCTCGGGCCAGTCGAGATCGTCGAGGTCGGCGAGCAGGCGCTCGGCGTACTGCGTGATCCGCAGCATCCACTGCCGCATCGGCAGCTTCACGACGGGATGCCCCCCGATCTCGCTCTTTCCGTCGATCACCTCTTCGTTCGCGAGCACGGTGCCGAGCGCGGGGCACCAGTTCACCGCGACCTCGGCCTCGTACGCGAGGCCGCGCTCGTGGAGCAGCCGGAAGATCCACTGCGTCCACTTCACGTAGCCGGGATCGGTGGTGTCGATCTCGCGCGACCAGTCGTAGCTGAACCCGAGCGACTGGATCTGGCGCCTGAAGTTCTCGATGTTGCGCCGCGTGGTGACGCGCGGGTGTGTCCCGGTCTTGATCGCGTACTGCTCGGCCGGGAGTCCGAAGGCGTCCCAGCCCATCGGGTGCAGCACCGAGAAGCCCCGCATGCGCTTGTAGCGGGCGACGATGTCGGTGGCGGTGTAGCCCTCCGGATGGCCGACGTGGAGGCCGTCGCCGGAGGGGTAGGGGAACATGTCGAGGACGTAGTACTTCGGCTTCGAAGGATCGATCTCGGCGCGGAAGGTGTCGTTCTCGAGCCAGTAGGCCTGCCAGCGAGGCTCGATGGCGCGCGGGTCGTACGGCATGGCGGGCAAAGTGCCGGCGGCCAACGGGGGCGTCAACCGGGACGCGCCGGGATCGCGCTAGCGTTGCGCCATGCCGGGCGAGCCGCTCAAGCCTGCCGAGATCTTCGTCGTGTCGGACGGCACGGGGGACACCGCGTCGAGCGCGACCCAGGCGGCGATGCTCCAGTTCCGCACGCCGTGGCGCATGCGGACCTTCCGCGACGTTCGCCAGGAGTCGCAGGCGCGCCGCGTGATCGACCTCGCCGCGCGATCGGGCGCGCTCGTGGTCTTCACCGTGGTCGATGAGCGCGTCGCGCGCACGCTGCGCGACCACGGCGCGAGCCAGGGCGTTCGCACCGTCGATCTGCTCGGGCCGCTCATCTCGCGCGCCGCGCAGCACCTCGGCGCCGAGCCGCGCCTGCAGCCGGGCCTTCTCCACGGCTTCTCGGACGAGTACTTCCGGCGCATCGACGCCGTCGAGTTCGCCGTGCGCCACGACGACGGAGCGAATCTGCGAACGCTCGTCGACGCCGACCTCGTGCTCACCGGCATCTCCCGAACGTCGAAGACCCCGCTCTCGATGTATCTCGCGCAGCGCGGGATCAAGATCGGCAACGTCCCGCTGGTGCCCGGACTCGATCCGCCGCGCGAGCTCCTCGAGCTCGACCCCCGGCGCGTGATCGGGCTCGTCCTCGATCCCGGCGCGCTGCTCACGATCCGCCGCTCGCGTCTGCGGCAGATGCACGCGCCGCCGTACGTGGACTACGTCGACCCCGACGGCGTGCTGGGCGAGCTCGCACGGTCGCGGCGGCTGTTCCGCGAGCACGGCTGGCGCGTGGTCGACATCTCCGGAAAGGCCGTCGAGGAGACGGCCGGCCGGATCCTCGAGCTGATCGGGCGCAAGGCGTCCGAGCCGCGCGGCGGGAGCAGCGCGACGGGCTGACGGCCGCGGCGCGGCCCGCATCGCGCGTCAGGCGCTGGCGGACGCCGGATCGTCGCCCGGGCAGCGAGCGAGGAACGCGCGCGGCGAGATCACGCGGGCTCCCGCGTGCCGCACGCGCCCCTGCACCTGCCGGTCGCCCGTCACGACGGCGAGGCGCTCGGGCTCGTCCGCCTGCCGCACGCGCCGGACCAGCCAGTCGTCCGCCGACGGCGCGAAGACGAGCTTCGTGCGGGGCGAGGCCGCCAGCGGCTCGCAGCGCTCCGAGCGCTCGTGGGCGGCGTCGAACACGACCCAGACCTCCGCGTCGGCCGCATCGAAGCGCGCCACGCGCCGCAGGAGACGGAGCTGCGACTCCGCTCGCCACCATCCCGCTCGATCTCGCCCGGCGAGGACGCCCGCGTGCAGGACGTTGAAGCCATCGACGAGCCAGACCTGCGGCTCGTCCTCGCTTCGCGGCTCGCGGGGCGGCTCGGCGGTCGGCTCCATGGGCTGAAGATACGGTGCGGAAGGGCTCGGCGGTGCGGCGCCGCCGCCTTCCGGGCGCGCCACGAGCGTCTCGACGCCCGCCCAGCCGAGGCCGAAGGCGACCGTTGCGAGGACCGCGGCGAGCGCGCGCGCCGCTCCGGCCAGCACGGCCCGTCGCGCGGCCCTTCGTGTCCAGCCCGGAGCCTCGGCCCGGGGCTGCGCCGGCTCGATTCCCTGCATTTCGGGGACCTCCGCTTGCTGCCGGAGCTTGCGCCGCGCGTGTGACAGGGGCGGTCATTGCGCGCGCGGCGCTTCCGGGCCGCCCGCGCGGGCCGCGGGGCTTGCGGCGCCGGGCGGCGTGCCGTACCGAAGCCGCCATGCCGGCCCCCGCGAACCGCGGCAGCGTTCCGATCGCACTCGTCCAGATGCGCTGCGGCCCCGACCCGGACGAGAACCTCGCGCGCGCGCTGGTCCGGGCCGACGAGGCCGCGCGGAGCGGCGCGCGGATCGTCTGTCTGCCGGAGCTCTTCCGCTCCCGCTACTTCTGCCAGACCGAAGACAACGACCGCTTCGCGCTCGCCGAGCCGATTCCGGGGCCGTCGACCGAGGCGCTCGCGCGTGTCGCCGCCGAGCGCGAGATCGTGATCGTGGCGTCGCTCTTCGAGCGCCGCGCCGCCGGCGTCTACCACAACACGGCGGTGACGCTCGGCGCCGACGGGAGTATCGCCGGCATCTACCGCAAGATGCACATCCCCGACGACCCGCTCTACTACGAGAAGTTCTACTTCACGCCGGGCGATCTCGGTTTCTCGGCCGTCGCCACCCGCTTCGCGACCGTCGGGACCTGCGTGTGCTGGGACCAGTGGTTCCCCGAGGCCGCGCGGCTCACGGCGCTCGCGGGCGCCGAGATCCTGTTCTACCCGACCGCAATCGGCTGGCAGTTCGACGTCGGCAGCGAGATGGACTGCGCGCAGCACGACGCGTGGGAGACGATGCAGCGCGCGCATGCGATCGCGAACGGCGTCTTCGTCGCAGCGGTGAACCGCGTGGGCCGCGAGGACGGCATTCGCTTCTGGGGCCAGTCGTTCGTCGCCGATCCCTTCGGCCGGGTCCTCGCGCGCGCGAAGCCGGACGTCGAGGAGCTGCTCGTCGTCGAGTGCGACCTCGGCGAGATCGAGCGCGTGCGGCAGAACTGGCCCTTCCTGCGCGACCGCCGCATCGACGCGTACGGCGAGATCACCCGGCGGTGGCGCGGTTGACCGCTGCGCCGCCCGACCTCGCGGCGCAGGGCTGGCGCTGGCCCGCAGAGTGGGAGGCGCACCGCGCGACGTGGCTCGCATGGCCGCACAATCCCGCGACCTGGCCCGGGCGAATCGGCCGCATCTTCGCTCCGTACGTCGAGATGGTTCGCGTGCTCCACGAGCACGAGCCCGTGTGCGTGTGCGTTCGCGACGAGGCGATGGAGGCCGATGCGCGGCGTCAGCTCGCGGCAGGCGGCGTCGACGCCGACCACGGCGTTCGCTTCCACCGCATTCCGACCGACGACACGTGGGCGCGCGACCACGGCCCGGTCTTCGTCGTCCGCGAGCACGCGGGGCGACGGGAGAAGGCGATCGTCGACTTCGGCTTCAACTCGTGGGGCGAGAAGTACGGGCCGTGGGAGAACGACGATGCGGTGCCGGTGCGCATCGCCGAGATCCTCGGCGTTCCGCGGTTCGACGCGGGGCTCGTCCTCGAGGGCGGATCGATCGACGGCAACGGCCGCGGGGCCATCCTCACGACCGAGTCGTGCCTGCTGAACCCGAACCGCGGGCCGGGGCGAACGCGCGAGGCGATGGAGGAAGTGCTCGCGAGGCTGCTCGGCGCGCGGCACGTTCTCTGGCTCGGCGACGGAATCGAGGGGGACGACACCGACGGGCACATCGACGACCTCGCGCGCTTCGTCGACCCGGGAACGGTCGTGACCGTCGTCGAAGACGATCCGTCGGATGCGAACCATGCGACGCTGGCCGAGAACCTTCGCCGGCTGCGAGGCCTTCGCGATCAGGACGGAAAGCCGCTCGCGATCGCGACGCTCCCGATGCCGCCGCCGCTCCGGGTCGAAGGCCAGCGCTGTCCGGCGAGCTACGCGAACTTCTACCTCGCGAACGGCGTTGCGCTCGTCCCCGTCTTCGGCGCGCCGAGCGACGAGCGCGCCCTCGCGACGCTCCGCGAGCTCCTCCCGGGGCGGCAGATCGCCGGCATCCCCAGCGCCGACCTCGTCTTCGGTCTCGGCGCGATGCACTGCATGACCCAGCAGGAGCCGATCTGACACCCGGCCGTGGCACGCTGCCACTCACCGTTACCGGCGCCCGGGTCGGGTCCGTACGGCCGCGCTTTCCCTGACCGGCCGTTCATCGCATGCTAGGGTGTCGCGGGGTCCGGCCCACGACCCGCAGGACTTGCCGCCGCAGGCGGGCAGATCACGAGGAGACGCAATGGCTTCCCCCGCACGTCTCGGAATTCTGGCGCTCGCCGCAGCAGCCCTTGCCGGCCTCGGCGGCGTGTCGAGCTGCCAGCCCTCGGGTCCGGTCAACACGTTCTACTTCACGCTCCCCGGGGAAAGCGCCCTCGCCGGCGCCGGAAGCAGCGTCGACGTGGCCCTCTCGATGCCCATCGACTTCGTCGCCGGCACGTTCGACCTCAGCCTCGACGGGACGCCGGTCGCGGCGACCGTCTCGGGCGGCAGCGCGACCGCGACGCTCGCGTCGGTCGCTGCGGGGAGCCACACGCTCGTTGCGCACGCGAAGGTGCCGGCCGCCGGAGGCGGCCAGACGACGCTCACCGCCACATCGAGCTTCGACGCGATGGCCGTTCCGGCCGCGGGCTGCGAGGAGCTGAACGCGGTCGAGTGCATGCTGCCGTATCCGTCGTCGCGTTTCCTCGAGCCGGCCACGACGCCGACCGGCGTTCGCCTCAACCTCCCCGCCGCCGGGATGCCCGAGCAGGTTGGGCTCTCGGGCGTGCGGCACCGGCTCTCGCCCGAGCCGTACCGCGTCGTCGACGGCTTCAGCCCGACCGTGCAGGTGCTGATGCACTTCCCGGGAGGCGTGGACCTCGCGCAGTCGAACGCGTCACGCCTTCTCACGGATCGCCGCGGCCCCGATGCGCGCTCGCTCGATGCCGACAGCCCGACCGTTCTCATCGACGCGCAGACCGGCGAGCACATCCTGCACTGGCTCGAGAACGACGCGCGCGCGACGAACCCCGACCGGGTCCTCACCTTCCTGCGCCCGGGCAAGAGCCTCACGCCCGGCCGCCGCTACATCGTGGCCGTTCGCAGCCTCGCGCACGCCGACGGATCCGCGGTCGCACCCGAGGCGGCGTTCCGAGCGCTGCGCGACGGCCGCCGCATCCTCGTGCCGGCTCTCGACGCGCGGCGCGCGAATTTCGAGGACATCTTCGCGAAGCTCGCGCAGGCCGGCGTCGCGCGCAGCAACCTCGTCCTCGCGTTCGACTTCACGACGCAGAGCGACGAGGGCCTCACCGGGCAGATGCGGTCGATGCGCGATCAGGCCTTCGCGTGGGTCGATTCGCTTCCGCCCGGCGAGATCCCGTTCACCGTCACGCAGGTGAAGCTCGAAGACGACTGCTCGGCGGGCGGCACCTTCCACAGCGAGGTCCGGGGAACGTTCAAGGTCCCCCTGTTCCTCGGCAAGGACCCGATCACGCACAGCAACGAGCTCGCGTACCTCAACACCGATGCGGCCGGCAGCCCCGTCTGGGACGGGCAGACCTTCACGAACCCGCCCTTCACGATCGCGGTCCCGTGCTCGGCGATGGCGAACACGGGCGCCGTACAGGCGCGGGGAGTCGTCCTCGGCCACGGGCTCTTCGGAACGGGCCGTGACTTCGTCGACCAGCTCATCGCCGCGCAGGTCTTTTCGAACGCCACGACCGGCGGCCTTGCCGCCGGCGCCACCGACTGGCGCGGAATGTCGAAGGGAGACATCGACCCGCTCTCGCAGAGCTTCATCGTGAACCAGGTGCTCCTCGACTTCGACCACTTCGCGGCGCTTCCCGACCGCCTGCGGCAGGGGCAGCTCAACACGCTCGTGCTCGCGCACATGATGCGGGCGGGAGTGTTCAACCGGCACACGGCGTTCCAGTCGCCGTCGGGCCAGGGCGTGATCTCGACTCGGCTCATGAACTACTTCGGCGGCAGCCTCGGCGGGATCATGGGGACGATGTTCGCGGCGCTCACGCCCGACGCGGTCAATCTCAACCTCGACGTCCCCGCGATCAACTTCTCGTGCATGCTGCAGCGCGCGACGCCGTTCATCATGTTCCAGGACCTGCTCACGATCACCGGGATGAACGAGCCGATGGTGGTGGCGCTCGCGCTCGGGATCTCGCACGAGCTGTGGGTGCGCGGCGAGCCGGCCGGCTACGCGACGCACATCACGAGCAATCCGCTGCCCGGTTCGATGGTGAAGAACATCCTGCTGTCGCAGGCGTTCCTCGACCAGCAGGTCTCGAACCAGTGCACCGAGATCGAGGCGCGAACGCTCGGCATCCCGGCCCTCGTCGGGTCCCATCGGTCGGGGATGCCGCAGATCGCCGATCTGCCCGGGCCGCTCGCGTCGGCGTACGTCGAGTACGACACGGGCTCGTTCGACCTCGCGAACCCGGCGCACGCGCCGTACATCCCGCCGCTCGCGAACCTGCAGGCGCAGCCGAACGGCTGCGATCCGCACGGCCGGCAGGGCTTCATCCCCGCGTCGATCACGCAGCTCGAGACCTTCTTCGGAGACTGGGGGATCCTCAACTTCTGCACCGGCCCCGGCGGCGTCTGCGACACCGTGTCGAGCCCCGGCGCGCTGTCCGAGCTGCCGTACGGCGAGGCGGCGTGCGATCCGACGAGCTGACGGCGAGCGGCTGCGCGCTCCGGGCCTAGACGACGCTGCCGCCGTCGACCACGAGCACCGCGCCGTTCATGTAGCTGCCGGCGTCGCTCGCGAGGAGCAGCGCGGCGCCTGCGATCTCGTCGGGCTGCCCGTGCCGGCGAAGCGGGTTGCGCGAGACGTACGCCTCGTAGCCGGCCTCGTTGCGGAACAGCGCCTCGGCCATGCGAGTCTCGACGAGGCCGGGCGCGATGCAGTTGGCGCGTACCCCGCGCGGCCCGAGCTCGACCGCCATCGTCTTCGTGAGGTGGATGAGCGCCGCCTTCGAGACGTTGTAGGCCGCGAGGCCCGGGCCCGCGCGAAGGCCGCCGGTCGAGGCGATGTTGACGATCGCGCCGCGGCCGCGCCCGACCATCCCGCGCGCGACTCGCCGGGTGAGCAGGAACGCGCCCGTCACGTTCGCGTCGAGGACCTTGCGCCACGCCGCGGGGTCGAGATCGAGCAGGCCGCTCATCACCGGGTTCACCCCGGCGTTGTTCACGAGCACGTCGACCGCGAGGCCGGCCGCGTCGACCTCGCCGGCGAGCGCGTCGATCGATTCCTCGCGGCTCACGTTCACGGGGAAGACGTGCGCGTGGCGGCCGAGCGCCTCGACCTCCGAAGCGACGGCTTCGAGGCCTTCACGGCGGCGCGAGCAGAGGACGAGATCGGCTCCGTGCTCGGCGAACGCGAGCGCGATCGAGCGGCCGATGCCGCGGGACGCGCCCGTCACGAGCGCCGTTCGGCCCGCCATCGAGAAGCGATCCGCCATCGTTCCTGGCCCCCTTTGGATGGACTGCGCCGGACCGTTCGGTTCAGGGACGGCGACGGTCCCCGTTTGTCGTCGAGCGCTCCCTCGGCGCCGGCGGCGACAGTCCTACCCGCGAGCGGCGGAATTCGCTAGACAGCCGCCATCCAAGGCTACGGTCCCCGAGCCGGAGCGCCCCGTCCGTCGTGGGCGCTCCGGGCGTTTTCGGCGGCCCGGAGCTTTCCGGGGAACGGAGGCAACGCCGAGATGGAGGTCTTCCGTCACGACATCGTGATCGTGGGCGGCGGCGGCGCGGGGCTGCGGGCCGCGATCGCGGCCGTCGAAGCCGACCCGAAGGCGAGCGTCGCCCTCGTCTCGAAGGTCTATCCGATGCGCAGCCACACCGTCTCGGCCGAAGGCGGCGCGGCCGGCGTCGCCGCTCCGGACGACAGCCTCGAGATGCACTTCAAGGACACGGTGAAGGGGTCGGACTTCCTCGCCGACCAGGACTGCGTCGACTACTTCGTCGAGCAGGCGCCGAAGGAGCTCACGCTCCTCGAACACTGGGGCTGCCCGTGGAGCCGCGACGAGCAGGGGCGCGTCGCCGTTCGCGCGTTCGGCGGGATGACCGCCAAGCGCACCTGGTTCGCCGCCGACAAGGTCGGCTTCCACATGCTCCACACGCTGTTCCAGACGTCGATGCGATACGACCGCATCGTCCGCTACGACGAGCAGTTCGTGACGAAGCTCCTCGTCGACGGCGGCGCCGTGAAGGGCGTCGCCGCGCTCGACGTCCGCGAGGGAACGATGCGCGCGATCCTCGGCCGCGCCGTCGTCCTCGCGACCGGCGGAGCAGGCAAGTGCTTCCCGTTCACGACGAACGGCACGATCAAGACCGGCGACGGGATGGCGCTCGCGTACCGCGCCGGCGTCGCCCTCAAGGACATGGAGTTCGTCCAGTATCACCCGACGGGCCTTCCCGGGACCGGGATCCTCATCACCGAGGCGTCTCGCGGAGAGGGCGGCTACGTCGTCAACAGCGAGGGCGAGCGCTTCCTCGTGACGCGCGACTACGGCGTCGGCCAGAAGGCCGAGCTCGGACCGCGCGACATGGTCTCGCGCGCGATCATCCAGGAGATCGCCGCAGGGCGCGGCATCAAGGGTCCGTACGGCGAGTACGTCCATCTCGACCTGCGGCACCTCGGCGAAGCGAAGATCATGGAGCGGCTGCCGTTCGTTCGGACGCTCTCGAAGACGTACGCGGGAGTCGATCCCGTCTCGCAGCCGATCCCGATCCGGCCCGTCGCGCACTACATGATGGGCGGGATCGACACCGACATCGACGGCGCGACGGTGCTCCCGGGCCTGTACGCGGCCGGCGAGACGGCGTGCGTCTCGATGAACGGTGCGAACCGCCTCGGGTCGAACTCGCTCACCGAGTGCCTCGTCTTCGGCGCCCGCGCCGGGAGCAAGGCGATCGAGTTCGCGCGCGGCGCAGGCGCGGGAAGCGACGCGCCGCTCGTCGCACAGGCGCAGGAGGAGGCCGCGCGGATCGAGGAGCTTCGCGGGCGGCGCAAGGGCGGCGAGAAGATCGCGCAGATCCGGCGCGAGATGCAGAAGACGATGGAGGAGGGCTGCGGCGTCTACCGCGAGCAGGCGTCGATGCACGAGTCGGTGCGCGTGATGGCGCAGCTTCGCGGTCGCGTCTCGGACCTCCAGCTCGAGGACGCGAGCAAGGTCTTCAACACCGAGATCCTCACCGCGCTCGAGCTCGCGAACATGGTCGACGTCGCCGAGACCATCGCGACCGCCGCCGCCGCGCGCCGCGAGTCTCGCGGGGCGCACGCGTGCAGCGACTACAAGACGCGGAACGACCAGGAGTTCCTGCACCACTCGCTGGTCTACTTCACGCCCGGCGGCCCGCGACTCGATCGCAAGCCCGTGACCATCACCCGGTTCCAGCCCGAGGAGCGCAAGTACTGATGAGCGACGTGCAGAAGAAGAAGTTCGTCATCACGCGCTTCGATCCCGACAAGGACGAGGTGCCGAAGACGCAGGAGTACACGATTCCGGTGCGCCCGGACTGGAAGGTCCTCGACGCGCTCAACTACATCAAGGACGAAGTCGACGGAACGATCAGCCACCGCTGGTCGTGCCGAATGGCCGTGTGCGGGAGCTGCGGGATGCTCGTGAACGGCGAGCCGAAGCTCACCTGCTCGACGCCGCTCGACGAGTACGGCGACGAGGTGCACATCGCGCCGCTCTCGAACTTTCCGGTGATCCGCGACCTCGTCGTCGACCTCCAGGGCTTCATGGAGAAGTTCAAGTCGGTGAAGCCCTGGATCGTCCGCGCGAAGGAGAAGGCGGTCGAGGAGGGGCCGTGCCGCCAGACGCCCGAGGAGCTGCACGCGTTCAAGCAGTTCAGCATGTGCATCAACTGCATGCTCTGCTACGCGGCGTGCCCCGTGGTGGCGAACGTCCCCGAGTTCCTCGGCCCCGCGGCGATCGCGCTCGGCCACCGCTACAACCTCGACTCGCGCGACGAGGGCGCCGCCGAGCGCAACGAGGTGTTCCGGGGCGACGGCACCGTCTTCGAGTGCTCGTACGCCAACGAGTGCAGCGAGGTGTGCCCGAAGAGCGTCGACCCCGCGGCGGCGATCAACCAGGCGAAGCTCCTCTCGGTGCTCGACTGGATGAAGTCCTTCGTGACGCCCCGGCGAGGAGGCGAGTAGCCATGTCGCGACCTGCGAATCCGCGGGCGATGGCCCCGTCGCAGCCGGGGCGGACCCGAACCGCCGCGCCGAGCGTTCCCGACCGCTTCTGGTCCGCGCCGCGGATGCGTCGCTACCTGCTCTTCGACGCGACGGGAATCACGTACCTGCTCGTCGGCCTCTCCGTCCTGCGCGTCGTCTGGTATCTCGGGAGCGGCCCGGACGCGTGGCAGACGGTGCTGCGCCAGTTCCGCCACCCCGCGTATCTCGTGTTCCACGCGCTCGTGCTGGCCTCGGTCGTCTACGTCGGCGTTCGCTTCTTCGGCCTCTTCCCGAAGGCGCAGCCGCCGAAGATCGGGCCGGCGTCGCCGCCGCCGGGGCCCGTCCTCACGGCGATGCTCTACGCCGCGTGGGTCGGAGCGACACTCGCGCTCGTTCTCGTGCTCGGAGGGGTCCTGCCGTGAAGCATCTGCTCCTTCGCCTCGAGCCCGTGATCTGGCTCCTGTTCGGCGCGGGCATCATGGTCGGGACGATTCTGCTGCCGGGCTACCTGCTCACGATGGGCCTCGGCGTTCCGCTCGGCATCGTCCCCGAGCAGGCGCTGTCGTACGAGCGCCTGCACGGGATGATCGCGCACCCGATCGGCGGCCTCGTGTTCCGGGGGGTCGCGCTCGCCCTCATCGCGCTGCCGCTGTGGAAGGGCGCGCACCACCTGCGCGCGCTCTCGGTCGACTTCGACGGCCACGATCGCGACGGCCTCGTGGGCGGCGTGCTGTACCTCATCGCGGTCGCGGGCAGCGTGCTCGGCATCCTGGCGGTGATCCGGCTGTAGCGACGGCGCGGCGGGCGAATGGTCCCGGACGGATCGCCCGCGCTTCGCGCCGCGTTCATCGCGCTCGCGGCGGTCGTCGCGGCCGCGCTCGTGTGGGCCGTCGCGCGGGCCGGCCGGGCGCTCGGCGAGGAGCCTCGCGAGGCGCGGCGCGCGGCGGCGCTCGCCGCCGCGGGCATCGCGCTCTGGCTCGCCTTCACCGGGGGGCTCGCGGCGCGGGGCTTTCTCGCGTTCGAGCCGCAGCCGACGATGCTGCCGCTGGTCGCGATCGCGCTCGCGGGCGCGCTCGCCGCCGGCTTCTCGCGCGCCGGCGCGCGCCTCGTCCGCGGCCTCCCGCTCGCCGCGCTCGTCGGTTACCAGGGTTTCCGGATTCCCGTCGAGGCGCTGCTCGCCCGCGGCCACGCCGAGGGCCTCGTTCCGGTGCAGATGACCTGGCACGGCATGAACTTCGACGTGCTGACGGGCGTTCTCGCGCTGCTGATCGCCGCGCTCTCGCGCCTCGGCCCCGTTCCGCGCTGGCTCGTCGCGGCCTGGAACCTCATCGGATTCGGTCTGCTCACCAACGTGGTCGCCCTTGCGCTGCTCTCGGCTCCGACACCGATGCGTGTCTTCTGGAGCGAGCCGGCGAACGTGTGGATCACGCGCTTTCCCTTCGTCTGGCTCCCGGCGTTCCTCGTCCCGGTTGCGCTCCTCGGCCACCTGCTCGTGCTGCGCTGGCTCTTCGAGCACCCGCGCGGTCAGGGGCCCGGAGCGGCCACCGCCGCCGGTTCTCCGCGCGCTGCGGCCGCAGGACGGTAGGGCTCCGTCACGGCCACCTTGAGCACCTGCCCCTCGTGCAGCGTCGCCTCGGTGAACAGCCCGTTGGCGACGGCCGTTCGCTGGAGGTCGAGCGCGTTGCGTGCGCGGCGTGACGCCTCCTCGAGCGTCTCTCCCGCTTCGGCGCGGAAGCTCCGCAGCCGCATCACCTCGATGCTGCGGCGCTCGGCGTCGTCGAGCGCGCGAAGGCTGCGGACGGTCGCGGCCGCGCGCCCGCGGTAGCCTCCGAAGGCGGCGGCGGGGGCGACGGTCGAGATCGCGTAGACCTTCCCGCCGAGCGGAACGAAGGTGAGCTGCGCGAGAAGAACGCCGGCCGCGGTTCGCACGCTCAGGAGCGTTTCGACGGCCGGCCGGCCGCCGACGGTGATCGACGCGCTGCGTTCGATGCGCGCACCTCCTCCTTCGAGGTGCTGGCGGAGAAACGCGCTCGCTGCCGCTTCGGGATCGTCTCCGTCTCCGGCCAGCTCGAGCGCGATTCGCGCATCGCGTCGCGGCGTCACGGCGCCCACCGCCTGTGCGGTGTTGATCGGCGTCCAGCCGTCGGGGAAGTAGATCGTGAAGCCGAGGTCGGGGTGCAGGAAGCGCGTCCCGCGGAAGATGCCCTGCGCCGGGTCTTCGTCGATCGCGAGGCCTTCGAGCCGCCGGACGTAATCGGCGCCGTCGCGCGCGATTCCCGGCCGCGGCGTGAAGGCGAGACGGGCACCGCGGTCGTGCGCGGCCCCGGCGCGCTCGGCCGTCGACGGGTGCGTGTCGAAGAAGCTCGGGATTCGCGACGCGCCGAGCTGGAGCCGCTCCGCGTACTCGAGCTTGCGCAGGAACTCCGCCATCGCGCGCGGGTCGTAGCCGGCCGCGGCCGCGAGCGTCTGTCCGCCCGTGTCGGCGTCGCGCTCCTGGTCGCGGCTGAACCCCGCGAGGTACGCGGCGCGCGCCATTCCCACGACGAACGGGTTCGCCGAGCCCGTGATCGCCTGGCGCCCGATCGCGTGGCGCTCCGTCACGTGGACGACCTCGTGCGCCAGCACGTTCGCGAGCTCGTCTTCGCTGCTCGCGAGCGCGAGGATGCCGCGCGAGACGAAGATCGAGCCATCGGGAAGCGCAAACGCGTTCGGCGTCCACTGGTCGACGACGAAGAAGCGGAACGAGGCCCCCCGGCTCGGAGCGCTGCGCGCGACGCGCTGCCCGACCGCGTCGGCGTACCGCTGGAGCGGCTCGTCGTCGACGCGGCCGAGCTCGGCGAGGACGAGCTGGACCGCGTCCGGCCCTGCCTGCGGACGCCTCGTCTGGCTGCCCTCGGCGAGGGCGGCGAGCGCCCCGACTGCGGCGGCGAAGACGCCGGCAACTGCGGCCGCAACTCGTCTCGAAGTAAGGCGGCGTCTCACGGGAGAGCGGCGGCTCGCGTCGTCCGAGCCGGCGCGGTGATCCTCGGCGCTGCCATGCCCGGAACATAGGTCGCCGCGCGCGGGACGGCGCGGGCGCCCGAGTCGATTGACGCTCGGCGCCGCCGCGGGCGATGATTGCGCGCATGCTGCGCTCCGCTCGGCTGCCGATCGTCGTGCTGCTCCTGCTGCTCCCGGCGCTTCCTGCGTCCGCCGAGCCGGACGCAGGCGCCGCCCCCGGGCAGGGCTCGCCCGAGACCTGGTGCGGCGTGCGCGAGGCGCCCCTTGCGAGCCGCGCAGCCCCGCGCGTGCGGGCGAGCGCCGCGGCGGTTCCGCCGTGCTTCGCGTGCGGCGAGCCGGCGACCTACCACGCCTTCGACGGCACGGCGTACGCGCTCACGCGTTACACGGGGCGATTCGTCGATCTGCTGCTCCCGGCCGGGTGGATCGACGGCGACGGCCTCGACGACGCGGCACGGCGGCTGCTCCTCGACCGCGCCGACTTCGTCTACCAGCACTCGAGCGAGCTCATGGGGCGCGAGCCCGCCGGCGACGGCCGCCTCGAGATCGCGGTCGTCTCCGCGACCTGCGGTTATGGCTGCGGCAACATCGGCGCGAAGGGCGTCGAGGTCGTCTCGAGCGACACCGCGCGCACGGAGGTGCGCGGCGACCTCGCCGCGGGCGTCCTGCCCAGAATCCTCGTCCACGAGATGGCGCACAACTTCGATCTGCTCGGCCGCGACCTGTGGCAGGGGGCGCCGTCGACCTTCGACTCTCACGCCTGGACCACCTTCTTCGAGCCGTACCTCGAGGTCTACACGCGGATGGGAAGCACGACGGCCTCGCCCGGCGACGTGCAGAAGAGCTCGACCGACTCGACGTTCGGCGCGTACTTCGGCGACGCTGCGGCGAGCTGGCAGCGCTGCGTCGCCGAGGAGGCGTGCGCCGCGGAGGACGTGACCGCGAATGCCGCCTGGGGCGGCGTGACGAACCGGTTCGCTCAGCTCCACGGGCCGCACGCGGCGCGCGGCTTCCTCGCCGCGCTCTCTCGCCTGCGGGGCGAGCGAGGAGCGCCGCAGACGCTGCAGGACAAGGCCGACCTCCACTTCGAAGCGATGGCCGACGGCGCAGGAACGAACCTCGCGTGCTACGCGGACGCGTGGCGCTGGTCGATCTCGGCGGCGCTGCGCGTGCGGCTCGCGGCGCTGCCGGCCGAGACACGCTGCGCCGACGTCGATGGCGACGGCGTGAGCCCGCTGCTCGGCGACTGCGACGACGCCGACGCGAGCGTCGCTCCGGGCCGCGCCGAGATCGCGAACGGCCGCGACGACGACTGCAACGGCCTCGCCGACGACCTGCTCATCGTCGAGCCTTCCGGCGGCGACTTCGCAGGCGCGCCCCTCTCTTTGCCCGGCCGCGCGGAAGGGACGCTGGCGGAGAACGACTCGGACGACTTCTGGATCGACGTTCCCGCGGAGCAGGACGTCGCGTTCGAGGTCTGCTCGCGCGGCTTCGACGGCTTCTTCTTCGTCTACGACGGGAGCCGCTGGCTCGGCTACCAGTACACCGCGCAGGGTCAGTGCAGCCGCAAGAGCTACCGCCTCGGGGCGGGCCGCTGGCGGGCGGGCTTCGAGGCGCGGAACGTTCGGGAGACGGGAGCGTACGCGCTCGCGGCGGGCCCCGGATCGGAGTGGCCGGAAGCGGCCGAGCCGGCGCGGGAGGCCGAGGCCGACGCCTGCCGGCTGATCCTCGCGTCCGAGAGCGCGCCGGAGGGCGCCACGAGCACGCCCGACCGCACGCGCTTCTGGGTGAGCGGCGCCGGCTTCGTCGCCGAGGCGAGCCACCCCGGCCCCGGCCGCGCGGCGTACTTCCCGAACGGCGGCGCACCCGCGGTGCTCTCGCTCCGCGAGCAGCCGTTCGAGGACGAGGTTCCGGTGGGAGACTGGAGCGCGGCGCGGAGCGTCTCGTACGCGCCTGCCGCGAACGCTGCGTGCGGGACCGACCCCGACGGCGACGGCGTCGCGAGCGGCCTCGACGACTGCCCGAACGTCGCGGACCCCGCGCAGAGCGACCGCGACGGCGACGGCGTCGGCGACGCCTGCGACGACTGCATCGCCGACGCGAACGGACCGCTCGCGCCGGACGCGGGCGGCAAGTGGCAGCGCGACACCGACGCTGACGGCTACGGCAACGTCTGCGACGCCGATCTCGACGGTGATCGCATCGTCAACTTCCGCGATCTCGCGCGAATGAAGGCCGTCTTCTTCCGCACCGACCCGAACGCCGATCTCGACGGTGACGGGATCGTC
>JAYRMX010000289.1:0-19129 GCA_041912475.1 Myxococcota bacterium
AGAAGCGGCACGTCCGCGGAACGGGAAACGGCCCGCTCGCCGCGTTCGTTGGCGCGCTCGCGTCGGGCTGCGGCCTCTCGCTGCGCGTCGCCGACTACGCCGAGCACGCGCTCGGCGAGGGCGCCGAGGCGACGGCCGTCGCGTACGTCGAGCTCGCGACGCCGGGCGGCGACACCGTCTTCGGCGTGGGGCGAAGCCCGAGCCTGCTCACCGCGTCACTCGAGGCCGTCGTGTCGGCCGCGAACCGCGCGCTGCGCAGCGGGGCACTCGTGCGCGGAGCGTGACGTCGTGCCGGCGGGGCGAGCGCTGTCGCCTCGCGATCCGCCCGCCGCTTCGGTCCGCGGGCGCGACGCAGCCGCTCGCTGCGCTCGCCGCGGGCGGGCCGGTGAAGACGCGAACGCCTGCCCGCAGGGCGGCGGCAACCCGCGGGCTCCGCACGCGGCGCGCCCGGCGGCCGCCGCGGCCGCCTGCGTGGTAGCCTGCCGCCGCGGGAGGATCGCATGCCGCAGCCGGGCCGTGTCCGCGTCGGAGAGATCGAGATCGAGTACGACACAGCCGGGCAGGGCGGCCGGCCGTTCGTCATCGTCCACGGCTTCACCGGCTCACGCGACGACTTCAGCGACGTGATCGGCGACCTCGCGCGCCGTGGCCGCACGCTCGTGCCCGACCAGCGCGGGCACGGCGGCTCGACGAACACGGGCGACGCGCCCGGCTACACGCTCGAGCGTCTGGTCGCCGACCTCGCGGGCTTCCTCGATGCGGTCGGCGTCGGGCGCTGCGACCTGCTCGGCCACTCGATGGGCGGCATGGTCGCGATGCGCCTCGCGCTCGCGCACCCCGCGCGCGTCGCGTCGCTCGTCCTGATGGATACGGCACCCGGCCCGCTCGATCACGTCCCGAAGGCCGTCCTCGACGCCGGCGCGAAGCTCGCGCGCGAGCAGGGCATGGAGGCGCTGTACCACGTGATGCGTGCGCGCACCGCGAGCGACGGCGCCGTGCCGCCTTCGACGCGCCGCGCGATCGAGCGGGACGGCGCCGACGCATGGCTCGCCCGCATTCGCCGCAAGCTCCTCGCGATGGACCCCGAGGCCTTCGCGGCGCTCGCCGAGCGGCTCTCCGAGCACGAGAGCGTCGAAGAGCGGCTCGCCGAGATCCGCTGCCCCGCGACCGTCATCGTCGGCGCCGAGGACACGCCCTTCCTCGCGCCCGCCGAGCGCATGGCCGCGCGGATCCCCGGCGCGCGCCACGTCATCATCCCCGGCGCCGCGCACAGCCCGCAGATCGAGAACCGCGACGCGTGGCTCGGCGCGGTGCACGCGCACCTCGACCGCGCGCGCGACGGAGCGGCGCGCGCGGAGTAGCCGCCCTGCGGCAGCTCGCGCGCGCGGTCGAACCGGGCGGTGGCGGGCGAGACCACTTCGAGCCCCCGGTGCGGCGCCTGCCGGAGTGCGGGCACGCTCGGGAGAACGGGCATCGCGTCGCGCCGCCATTCCGCGATGTCCGGCGCCAGCACGCCGTCACCGAGGTGCAGCTCCGGCGCGGCGCGGATCCACCAGCCTTCGGGCCCGGCCGGGTCTCCCGGCGGGCGATCGAAATGACCGAACGGATCACTCCCGATCGCCGACGAAGCGTGCGCGTGCGGTGACGCCGGCCGCGGGCTCGCGAACCGCTCGCCGTCCAGGAGCTCGGCGAACGGAAGCTCTACCTTGCCGCGAGGCCGTTCGCTGCCGCGGACGCCCTCGCGCTTCGTCGCATCGGCAGCCGGCGCTGCGCACGGCGGCTCGCCTCCGCGCCATGAAGCGGCTGCGCGAGATGGCGACCGCCCGAACGCCAACCACACCGGTGCGTCCTCTGGCGCCGGAGCGGCTCGCCGGGAAACGCCCGCCCTTCACCGCAATCCGCGGAAACACTCCCGCAGCTCGGCGACGAAGGCGTCGGGCTGCTCGAACGCCGCGAAGTGGCCACCGCGGTCGAGCTCGTTCCAGTAGAAGAGGTTCGTGAAGCGCTTCTGCGCCCAGCGCCGCGAGCAGCGGATGATCTCCTTCGGGAAGATGCTGCAGGCGGTCGGAACGCTCACCTCGCCGAGCGGCGGGGTGCGGAAGCTCTCCCAGTAGAGCCGCGCCGACGACGCGGCGGTCGCGGGAAGCCAGTACAGCATCACGTTGTCGAGAAGCTCGTCGCGCGAGAGGACGTTCTCCGGATGGCCGCCGCAGTCGGTCCACGCCCAGAACTTCTCGAGGATCCACGCCGCCTGTCCCGCCGGCGAGTCGGTGAGGCCGTAGCCGAGCGTCTGCGGCCTCGTGCTCTGCTGCTTCGAGTATCCCGAGTCCCACTCCTGGTAGCGCTGGAGCGCCGCCAGCGCGGCCTGCTCGTCGGCGGTCGGATTCGCGAGCGTCGCAGGGTCGGGCGGGGCGACGGGCATGTTGAGGTGGATCGCGGCGCAGTGCTTCGGGTCGGCGACGCCGACCGCCGTCGTGACCATCGACCCCCAGTCGCCGCCCTGCGCGACGTACCGCGAGTAGCCGAGCCGCGACATGAGCTGCGCCCAGGCGGCGCCGATGCGCTCGACGCCCCAGCCCGGGCGGTCGGGCTTGTCGGAGAAGCCGTAGCCGGGCAGCGACGGCGCGACGACGTGGAAGGCGTCGCGCGCCGCAGCGCCGTGGGCGGCGGGGTCGGTGAGCGGAGCGATCACCTTTTGGAACTCGACGATCGATCCCGGCCAGCCGTGGGTGATGAGCAGCGGCAGCGCGTCGGGGTTGGGAGAGCGAACGTGGAGGAAGTGGACCCCGAGCCCGTCGATCCGCGTCGTGAACTGATCGAAGCGGTTGAGCTGCGCTTCCCGCGATCGCCAGTCGTACCCGTCGGCCCAGTAGCCGCACACCTCACGAACGTACGCGAGCGGGATTCCCTGCGACCCGTCATCGACCGTCTCACGCTCGGGCCACCGCGTCGACCGCAGCCGGCGGCGCAGGTCGTCGAGCGCCGCGTCGGGAGCGGCGATCCGGAAGCGTTCGACGCCGTCGCTCACGAGCGGCCCCTCGCAGCGGGCGCCGGTCCGGAGGCCATTCGGCCGCGGCCGGTGACGAGCGGGAGGTCGAGCGCCGTGAGCGGCCGCGGCGGCGCGGCGACCACCGCAGGGATCGCGTTCACGAGCCGCGTCGCGGTCAGCACGACGCCGCCAACGGCGTGGTCGCCGTGCTCGTCCTCCATGTCGAGCCTGCACACCATCCGCGGCACTCCTTCGATGATCACGTGGTAGCCCCCTTCGCTCCGCGGCCAATCGGGCGCGAGGTCGTCGTGCATGCGCGTCACGTGCTCGACCACAAGACGCGGCTGGCCGCCGACGATCCCGCACACCTCGAAGCGCAGCGCCGCGCGAGTTCCCTCGAGGATCACTCCCATCGCCGTGTCGAGGTCGCGGGGCGCCGGAAGACACTCGTAGTGCTGGGTGATCTCGTCGAGCGATAGCCCGAGCCCTTCGGCGAGCAGACGGATCGCTCCGCCCCACGCCATCCGCAGCGCACCGGGCGCGAGAAGGATCGGCATCTGATCCATCGGCTTGCCGAAGCCCATCGTGCCGAGGACGACCTCGGGCTGGTCGTAGGTCGCGTAGTTCACGATCTCCTGGATCCGGATCTGCGACCAGCTCTCGCACAGGCCCGAGAGCGTCAGGGGCAGCAGGTCGTTGGCGAAGCCCGGGTCGATTCCGCTCGTCCAGAACGAGGCGTTTCCGTCGCGGCAGGCATCCTCGAGACGGCGCTCGACGTCGGGACCGAGCTGCGATGGATGGACCAGCGGGACGATCGAGCTCGAGACGACGTTCTTGCCCGAGCGCAGGATGCGACAAACGTCGTCGAGGGCCGCGCCGATCCGGAGATCGGCCGTCGCGGTGTAGACGACGCAGTCCGCATCCGAGGCGAGCAGCGCTTGCGCATCTCTCGTTGCGCGAACGCCCACGGGTCCGACACCGCAGAGCTCTCCCGCATCGAGACCGTCCTTCGCAGCGCCGTGGACCCACACGCCGGCGAGCTCGAGGTCGGGATGGCCGAGGATCGCGCGCAGCGCGAAGGCGCCGACGTTGCCCGTGCTCCACTGGATCACCCGGTACGTCATATGGCGGCGGATCTTCCTCCCGTGACTCCCGGACGCCGGCGCCGCCGGTCAGGCGCTCCGGCTTCGGCGGCCGTACCGTAGCCGAGCCCGTGCGCTCCGACCGCGGGTCGGCTCGGCGAAGGGCCCGCAGTCGTCTGCTCGGGAAGACTCGACGGAAGGAGACTCACGGCACGAAACGCAAACGATGATCGCTCGAAGCTCCTGCCCGCCTGGCGTCGACGCGCGCGATCGGAATTCGAGCGCATTCCGTGACACTTTCCGGACCAACTCGGCCACTCATCGGTCAATACGGACGTGCTCGGCGATCTGTGCCACCTGCGGCACGGATCGCAGAGCAACCATCGAGGCCATCCATCCCGGGCAGCTCCGCCCGCCGATGCGATGGCTCGCCCAGAGGACCCGTGATGCGTGCCGTCGCTGCATTCGCTGGTGTTGTTGCTGCTCTGATCGCCACCCCCGCCGGTTCGCTCACGTTCGATACCGTGGAGATTCGGCACGACCTCTACGAAGCCGTCGACGGGAACGGCGACCCGGTCCTCTACGACGGTAATCCCACCTTCTATCGCCTCGCCGGCCAGTCGGCGTTCATCCAGACCCGGACCTCGGGTGGCACCAGCGGGGGACAGCTCGACGGAGCCACGGGCTTCGGGCTCATCCCGTTCACCGAGGTCTTTCCGCCGGCGTCGATCACCGACTACCGAACCTATTCGTATCTCGGCGTGGTGGAGCTCGAAGGCACCGACACGAACGGGGATCCCATCGTCATCGACCGCAGCATCGTGATCGCGTTTCAGCCGGGGATCGCCGAGGGCCTGCGCATCGAGGATCTCTTCTCCGGTTCCGGCTATTCGGAGTCGGTGCTCGTCGACGCCTTCGTCAATCAGCTCGACTCGGCGGAGTTCCTCGACATGGCGTTCAGCCGCGTCGGCGGCCAGTCCGCCACCAGCGGCGACATGGGTGTCTTCGAGTCCGACTGCCACTTCACGAACGTCTGCGATCCCTGGACTCAGATTCAGCTCGAGCAGACACTCGACCTGATCGCCTTCGTCGGCGGAGCCAACGGGGACGAGGGAGTGTTGATCGGAGCGCTCGGCGCCTCGGTCGGGCGCTCGCTCGACGTCGTTCCGGAGCCGGGGACCGCCTTGCTGATGGCGACGGGGCTCGTGCTGCTCGCGGCTCGCCGAGGCCCGGCGAGCTGAGTTCCGCGGGCAGAGCTTCGCACCTCTCGACGGCGCGGTGAATGGCCTGAGGTTGTCGGCTCGCCGGGTCGAAGAACGGGCACGTCCGCGCGAGCGTCCGCCAGGAACCCGGGAGTCCTCGTCGGCTCCGGCTCGAGAATCCGGTTGGGGAACCGGTGGCCGAGTTCCGTACCCGGCATGGCGCGTCCCCGTCGCCGGGAGTGAACGAGCGCGCAGGTGCAGGCGAACGCGCTCGTTCCGGTCGTGCAGGCGAGTCCGGACGAGGCGACGGCCACGGCGTGGGCCGACTTCGCGCAGCGCGTGACGGCTCGCCGTCGGCCAGGTGCGGTCGACGCGGTGCTCTCGCTGAGCGGCGCTGCGGGGCCGACTCCGCTCGAATCCGAGTCGGCCGCGGCCGGCGCGCCCGCGGCGGCGCCCCGGCCCGCAGAAGCTCCGGGGACGGGGCGAAGCTTCAAGTCTCCGGCGCGCCCGCACGATGAGCGTCCCCGGGGCGCGGAGGCGAACTTGCGCATTGCGCTCGCGGTCGAAGGAACTCGCGGCGACGTCCAGCCGATGTGCGTGCTCGGTGCGCGACTCGCGGCCGCCGGTCACGACGTGCGCATTTGCGCGCCTCCCGACTTCCGCGATGCGGCCCAGGCGTCCGGCCTCGACTTCCGTCCCGTCGGCGCGGACGTCCGCTCCTATCTGACCCGCAACGCGGCTTCGGTCGACGGCAGCACGCATCGGATCCTGCGCGAGAGCTTCCGCTACTGCCTCGACGGAGCGCGACGACAGTTCGAATCTCTTCCCGAGGCCACCGCCGAAGTCGATGCTCTGATCGGCGCCGGCGTGCAGCTCGCGGCGCCGTCGGCGGCCGAGCTGCACGGCATTCCGTACCGCTACGTCGCGTACTGCCCGGGGATTCTTCCGTCGAGCGAGCACGGACCGATGCCGCTTCCGTTCCAGACGCTTCCGGCATTCGTCAATCGCTTCGCCTGGGGCATGACGCGCGGATTCTTCGCCTCGGTCGTGCGCCCCTGGATCAACTCGCACCGGCGAGCGCTCGGACTCGCGCCGGTCTCCGACGCGGTCTCTCACCTGCTCACGGGCCGGATCGTGATCGCCGCCGACGCGGGGCTCGCTTCACTTCCCGCCGACGCCGGGCTCGGCGCTCGGCAGATGCCGGCGCTTCTCCCGTTTCCCGGCGCGGAGCTTCCGGAGAAGCTCGCTTCGTTTCTCGAAGCGGGCCCCGCGCCCGTCTATTTCGGGTTCGGGAGCATGCCCGACGCCGATCCACAGCGAACGACCGCGATCCTGCTCGGAGCGATCTGCGCGGTCGGCTGCCGTGCCGTGGTCTCGAAGGGCTGGGCGAATCTCGGAGGGCTTCCGCTTCCGGAAGGCGTGATCGAGATCGACTCGGTCTGCCACGCGCGGCTGTTTCCGCGAATGGCGGCGGTCGTCCATCACGGAGGTGCGGGAACCACCACGGCGGCTGCGCGAGCCGGCGTCCCGCAGGTGATCGTCCCCCACGTCTTCGACCAGTTCTACTGGGCGCGACGGATCGAGCTGCTCGGTCTCGGCCCGCCGGCCCTGCCCCGAAAGCGGCTCCGCGTCGAAGCGCTCGCCGACGCGCTACGCGCCGTCCTCGAGCAGGAGATCGTCGCCGAGCGCGCGCGAGAGATCGGCGAGCGGCTGCGCAGCGAAGCCGAGCGCGCGGACGTCGCCGGCGCGCTCGGGCTCGAAGCGGCTGCGCCGCCGCTCAGAAACCGTACGCGGCCTTGAGCTCGGGGTCCTTCTTCGCGAGCAGCTCGGCGAGCGAGACCATCACCTTGCACTGCTTCCAGGTGGCGTCGTCCTGCATCTTGCCGTCGAGCATCAGCACGCCGCGGCCGTCGGGCATGGCGTCGAGCACGCGGCGGGCGAAGGCCACCTCGGCGGGGTCGGGCGAGAAGACGCGTCTTGCGATCTCGATCTGCGAGGGGTGCAGCGACCACGCGCCGACGCAGCCCATCAGGAACGCGGCGCGGAACTGCGCCTCGCAGCCGGCGGCGTCGCTGATGTCGCCGAAGGGGCCGTAGAACGGGAGCAGGCCGTTGCTGGTGCACGCGTCGACCATGCGCGCGATCGAATAGTGCCAGAGGTCCTGCTGCGCGGTCGCTCGCGGCGCGCTCGCGTCGTTCTTGTCGGGGTCGGCGACGACGAGATAGCCCGGGTGCCCGCCGCCGACGCGCGTGGTCTTCATGCGCCGCGACGCCGCGAGATCGGCAGGGCCGAAGCTCATGCCCTGCATGCGCGGGCTCGCCTGCGCGATCTCCTCGACGTTCGCGACGCCCTGCGCGGTCTCGAGGATGGCGTGCACGAGGATCGGGCGGCGAACGCGGTGCTTGCCCTCGAGCTGCGCGAGCAGGCGATCGACGTAGTGGATGTCCCAGGCGCCCTCGACCTTCGGCACCATGATGACCTCGAGGCGGTCGCCGATCTCACCGACGAGGCGCAGCAGGTCGTCGAGCACCCACGGGCTGTCGAGGCTGTTGACGCGCGTCCAGAGCGCGGTGTCGCCGAGGTCGACGGTGCGACCGGTCTTGACGAGCCCCTCGCGCGCGGCCTCCTTGCGGTCGGCGGGGATGGCGTCCTCGAGATTGCCGAGCAGGATGTCGGTCTTCTTCGCGATCTCGGGCAGCTTCGCCGCCATCTTCTCGTTGCTCGGGTCGAAGAAGTGGATCATGCGCGACGGCTTCACCGGGATCTCCGACACGGGGGTCGGAGCGCCGACGGCCTGGGGCTTGAGGAAGTCGCGGGGGCTGCGCACGGGGGCTCCTTCGCTACGACTCGTAGAGCTTGATCACCTGTACGGTACCAGGCGGCGCGGCCTGCACGCACAGGTCGCACAGGACGCACTCGTCGAGGTTCTCCTCGACGATCCGCAGCGCGCCGCCGTCCACGGCGAAGATGTTGACGGGGCAGACCTCGACGAGCTTCTTCGCGAGCGCGGCGTCGCCCGCGACCTTCGGGTCGACCTTCACATCGATGAACATGCCCGCCATCAGTGTACGCCTCGCTTCTGCATCTCCGCGCGGAGCAGCGCCGGGATCTCCTCGATCCGCTCGGCGACGGCGATCCCCGCGGCGCGCATGCGCTCGATCTTGTCGGCGGTCGTGTCGGCCTTGCCTTCGACGATCGTCCCGGCGTGGCCGAACCGCATGCCGGGCATCTCGTCCATGAAGCGCCCGGCCATGAACGCGACGATCGGCAGCCGCGAGCGGTTCTCCTTCACCCACTCGGCGAGCTCGGCCTCCATTCGCCCGCCGGGCTCGGAGTAGATCGCGATCGCCTTCGTCTCGGGGTCGGCCTCGAAGAGCGGCATCAGCTCGGCGTAGGTCGACCCGATGATCGCGTCGCCGCCGATCGACACCGCGGTGCTCTGCCCGAGGCCCGCGGCGGTGAGCGTGTTGCAGATCTCGGTCGTCATCCCGCCCGAACGCGACATCACGCCGATGGGGCCCTTGCGGAACGCCTTCTTCGCGTCCTCGGCGCGGCCGCCGAGCCCGCCCATCTTGGCCTCGTCGGGCGAGAGGATGCCGAGGCAGTTCGGCCCGATGATCCGGGCGCCGCGCAGCTTCGCGAGCTCGACCATCTGCGCGACCTCGCCGCGCGGGATCCGCTCGGTCACGACGACCACGAGCCGGATGCCGTTCTCGATCGCTTCGAAGACGGCGTCGCGCGTGAACGCTGCCGGAACGGTCACGATCGAGCCGTCGACGTGCATGCGCTTCGTGATGTCACGGACGCAGTCGTAGACGGGAACGCCGTAGACGTCGCGGCCGGCGCGGCCGGGCGTCACGCCGCCGACGATCTTCGTTCCGTAGCTGAGGCCCTCGCGGGTCATGTTCACGGCCTCACGGCCGGTGATGCCCTGGATGATGACGGTGGTGTCCTTGTGGATGAGGATCGACATGGAGGATTCCCATCGAGCGCCACGCCCGCTGCGCGGGCGGCAGGCGCCTTCGTTCGCCTTCGGCTCACTGCGCGCGCCCTCCGGGCGCTTGCTTCTTCATCTTCGCGACGGCGCGCCCGGCGGCCTCGTACATCGAGACGCTGCGGTCGCAGTACTCGACGCCGTACTTGCGAAGGATCTCGAAGCCGTCGGCCTCCCACGAGCCGGGGATGCGGAAGATCGCGATCGTCTTCGCGGGGTCGCGGCCCGACTCGACGCAGCCCTTCACCACGCCGCGCGCGACGATGTCGACGCGCGTGTTCGAGACGACGTTCATCATGACGGCGATCTTCTCGACGCCGGGCTTCGAGAGAACGAGCTTCGTGAGCGCGCAGGCCTTCTTGACGCTCGGGTTGCCGCCGATCTCGCAGTAGTTGGCGGGCCGGCCGCCGTGCTTGCGGACGGCGTCGAAGAGCGTGAGCGATCCGCCGCCGGCGCCGATCACGAGGCCGAGGTCGCCGTCGAACTCGACGACGTTGCCGGCGACGCCGCGATGGTCCGACGCGTCGACCTGCGCGCCGCGGATCTCGAAGTCGGTCGGCGGCCGCGCCTGCCGCGTCTCCTCGGGCCGGATGCCGAGCTCCTCGAGCACCTTCTTGTGCTTCTCGCGCGCGTCGCCCTCGAGATCGACGTGCCCGTCGAGGACGACGAAGCGGCCGTCGGCGAGCTTCGCGAGGGGGTTGATCTCCGCGAGCGTGAGGTCGTACTGGAAGAAGATCTCGATGAGCTTCGCGACGATCGGCGTGAGGCGGGTGAGGTCGGTTCCGGTGACGCCCGTCGCGGCGACGGCCTCCTTGGCGATGCGCGGCGTGAAGGGCACCAGCGTCGACACGTGCGTCTTCGAGACGTGGTCGGGATGCTTTTCGGCGACCTCTTCGATGTCGATGCCGCCCATGTCGCTGAAGATCACCACCGGGAGCTTGCGGCGGCCGTCCCACGTGACGCCGGCGTAGTACTCCTGCGCGATCGGGCTCTTCTCCTCGACGAGCACGCCGCACGACTTCTGGCCGTTCACGACGATCGGCAGGATCGCATCGAAGTGCGCCGCCGCCTCGTCGGGCGTGTCGGCGAACTTCACGGCGCCGGCCTTCATGCGCCCGCCGGAGAGCACCTGGCTCTTGAGCACGACGGGGCCGCCGATCTCGGCCGCGGCGCGGCGGGCGTCGTCGGCGCTGCGGGCGAGCGCCCGCTTGCCGAGGGGAAGGCCGTGCCGCGCGAACAGCGCCTTCGACTCGTATTCGTAGAACCGCATGCAGCCCTCGGAGCGGGTGGGGGAAGACCCCGTAAGAGCGCGGACCCTAACGTCATTCCCGTCGACGGGCAAGCCGCGTGCGCGCCTCGCCGGGGCCTTCGCCGCCGGTTACGCTCGGGCGTCCCACACGAAGGAGCCCCCATGCCGTCCGCCCTTCAGCCGATCGTCGACGCCATCGAAGCGCGCGCGAGCGCCGACGCCTTCCTCGGTCTCGCGGTGCCGAAGACCTTCCGCGCCGTCACGACGCACAAGGACGAGCAGAAGATGTTCGAGGGCGTGGCGTCCGCCGAGAAGGACCCGCGCAAGTCGCTCCACGTCGACGAGGTGCCGGCGCCCGAGCTCGGCCCGGGAGAGGCGATCGTCGCGGTGATGGCGTCGGCGATCAACTTCAACACGGTCTGGACTTCGATCTTCGAGCCGCTCTCGACCTTCCTGTTCCTCGAGCGCAACGGCAAGCGCAGCGCGCTCTGGAAGCGCCACGACCTGCCGTACCACATCGTCGGCAGCGACGCGTCGGGCGTGGTGCTGCGTGTCGGGCCGGGCGTCACGAAGTGGAAGCCGGGCGACCGCGTCGTCGTCCACTGCAACTACGTCGACCTCGAGGAGCCCGAGGGCCACGACGACGCGATGCTCGACCCGAACCAGATGATCTGGGGCTTCGAGACGAACTTCGGCGGCATGGCCGAGCTCGCGCTCGTGAAGAGCAACCAGCTCATGCCGAAGCCCGAGCACCTCACGTGGGAGGAGGCCGCGTGCAACGGCCTCGTCAACTCGACGGCGTACCGCCAGCTCGTCTCGAAGCACGGCGCGGGGATGAAGCAGGGCGACAACGTCCTGATCTGGGGCGCGTCGGGAGGTCTCGGCGGCTACGCGACGCAGTACGCCGTGAACGGCGGCGCGTTTCCCGTGGGCGTGGTCTCGAGCGCGCACCGCGCCGAGATCGTCCGAAGGCTCGGCTGCGAGCGCGTCATCGACCGCAAGGCCGAGGGCTACCGGTTCTGGGACGGCGACAGGATGAACATGAAGGAGATGCGTCGCTTCGGCGCGAAGATCCGCGAGCTCACCGGCGGCGAGGATCCGGACATCGTCTACGAGCACCCGGGCCGCGAGACCTTCGCGGCGAGCGTCTTCGTCGCGCGCCGCGGCGGGACGATCGTCACCTGCGCGTCGACGAGCGGCTTCGAGCACGTCTACGACAACCGCTACCTGTGGATGAACCTCAAGCGAATCGTCGGCTCGCACTTCGCGAACTACCGCGAGGCGTGGGAGGCGAACCGCCTGGTGTGCCGCGGCTCGATCCACCCGACGCTCTCGCGCTGCTTCCCGCTCGAGCAGTCGGGCGAGGCGGCGCTGCAGGTGCACAAGAACCTGCACGACGGCAAGGTCGGCGTCCTGTGCCTCGCGCCGCGCGAGGGGATGGGCGTCGTCGACACCGCGCTGCGCGAGAAGCTGCTGCCGAAGATTCAGCTCTACCGGAGCTGACGCCGCGAAGGGCGCCTCGCCGGCGTCTGCGTGCGGGCGGGCGGCGCGCGGCGCCGAGCGCGGCGGCTCACCCCCGCTCGCGTCGCAGCGCCACTTTGTCGATCTTCCCGATCGGAAGCATCGGCAGCGCGTCCGCGACGACGATCCGCTTGGGCACCTTGAAGTTCACGAGGCGCTCGCGGCAGAAGGCGCGAAGCTCGTCTTCGGTCGGGTCCGAGCCCGGCCTGCGGATCACGTACGCGTGGCCGACCTCTCCGTAGAGCGGATCGCGAACGCCGAGGACGGCCGCGAGCGCGACGGCGCCGTGCGCCTCGAGCACCTGCTCGACCTCCCGCGGGTAGACGTTCTCGCCGCCCGACTTGTACATCTCGCTCATCCGCCCGCGCAGCGCGAAGTTGCCGTCGGGCCGCAGCAGCGCGACGTCGCCCGTATGGAGCCAGCCGTCGGCGTCGATCGCGGCGGCGGTCGCTTCGGGACGCCGCCAGTAGCCGAGCATGATGTGCTCGCCGCGCACCTGGATCTCGCCTTCCTCGCCGGGCGCGACGGGCGCTCCATCGGGTCGCGCGATTCGCACTTCGAAGTGCGGATCGGGCCGTCCCACCGTCTCCGACAGCGTGTCGAGGTCGTCGTCCGGCTGTGTATAGGTGACGGAACCGGTCGTCTCGGTCATGCCGAAGCTCGTCGCGACGACCACGCCGGGGCTCGTGCGCCGGAGCGCCTCGATCATCTCGCGCGGCGCGCGCGCGCCGCCCCAGATGATCCATTGCAGGCTCGTGAGATCGAACCGCGCGAAGTCGGGCTGCGCGAGAGCGAGCGCGAACATCGTCGGGACCTGGCCCCAGATCGTGAGCCGCTCGCGCTCGATCAGCTCGAGCATCCCGTGCGGGTCGAACCTCTCCATGTGATGCATCGTTCCGCCCGCGACGAGCGCGTACGACGACATGTCGCCCATGAATCCGATGTGGTTGACGGGCAGGTTGCAGATGCCGGACAGCGGGCTCGCCGGCCAGCGGCCGGCCTGGACGACGGAGCAGAAGACGAGGCCGCCGTGCGGGAGAAGGGCGCCCTTCGGCCGACCGGTCGTTCCCGACGTGTAGACCAGCAGGCACGGATCGCGCGGGCCGACGGCCGCACGCGCCGCGGCGAGCCGGTCCGCGCCCACGCTGCCCCCCTGCGCCAGCCATCCGTCCCACGACGTGCACCCCTCGCCGTCGCCCAGCACGACGACGCGCTCGACGCACGCGTGGGCGGCGCCGAGCGCGCGCAGGACGTCCGCGTGCTCGCCCTCGGCGTCGCTCGCGAACCCGAGCAGCAGGCGCGACCCGGAGTCCTCGACGAAGTAGCCGAGCTCGCCCGGCGGGAACTTCGGATTGAGTCCGAGGAAGATCGCCCCGATGCTCGCCGCCGCGAGGAAGCCGAGGAACGCCTCGGGCCGCGGCGTCGCGAGCATCGCGACGCGGTCGCCCTTCGCGACGCCGGACGCGAGGAGCGCGCGAGCGAAGGCGTCGACCTCGGCGCCGAGCCGCGCGTACGTCCAGCGCCGGTCGTCCTGCGCCATGCACAGCCGAGCGCCGTCGCGCGCGGCGTGGTAGGCGACGTAGTCGCTGATGCGGCCGAGCTGCGGGATCGCAGTCACGCCGTCTCGCGCGCCTCCGATCGCTCCGGCGCGCCGCCGCTCACCGGACGATCGCCATGGCGAGCCATTCGGCGTAGAGCAGCGGCTCGGCGTCGCCCTCCTGCTCGATCCACGACTCGAGCGTCACGACGAAGCGGCCTTCCCGCTTCTGGCGGACGTCCTTGAGGCGAAAGCGCGCGCGGACGCGCGTGTCGACGAGCGTCGGCCGCAGGAAGCGGATCTTGTCGAAGCCGTAGTTGAGCCCGTACGAGAGGTCGGCGCCGAGGGGGTCGAGCTCTTCGAGGAAGCCCGAGAGCATTGCGACGAGCAGCGTTCCCTGCGCGATCGTCTTCCCGAACGGACTCTCGCGCCGTGCGCGTTCGGGATCGTTGTGGAGCCAGTCGCGGTCGCCCGTCGTCTCCGCGTGCGCGTCGATGCGCGCCTGGTCGATGAGCTTCCACTCGCTGACGCCGATCTCGTCGCCGACCCGGCTTCGCAGCTTCTCGATCATTGCAGGGGTCCTCCCTCGGCCGGGCAGCGCGCTACGCGTAGTGGCTGCGCCGCTTCACCACGATTTCGCGGTCGAGCTCGAAGATCTGCACACGTTCGTGCCCGGCCGGCGCGTCGTCGCTCGCCGGCGCCCCTTCCGATTTCTCGAACTTGTGGCCGAGCAGGCGTGTCGAGACGATCCCGACGTCGGGCCGCGACGGGTGATCGCGCCTGTCGAGGATGTCGGTCGCGGCGAAGACCGTGTCGCCGGCGAAGAGCGGCGCGGTGTGACGCCCGGTCGTGTAGACGAGATCGCCGAGCGCGTTGTCGTGGACGTCGGGGCACGAGAGGCCGAGGCAGAGCGTGAAGGGAATCCCGCCGAAGATGATGAGCCTGCCGCCGACGTACTGCTTCGGGTTGAGGTCGATCATGTGCTGGTTGCAGTGCACCTGGCTGGTGTTGTCGAGAACGGCCGTCAGGTGGATGTGCTCGGTCGTCATCGTGCGGCCGCGCCAGTGCTCGATCCGCGTCCCGGGCTCGAGGTCCTCGAAGTACGTGTCGCGGCTCGAGAGATGCGCGAGGGCGGCGTAGTCGCGGCCGCGGTCGTACGGCGGGAGCCACAGCTCGCACGAGACGGCATCCGGCGCGACCTCTCCCTCGTCGACGCTCTTCGACTCGTCGCGCTTCCAGACCTGCACCTTTCGCTGCCAGGCCATGACGATCGCCTCGTCGCTCTCGCCGACGTTCTTGCGGGCGATCGACTGCACGTGGACGACGCCGAGCTTCGGGTTGCTCGACGAGGGCTTGACGCCGAGCACCTTCGTCTCGACCTCGAGGGTGTCGCCGACGTAGACGGGCGCGCCGAAGCGCATGTCGATGTACTCGAGGTTCGCTCGCGCGTTCTCGGAGACGTCCTCGACGGTCTGGCTGAAGGCGACCAGCATCGTGAGCCCCGGCGGAACGACGAGCCCCCGGAAGCCGTACGCACGCGCATAGCGCGCGTTCTTCGCGAGCGGGTTCGTCGTCATCGTGAACTCGGTGAAGGTCGTGAACAGGCCCTCGGTGATCGTCTTGCCGCCCTTGTGGCGGAAGGTCTGGCCGAGGCGGAAATCCTCCAGGTGATTGCCGGTGATCTTCCGGAGGATGCGGGACGGCTGGCTCACGCGCGGGCTCCTTGGGCGAGTGTCGGATCGACGGGTTCGGGGCGCGGAGTCTAGCGTTCTCGCCGCGCTTGCCGAGATGTGCACGGTGGCCGGTGAGGGCCGTGCCGGCGTGTGGAAGCCCGGAGCGGCCGTCCCTACGCTTTGCGCCCATGGCAAGGCTCAGCGAGAACGCCCGGCGCGTGCTCGAGGCGCGCTACCTGCTGCGCGACGCCGGCGGCGCCCTCGTCGAGGACTTCGAGGCGCTGTGCGCCCGCGTCGCACGGGCGGTGGCCGATGCCGAGCGCGAGAGCGGCGCCGACGTTTCGGGCCTCACCGAGCGCTTTCGCGCCGCCCTCTCGCGCCGCGAGTTCCTGCCCAACTCGCCGACGCTGATGAACGCGGGCACGCCGGTCGGGCAGCTCGCGGCGTGCTTCGTGCTTCCGGTCGAGGACAGCCTCGAGAGCATCTTCGAGGCCGTGAAGCGCATGGCGGGCATCCACCAGTCGGGCGGGGGAACGGGCTTCGACTTCTCGCGCCTTCGCCCGGCGGGAGACGTGGTGCGCGCGACGCACGGCATCGCGTCGGGCCCGGTCTCCTTCCTCTCGGTCTTCGACGCGGCGACGGGCGTCGTGAAGCAGGGCGGGCGGCGCCGGGGCGCGAACATGGGCGTGCTGCGCGTCGATCATCCCGACGTGCGCGAGTTCGTCGCCGTGAAGGAAGACCCCGCCCGCTGCACGAACTTCAACCTCTCCGTCACGACGCCCGACGCCTTCTGGCGCGCGGTCGAGGCCGGTGCGGAATGGGCGCTCGTGAGCCCGCGGACGCGCGGCGTGACGGCGCGCACCGGCGCGCGCGAGCTGCTGCGCGAGATCTCGCGCCGCGCATGGGAGAGCGGCGATCCGGGGGTGATCTTCCTCGACGCGGTGAACCGCGCGAACCCGACGCCCAAGCTCGGCGCGCTCGCGGCGACGAATCCGTGCGGCGAGCTGCCGCTCCTTCCGTGGGAGGCCTGCAACCTCGGCTCGCTGCGGCTCGACGCCTTCGTGACCGGCGGCGCGATCGACTGGGAGCGCCTCGACGCCGCGGTCTCGCTCGCGGTCCGATTCCTCGACGACGTGATCGACGTGAGCGAGTACCCGTATCCCGAGATCAGCGCGATCACCCGCGCGAACCGCAAGATCGGCCTCGGCGTAATGGGCTTCGCCGACCTGCTGGTCGACCTCGACATCGCCTACGACTCGCCGGAGGCGGTCCGGACAGCGGAGCGGGTGATGGGCCGCATCCACGCGCGGGCGGAGGCTGCGTCGGCGGCGCTCGCCGAAGAGCGCGGCGTCTTCGCGAACTTCGCGGGCTCGCGCGCGCAGGCGCGCGGGCTGCGACTGCGAAACGCGACGGTGACGTCGATCGCGCCGACCGGGACGCTTTCGATCCTCGCCGGCTGCGCGGGCGGCATCGAGCCCTTCTTCGCGCTCTCGTTCGTGCGGAACGTCCTCGACGGCCAGCGGCTGGCGGAGACGAACGAGCGCTTCGAGGATGCGCTGCGCCGGGCGGGCGCGCACAGTGAGGACCTGGTCGCCGAGGTGCGCGCTCGGGGATCGGTTCGCGCGGTGGCCGCGGCGCCGGAATCGGTGAAGCGCCTGTTTCCGACGGCGATGGACCTCTCGCCCGCGTGGCACCTCTCGATCCAGGAGGCCTTCCAGCGGCACGTCGACAACGCGGTGTCGAAGACGATCAATCTCCCCGCCGACACGACGCCGGAGCAGATCGAGGCGATCTACCGCGACGCGTGGCGCCGGGGGCTGAAGGGCGTCACCGTGTTCCGCGAGGGCTGCAAGGGGGCGGCGGCGGTGCTGGTGCGCGGCGAAGGCGGGGCGCTCGAGGCGGCGCCGACGTTCTCGGGCGACTGCGCCGACTCGCGCTGTACCTGAGCGGTCGGCGTCGGGTATGCTGCGCCGCACGCCGGGTCGGAGGGCCTTCGCTTGATCATCGCCGTACCGAAGGAGATCGCGGCAGGAGAGCGGCGCGTGGCGCTCGCTCCCGAGGGCGTGAAGCAGCTCGCCGCGAAGGGAGCGGAGCTGGTCGTCGAGGCGGGGGCGGGCGAGCCGGCCGGGATGGCCGACGAGGCCTACCGACAGGCGGGAGCCCGCATCGAAGACGACGCCGAGAAGCTCTTCGCGAGCGCCGACGTGCTCGTGAAGGTCGAGGCGCCCGAGGAGCTTCCGGGCGGCGGCCACGAGGTCGATCGGCTGCGCGAGGGCGCGACGCTCATCGGGTGCCTTCGCCCGCTCGAGCGGCCCGAGCTGGCACAGCGGCTCGCGGCGCGCGGCGTGACGGCGTTCGCCCTCGAGCTGATGCCGCGCATCACGCGCGCGCAGAGCATGGACGTCCTCTCGTCGATGGCGACCGTCGCCGGCTACCACGCGGTGGTGATCGCCGCGTCGCTGCTTCCGCGCCTGTTCCCGATGCTGGTGACGGCGGCGGGCACGCTCACGCCCGCGCGCGTTCTGGTGGTGGGCGCGGGCGTGGCCGGTCTGCAGGCGATCGCGACGGCGCGGCGCCTCGGCGCGGTCGTCGAGGCGTACGACACGCGGCCGGCGGTGAAGGAGCAGGTCCAGAGCCTCGGCGCGCGCTTCGTCGAGCTGCCGATCGAGACGGCCGACGCCGAGGACAAGGGCGGCTACGCGAAGGCGCAGAGCGAGGAGTTCTACGCGCGACAGCGGGCGCTGCTCGGCGAGCGCGTGCGCGCGGCCGACGTGGTGATCACGACGGCGCAGGTGCCGGGCCAGCCCGCCCCGGTCCTGATCGACGCCGAGACGGTGTCCGGCATGCGGTCCGGCGCGGTGATCGTCGACCTCGCGGCCGAGCGCGGCGGCAACTGCGCGCTCACGCAGCCGGGCCGCGACATCGTGGCGAGCGGCGTCACGATCTCGGGGCCGCTCGGTCTCCCGAGCCGGCACGCGTTTCACGCGAGCCAGCTCTACGGCCGCAACGTGACGACCTTCCTCCTGCACCTGCTGAAGGAGGGGCAGCTCCACCTCGATCTCGACGACGAGCTGACGCGCGGCCCGCTGCTCACGCACCGCGGCGAGATCTCGAACGAGGCCGTGCGGGGCCGGCTCGCCGGCTGACGGTCAGCGCGCCTCGCGGGCGCGCGCGCGGAACGCGCCGACCAGCGCCGGCGGGCCCGCGACCATCCCGGCCGCGATCAGCGGGTCGGGCTGGTTGTAGCGGCGAAGTGACCCGTCGAACGCGCAGTAGACGCCGCCGGCCTCGCGAACGAGAAGGTCTCCCGCGCACACGTCCCACTCGTTCTTCGGCGCGACCGAGACGTTGAGGTCGCCTTCGCCGCACGCGATGCACGCGAGCTTCCACGCGATCGACCCGACCGGCTCGATCCTTCGACACCATCCGGCGTAGGCGGAGAGCTGGTTTCGCGAGATTTCGGTGCGGCTCGCGATGATCACGGCGTCGCCGAGCCGGGAGCAGCGCGAGACGGCGACGCGCCGCGCGGCGTCGGGTAGCGGCCGGCCGCCGGCCTCGCCGGCCGCGGCGCGCCAGCACCCGCCGCCGCGCGTCGCGAAGACCGCGACGCGCGCGGCCGGGTTGAAGACCACGCCCGCCACGGGCTCGGCGTCCTCGACCAGCGCGATCGAGACGGCGAACTCGGGAATGCGCGCGATGAACTCCTTGGTGCCGTCCATGGGATCGACGATCCAGGCGCGGCGGCGCTCGCAGCGGAAGGTGTCGCGCGCGGTCTCCTCGGAGAGCAGCGCGTCGTCCGCGAACGCGGCCCGCAGCCGCGCGACGATCGCGCGGTCGGCCTCGAGGTCGGCGAGCGTGACCGGGTTGTCCTCGGACTTCTCC